>JANJUB010000113.1 GCA_024710805.1 Fimbriimonadaceae bacterium | reverse complement strand
GGTCAGGGTTCCAATCTGGTTGACCTTGACGAGGATTGAGTTCGCGGTGCCCGAGTCGATACCTCGCTGCAGGCGCGAGACATTGGTCACGAACAGGTCGTCGCCCACCAACTGAACTCGATCGCCGATCGCATCGGTCAGGGCCTTCCACGTGTCCCAATCTTCCTCGCTGCAGCCATCCTCGATGCTCAGGATCGGGTACTTGTCGCAGAGTCCGGCCAGATAGTCAACTTGTTGGGCGCCGGTTCGCTCGCGCATATCGCCAGCCTTATAAACGTACCGGCCACCCTCGTAGAACTCGGTCGCCGCGGCGTCGATTCCGAGCCAAATCTGATCGCCCGCCGTGTAACCCGCCTGCTGAATGGCCTCGATCAGCAGATCGAACGCCATATCTTGGTTCTCAAGGTTCGGCGCAAAGCCGCCCTCATCGCCGACTCCGGTATTCAATCCGCGGCTCTTCAGCACCTTCTTCAGCGTGTGGAACACTTCAGAGCCGATTCGGAGCGCCTCGGCGAACGAAGGAGCGCCCACGGGCAGGATCATAAACTCTTGAAAATCGACGTTGGAGTCCGCGTGCTGGCCGCCGTTCAGGATGTTGAGCATCGGTACGGGAAGGGTATTGGCCGTGACTCCGCCGACATAGCGGTAGAGGGGAAGTCGGCACTCTTGAGCCGCCGCCTTTGCCACCGCCAGCGAAACGCCGAGAAGGGCGTTTGCGCCGAGGCGAGCCTTGTTCTCAGTGCCGTCCACTTCGATCAGGAGTTCATCGACGGCGGTTTGGTCCGTGGCGTCCTTGTCGAGGAGCGCCGGCGCGATGACTTCGTTGACATTCTCGACGGCCTTCAGCACGCCCTTGCCCAAGTATCGCTTGGGATCGCCATCACGGAGTTCGACGGCTTCGAACTGGCCCGTGCTGGCGCCGCTTGGAACAGCGGCTCGGCCGGTCGCTCCGGATTCGAGTACGACGTCCACTTCAAGGGTCGGATTTCCACGGCTGTCCAGAATCTCTCGCGCGGCGATATCAACGATGATCGGCATGTCCGTCAGCGTACCCGCCCGCCATAATGAGGCATGATTGCCCTTCGGTGGTTGCTTGCGGGGATCACTCCGTTTGGCATGGCCGCCGGCTACGCGATGGCCCTGGGGTGGCGGGGCCAAGACCTCTTTGTCGGACTGCCCATCGCCGTTGCTTGCTTGATCGTCTTCTGCTGGGCCATCTTGATGCCGCACCTCGACGCGACGCGCCGGTGCGTTGCGGGCTTCGTCGGCATGAGTTGGGCAACGATGCTGATCATTCGATTTGTCCCCCGTCTGGCTCCCGCCACTTGGGAAACCGAGCCGCTTTACGTATGGACCGCCATCGGCGCGGCCACCACCGGCATCTTTGCGCTCGCCTTTCTCGTTGGCGCGGGCTTCACAAGAGCTGTCCAAGCGCCGAAATAAGATAAGCGCGAAGAAAATAAAGATAAAAACGCGCTGAATAATGTTTCAAGTGTGAAAATGTGTGCTACTATGCACGCATGGCAGAGTTGCGAACGTTTCTGGAGATCCCGTACGACGAGCTTGAAGAGCGAAACCTCGAGGCGAAGCAGCGCCAGCTGAATCGCGAGTCGCCCGCCGACCTCGAGGCCTTCTACATCGACTACTTGAATAACGAGAAGCGCATCAAGGCGGTGACGGTCTGTTTCACCGACCTCGAGGGCCGCTTCCACATGCTCGACTACGACAAGAAGTTCCTTCTTAAGAGCCACGACAACCTGACCTTCGATGGCTCCTCGATCCGGGGCTTCTCGGTGGTGAGCGAATCGGATCTGCGGCTTGCCATCGACTGGGGCACGTTCCGTTGGCTTCCGAGCGACATCTTTGGCCCAGGCAAAGTCATCGTGTTCGGCCTCATTCTGGAGCGCAGCGGCGAGAGCTACCGATCCGATTTCCGGGGCCTGCTCAAGGGCTACGCGGACCAGCTCTTTGTGAAGCACGGTTACGAGTGCAACATCGCAGTCGAGTGCGAGGGTTTCCTGCTGAAGGGTTTGAACGCCGAGCAGAAGTTCCAGTCGAGTACGGGCTTCGAACTGGTTTCGAGCGGCGGTTACTACCACTCGCTGCCCAACGATCCCCTGCGCGTGTTCATCGATCGGTTGGCCGAATCGCAGCGTGCGCTCGGCTTCGAGAACGAGAAGGACCACCCCGAGGTTGCGCCTTCTCAGTTTGAGCTGAACTACATGTACACGGACGCGGTCATCGCCGCCGATCAGGTTCAGCTTTACAAGCTCACTGCGCGCCAGATCGCGGCCAACATGGGCTGCACCGCGAGCTTCCTTCCCAAGCCGATCAGCGGTATCAATGGCAGCGGCATGCACACCAACATGTCGATCACCCAGAAGGGCAAGAACATCTTTTACGACGCGAAAGGCGAGGAGAACCTGAGCCAAACGGCGTGGGAGTTCGTTGATCGACTCCTGAACAGTGCCAACGACATCTGCCTCATCCTGAACCCGAGCGTGAACGCTTACCGGCGGCTCGATCCGAACTACGAGGCGCCGAACCAGATCAAGTCCAGCGCGGTCGACCGGACGAGCATGATCCGTATTCCGCTCGGCAACTCGAAGTCGGCTCGGGTCGAGGTGCGCACCGTCGCTCCGGACGCCAACCCATACATGGCGTTCTATGCCCTGCTCAAGACCGGACTCGAGGGCCCGATGACCGAGAAGATCACATCCGAAACGCGTCGCACCCGCACCCGCTTCCTGCCCGACAACGTCTACGACGCGATCCGGCTGATGAAGCAGAGCGAGTTCGCCACGCTGCTTCTGGGCGAGGAGAACAAGGAGAAGTTCGTGGATCGCAAGGTGGCGTCCGCAGAGCGGTGTCCGAAGGCTCTGGGATCGAGGGTGAAGACGAGCGAGATTCTCTACCACCACGAGGTCACCATACAATATCTCTGGGGCAACTTCTAACAGAAGTTGTGTGAAGTTAACGTGGGGCGGGGATGCCTTGTGCCCCGCTCGAGTGTCCGCGGGAAGCACGGCACGAGACGTCCGTGCCCCACGTGGGCTCACCTTTGCGGGAGCCGAGCCACCGGAGCTAACCCGTCATTTACGCGCCGGCGCGGTTGCTTGCGCGGTACGACGCCCCCGCGCGCCTCGTGGTTGCTCAGTCCGAGCCAATCCGAACCAATCCGAACCAATCCCTTCTACTTCCCAAACAGGTACTTGAACACCATCGGAAGCCGCCTCGCCCACGCGGCTTCGTTATGCTCGCTACGGGGCTCCTCGAAGTACAGGACGTCTCGGCCGGTGCGCCAACCCTTCGCGACCAGCGCATCGCGCAAATCTCGCGTATCTCGGGCCGCATCGGGGCCCTCCATGGAGCCAATATCGAGCCAAACCTTAAGCTTGGGGCGCGTCTTCAACTCGGTAACCCGCTTGATCATCACCCGCTCGTCCACCCACACCGAAGGCGACATCACGCCGATCTTGCCGAAGGTGTTGGGGCGGCTTAGACCCAGATGGAGACTGAGGATGCCACCAAACGAAGAACCGATCACCGCCGTGCTCGCGGCATCCCTGCGGGTGCGGAACCGGCGGTCGATTTCCAGTTTGATCTCGTCCGTGAGCATCCGACCGTAGTCATCCGCCTTGCCGCCGATGGTCGAGCCCCGGAAGGTGAAGCGCGTCGGTAAGAACTCGTCGCCCCGCGCCGCACCGGCGTTCGCCACGGCGACGATGATGATCGGCTCGATCAACCCCGCATTGATCATCGCTTCCGCGGTCTCGTCGGCGCGCCACTCCTGGTTGGGGATGAAGCTGGTCGCCCCGTCGAACACGTTCTGCCCGTCGTGGAAGTACGCCACCGGGTAACGCCGCTTCGGCTCGTTCGCGTAGTTCGGCGGCAGATACACCAGGATATCGCGAGAGTTGCCGAGCGCCTGCGACGCGAAGGCAGGCAACTTCTCGATGGTGCCGGTCAGCGACGGTCGGCGCGCGGGTTCTTGCCCAATCAGCAACATCAGGAGTGGAGACAGCATGCCGGGAGTGTATCCGCAGGGTCTCTATTCAAGCAAAATGAGCCTATGGACGCTTGGCAGCGGTTCGGGCTCGTGTTCCTGGGTTCAGGGTTGGGCGGAGTTGCCCGCTACGCCGTTCAAACCTGGGCGCTCGAGCGCCGTCCCGACTACCCCTTCGGGACACTGGCGGTCAACATCTTCGGTGGCTTCCTGATTGGACTCTACGCCGCCTATGCCACCCGCCATGGTTGGGGTGAAGAGTGGCGGCTCTTGCTCCCGGTGGGGCTGCTCGGTGGATTCACAACGTTTAGCGCCTTTACCGCGGAGAGTGCCCGCATGTGGTCGGATGGGCGCATTGACAAGGCCCTTGGCTATGTGCTGATCAGCGTCGTGGCCGCGTTCCTTGCGTGCGCGGCGGGGAGCTGGCTGGGTTCGCGGTGAAGTCGCTCTTCGCGGTTCAAGCTCGTATCGCGCGCGCCGCCGAGGCGGCCGGGCGGGATCCGGCGTCGGTCACCCTCATCGCCGTCTCCAAGACCCACCCGGTGCCGGCGATTCAGCGAGCTTACGACGCGGGCCATCGCGACTTCGGAGAAAGTCGGCTCCAAGAGCTGCTGCCCAAATGGGAGGCGCTGCCCAAGGACATCCGCTGGCACTTCATCGGAACCCTGCAATCGAACAAGGCCAAGCGGGCCGCCCAGTTGGGGACTGTGATCCACACGATCGAGAGCCCCCATCAGCTGCGCGAGATCGCCAAAGGCGCTCCGGCAGAGGGTATGGACGGCCTGATCGAGGTGAACACGACCGGAGAACACCAGAAATCGGGGATTTCTCCGACAGCCCTTGACGAATTGGTCTCGGAAGTCCTAAACTATCCGAATGTTCGCTTGCGAGGCTTGATGACGCTCGGGCACGCGCATCGAAACGCTGAGGAGCAGCGTCCGTTCTTTCGGATGTTGCGAGAACTCAACGAAGGGATGGGTGGGACTTGGCTCAGCATGGGCATGAGCAACGACTTCGAGGTGGCGATCCAGGAAGGATCAACCCACGTCCGAGTTGGCACGGCAATCTTCGGAGAGCGAACGCAAGCATAGGAGAGACTCATGGAAGAGATGGAACTCCAGGATAAGCCTGGTCTATTCGGCAAGTTGGCAGGGATCTTCACCCGAGAGGATGAAGAGGATGAAGTGGAAGACACGCGCGACTCGCGCCGCCACGCTCGGACCCCCGAGAACCGAGCCATTTACAAGTATCAGGTCACGGTTCGACGTCAAATTGTGTCGTTCGAAGACGCTCTCGCAGCCGCGCAAGGGCTGAAGCGAGGCGAGCAGCAGCTGCTCAACCTTACGCTCACCGAGCCGAGCCTGCGCGAGAAGATCAAGGACTTCATGTGCGGAGTCAACTTCTCGCAGGAAGGCACCTGGGAAGAGGTGGGTGAGAACATCTACCTCGTGGTTCCGGCAAATGTGTTCGTCGAGGTCGCGCCGGCTTCGCCGCGCCAGATCGCCAACCGAAACTAAGCCATCATTTCGATGCCTCGGCCGGATGGGTCGGGGCATCGTTGCGTTACTAGATCATGGTTGCCAGATGGTCGGCGACTTCCGCAAGCACTTTTCCTCGGTGGCTGATCGCATGCTTCTGCTCGGCGGTGAGGTCAGCCATCGTGCATCCGAGTTCAGGCAACCAGAAGATCGGATCGTAGCCAAACCCTCCCGCGCCGCTCGGCTCCTCCGCAATCCGACCCTCGCAGGTTGCGGAAAAGACGCGCGTTTCGGCATCTGGGTGGGCGAGGGCAACGAAGCAACGGAACCTCGCTGCGCGCTCAGCTTCGGGTACGCCTTCGAGATTCGCGAGAATGCGCACCATCTTCTCGGCGAACGAAGTGTCAGGGCCCGCGAAGCGCTTAGAGAACACCCCTAACTCCCCCGGCAGGGCATCGATTTCGAGCCCGGCGTCGTCGGCGAGTGCCCACTCGCCGGTGAACTGTGCGGCGGACTCGGCCTTGATGATCGCGTTCGCCTCGTAGGTGTCTCCCGTCTCCTCGGGTTCGGGTGCGCCGGGATAGTCGGCCAGGGTCAGGAGCTCGAGTCCCGGAAAGCGGGTGCCGAGAATCTGATGCATCTCGCGCGCCTTCTTCGAGTTGTGGGTCGCGATGACAAGTCGCCGCATGGCAACGATTTTACGGCGTCGTGGCCCTGCGTTTGCTGGAGGCACCCTTCGATTGCCCCTGAGCCGAGGGTTGTACTGTTCCTCGGTATCAGCGTTCGGTTTCGCCGTAACTCATGAGATATTCCCGGGCGAGGAACTGCTAGGGGTTCATGTCTCGCCTCCAATCCAGGCCGAAGCTGGTATAGCCGCGAGAGTTCTCTGCGAAAACGTAGCTGTCATCGTCCGGAATCTCCCAAATCCAAAAGTGGACACCGCCGATATTGGCGGTCCGTAGCCAGCGCAGTCCCTCGGACGACAGGGATGCTGATTCGCACTCGACGTACTCGATCAGGCCTTTGAGTCCGCCTGGGACAGATTCGGGAGTGTCCGGCTTAAGTCGCGGGATGTCGAAGGTCCCGTGCACGACCGAGTCGGGAGACCTCAGGAGGAACTCGAACTCCGGACCCGAAACCAGGCACTGACGGAGCGACCTAGACGTACGCTCATGCTTGATCCACCATCGCTCGCGCAACAAGCGCCAGAAGCTCATGACCTGGTTGCAACCTCAGAAAATCCACGGAGCTACCGGAAGAAGTCGAACGCCTGCAGCTTATCCCTCACGCCCGCCAAGAACTTCCCGGCGATCATTCCGTCGATAATCCGGTGGTCGTACGTCAGCACGAGGTGCATGATCGAGCGGATCGCGATCATATCGTCCACGATCACCGGCATCTTCTGGATGCCGTACGTGCCCAAGATGCCCGCCTGCGGAGCGTTGATCATGGGCGTGCCGAACAGCGCACCGTACGTGCCCGGGTTCGTGAGCGTAAAGGTGCCGCCCTGAACGTCGGCGACGCTCAGCTGGTTGGCACGGGCCTTCTTGGCGATCGCATCCAAGTCGCGAGCGATATCGACGAGGCCCTTCTGGTGGCAGTCTCTGATGACCGGGACGATCAGTCCCTCGTCGCCTTTCGCGCCAAGCGCGACCGCAATGCCGAGGTGAACCCCCTTGTTCATCGCGATTTGATTGTCCGGCATGAGCGCGGCGTTCATGAGCGGAAGCTCGACGAGCATCTCGGTGATCGCTTTGATAAAGAACGGGGTGTAGGTGAGCTTCACGCCGTACTGCTCGGCGAAGCTGTCCTTGTTCCGCTCGCGGAACTGAACCATCGAGGTCACATCGACCTGGGTGACCGTGCTGACCGTCGGCACTTGCGAAGAGCGGATCATCGCGTCAGCGATCATCTTCCGCATGCCGACCAGCGGCACGAGCTGCTGCTCGGGGCCAGCGACGGATGGGGCCACTACGGGCTTCTCTTCGAGCTTGGCGGCCGGTTTGGGTGCGGCGACGGCCGGGGCGACGGCCGGTTTGGCCCCGCCCAAGAAGGCCTCGAGATCACGCTTGGTAACCCGACCCTGCTCGCCGGTGCCGACGATCGAGCGCAGTTGATCCTCGGTCACGCCGTGCGACTTAGCCATCGAGCGCACCACCGGGCTATACCAGCGCCGCTCTCCGTCGCTCAGGGGTGCGGCCGCAACGGGGGCGGCCGTCTCAACCGCAGCCTCGGCTGGAGCGGCCGCCGGAGCAGCTTCACTGACGTCATCGCCGGAGCCGTCGTCGATGATGCCCATCGCGTGGAACACCTCGACAAGCTCGCCTTCCGGAATGAGAATCTTCTTGAGAATGCCCGTCGCCGGGGACGGCAACTCGGTGTTGACCTTGTCGGTCATGATCTCGACAATGGGTTCGTCTTCCTTGACGTGATCGCCTTCCTTCTTCAGCCAGCGGCTGACGGTGCCTTCATGCACGGACTCGCCCAACTCGGGCATCAGAATCTCGACGGCCATAAGCGTCTAGTTTACCGACCTCATTCGGTTCGGCGGTCTTTCAAGAATTTGGCGTGGCCATCTAGGTAGAGGATGTTGTGCCCGCCGACGTGGGTGGCCTTGCCGCGGAGGGCCTCGGGGGTCGTGGGAATCGTCCTCGGGAAGTAAGGATCCCATACCATGCCGATGTCGGCCGTGCCTTCGGGATAGCCGACCGTAGGGTTTCCAGCCGCCTGCAAATCGCGGATCGCCTGATCTTCCGTTTTGCCCCAGAGGTTGTCGAGATCCACCGGGTCGCTGATACGATCAAAGCGCCACATCCAGTACAGCGTGTAGGCGGCGCGAGGGTCGGTCGAGACCGCTTGGCGAACCTGGGGCGCTAGGTTAAAGATGGCCTGGGCGCTGGGGCAGACCCCGATCTCGGCGGATTTGAGATAGTCCTTCAGGATCACGAGCGCCCATCCGGCGCGGGGATCGCTCGGTGGCCACGTGGTCCACGGCTTGTATCCGCCCGGCAACGAGGATTTTAGATCGCGACGATCGGGAAGGTGGTCGTCCCAGTCGTGCATGTAAAGGGTCATGCCCAGCCCAAGCTGGCGCTGGTGCGTGAGGCAGGTTGCGCGCTTTGCCGCTTCCTTCGCTCGCTGGAAAACAGGGAAGAGGATTGCGGCGAGAATCGCGATGATCGCGATCACCACCAGCAGTTCGATCAGGGTGAAGGCTCGGCGCACGGTTCAGTCTACGCCGTCCTTGGGTTGGAGCGCACCAGGTATCATCCCACGGACGCCAGGGAGGCGAACTTCACCTTGCAATCGCGTAGTTATCTCTTTCTGTTGTTTGTGGTCGCGCTGAGCGCCCTGTCCGGCTTCCTCTTTACGCTTAGGCCGTACAACTACGGCTTGGACGTAAGCGGTGGTGTTCGTTTCACCTTCGAAATGGACACGTCGAAGCTGCCGAAAGGCGAAGAGCTTTCGAGCGTGCAGAATCGAATCGAGGGCATCCTTCTCAACCGCGCGACCGGCGGTTTGGGTGTCGTCGAACCGACGATTCAGAAGAAGGGGACGACCGGATTCATCGTTGAACTGCCCGGTTTGACCGACGCAGAAGAAGCGCGCAAGCTGATGTCCACGACCGCGCGTATCGAGTGGTATCACGCCACCAACGTGTCGACCGTCAAGCTTCCGAACCGCATGTACAACGAGACCGATGCGGACGGCGACAAGCCTGAAGTCTGGTTCATGAAGCGCGGTTCGGATGAGGTGATCAAGCCGACGATTCCCGATCCGGAGAATCCAGAGCGAACCATCCGCAACCCCGAATACCAGCGGATCATCGACGGATGGACCCTGATCCTCTCGGGTGACGAACTGGCCGACGCTCAGCCCATTCCGATGGGTGACAAGTACATCCCCAGCATGCGGTTCAGCTCTGAGGGCGCGCGCAAGATGGAGCGCTGGAGCCGAGCCAACACCTACCGCGGCGAGAAGCTTGCGGCGGTGCTCGATGGCGTGGTCATGAACGTCGCCCCCCTGAAAGAGGGCGCGATCATCAGCACCGAGGGCATCATCGACGGCAACTTCAGCGTCGAGTACGTCAAGTCGCTCACGAGCTTGCTGAAATCCGGCTCGTTACCGGTATCGCTCATCGAGACGAGTTCGACGGTCGTCGATCCCACCGTCGGCCAGTTCGCCCTTGAGCGGATCGTCTTTACCGGCTTGATCTCCATGGGGATCATCGCCGCGTTCCTCATCGTTTACTACGTGTTCCCCGGCTTCGTCGCGTTGATTGCGCTCGCTCTCTACGTGCTGATCACGCTGACCGTGCTGAAGTGGATCGGAGCCACCTTCTCGCTCGCGGCCATCGCCGGTTTCATCTTGTCCGTCGGTATGGCGGTCGATGCCAACATCCTCGTTTTCGAACGGGTGAAGGAGGAGATGCGCGCCGATCGGCCGCTCATGCGGGCCATCGAACTCGGCTTTAGCCGCGCCCTCCCCGCGATTATCGACTCGAATGCCTGTACGATCCTGACCTCGATGGTGCTGGCCAACCTGGGCACAGGCCCGGTTAAGGGCTTTGCTACGACCCTCATCATCGGCGTCGCGCTCTCGCTGTTTACCGCGATCACGGTTACCCGCTCGTTGCTGGTCTTCTTGGTAGGATCCGGCCTGGGCGCAAACCCCAAGTGGTACGGCCTCAACCGGCAGTGGTTTGGTGAAGGTCTGGAGCAGAGTGCCGACACGAAGCAGTTGAAGGTTGTCGAGAAGTCGAAGCTCTTCTTCACGATTTCGATCGTCACGATCATCCCCGGCATCATCGCCATGGTCATGCTCGGTGGATTCAAGACCAACGTCGAGTTCTCCGGCGGCTACGAAGGAACGTATCTCTCGGGCAATATGACCGCGGACCAAGTTCGCTCGAGTCTAGAGCGGTCGGGTCTTAAGGGTGCCAACGTCAAGTTCATGTCCACGGACACGGACAAGTACGTGATCATCACCGCGCCGCCGAGCGATGTGTTGCCGACGAGCCCGGATGAGGCGAAGCCCAAACTGGCCGAACTCGCCGGGATCACCAATCTTGAGAAGAGCACCTTCCAGTCAGTTGGGCCTTCGGTTCGGGACGAGACGATCCGCAACGCGGTGCTAGGCATCGTGTTTAGCACGGTCTTGATCATCGTTTGGTTGGCGGTTCGGTTCGGATTCGCTCTCGGCGGATTTGTCGTGGGCCTGCGATTTGCGATGTCGGTCGTTGTCGCGCTCATCCACGACGTCATGATTGTCCTTGGTTTGGCAGCCATCATGGGCGCGGTGGCCGGGTGGGAAATCTCCGCCCTGTTCATCTCGGCGATGCTGACGGTCATCGGTTTCTCGACCCACGACACGATCGTCATCTTCGACCGTATCCGGGAGAACCTGCGCAAGCCGTTGCCGAACGAGGACATGGCGATGCTGGTGAACCGATCGATCACCCAGTCGATTGCCCGGTCGATCAATACGTCGGGCACCGTCGTCATTACGCTGATTCTCTTGATCTTCGTTGGGTCGGCAACACCAGAACTCAAGCTGTTCAATGCGGCCATGCTCGCGGGAATTCTTTCGGGCACGTACTCGTCGATCTTCAACGCAGCTCCGATCCTGTACCTATGGGATCGGGCGATTGGGCGCAAGCAGGGTGAGCACAACACGATGATCGCGATCTCGCGCAATCTCGCCAATCAGGTGCGAATCACGCAGCCGGTTACGGCGCCTACCGCGGGTCCCGCTCCGGAAACACCGGGCACGGGCTCTCCGTCGGGCGGAGCCTATGGCCAGACGAAGCGTCGACGCGCGAGCGATGCGCAGAAGGGGATTCAGAACCTCGACGACTGATGCGCTGCAACTTCTTGGTGCTTTGTGAGTATGCGGCCCGCCTGGATACCGGCGGGCCGGTGCTTATGGGGCTCATCCGGGAGTTGCGTCCGCCTTTCTTGCCCATCCAGCTCAAGCCGTTCTACATGGCGTGCGAACTGGAGGTCGATCCCTACGAGGCCGACGAGACCTACGTGCTGCAGATTCGCATGATCGATCAGGATGGGAGGCTGTACTACGAGCAGGAGATCGAGGTCGAGTTCCATCGCCGCCCGCAGATGCGATCGAGTTACGCCTACTTCGCCGGCTTAGTGCGCGTCGAGCAGTTGATTGAGATCCCAGGCGACTACCGCTTTGACGTCGTGCTGGGCGATCAGGTGCTCAAGTCGACCGTGTTCATTGTCCACGACCTCGGCGCGGAGGAGTGAGGGCCCAGCCAGAACCCACCGGGCCCCTCGTTGGCGCGGGTTTCGGCGAGAGATGCCAACGCTGCCTCTCGGCGAGGTCGCTTCGCACGGAGTCGAGCGCCGCGCGGATGTAGGCTTGTTGGCTCATCGCAAGTTGAGACGCCTGGGGCGAATCTTAGGGCGCCGACCCACGTTGGATAACGGCGCACGCCAACGACGATTGCGGGAGGCCCTGGTACGAACCAACCTGGACCCTCCGTGTCGAATCCCACTCTTCACGTGGGGCAGGGATGTCTTGTGCCCTGCTTTTATGGAACCATCCTTCATGCAGCAGAGATTGGGTTGGTGAAGTGAACGAACATGAATTTCAGCAGAAGACGCGCGAGGAGCTCTTGGCTGCAATCTCTAGGGCGCTAATCTCAAAGATCATCCCAACTATCCCAGGTGTCTTCGACGGGCACGTGTCATCCCGTCGCTACGACATGATTCCAAAGGGCTACCCTGAGGTCGTCGGTGGGTTCGTCCCGACGCATAGCAGGCAGGGCACAAGGGCAACCCTGCCCCACGTGGTCTATCTTGGCGGTGTCCGCATTAGGGAAGTTTTGGCTTAGAATCAACGGAGGGCGCAGGGTGGTTCGTCCCCGCGCCGAGTGAAGAGGACAATGGAGGTTCCAGACAGCAGACGGTACGCCAAACACATTCGATCTCACCTGAAGGGTGCATTATCGACGAGTGGATTCAAATGGCAAGGAACCCGGATTGAACGCAAGATTTCGGACTCGGTATATCAGATGTTCGAGGTCGTTGGGATGCCAGATACGACTGGAGACTGCCTCAGCTTCCGAGTGCAGGTGTACACCTACCATGTCGAACATGAGATGAGCATTCGAGGTGTGGTCGAGAAGGTGCCCAACTACGTGTACCCTTCGTCCTCCTTCGACTTGTCGCATATCCATGGCGACTTCTTCACTCAGCCCTATCGATGCTCGAGCGATGCGGATGCCGACCGTTTGGCCGAGTTGGTTGCTGAACTGGCGGTCAAGTACGCCTTGCCACTTCTGGATGAGGTCGCTGACTTCGAAGCCCTCTTAAGAGTTCGCGAGGAGCATCCGATCTTCAGGCGCCGCACTCCCGACCCGGAAGCAGCGGCCAGGATTCGGGCCAGCGTAACCGAAACCCTGCGTGCCGCTGGTTTCAAGATCGAGGAGTGACGTGCCTGATGTAGACCGTAGGACGTCGTCCTACGCTTCGCTCGGACTCGAAACCTGCGACTACGTCCTCAAGGGAAATCCCTGAGGTCTTCGGTGGGCTTGTCCCGACGCACAGCAGGCAGGGCCCAAGGGCTGATCCGTGGAGTCATGGTACTGTTACCCGGGCCAGTAGAATAGATCGCAGAGGAATCTGGTGAGCGATCAACTGACCATTGTGCTGTCCGCCGACGAGGCGCTTGTCCTCTTCGAGTTCTTCGCTCGCTTCAGCGAGTCCGATGAGTTCTCTCTCCGTCACAATGCTGAATTCATTGCCTTCTGTCGAATAGCTGCGCAACTTGAGCGTTCCGTTAGCGAGATGTTTGACGCGGACTACCGAGAGAAACTCTACGCTGCCCGAGACCGAGTTGCCGAAGGGTACGAGGGCGGCGCACCGGGCGTTATAAGCGAGTGAGTCAAGGAGTATCAACGGAGGGCGCAGGGTGGTTCGTCCCCGCGCCGAACCCTGACGCGGACCGTGGGACCTCGTCTTTCGCTTCCCCGACAAAATCACGCCCTTGTAGCCCGCGGATGGTACGTGCCGCGGGGGTGTCTTCGACGGGCACGTATCATCCCGTCGCTACGACAAGATGCCAAGGGGCTACCCTGAGGTCGTCGGTGGGTTCGTCCCGGCGCACAGGAGGCAGGGCACAAGGGCAACACTGCCCCACGTGGTTATGCTGTCTACGCTAGCGAAGCCGGGCGACTCGAATCACCGTGTTCGTCCCATACGGGTAGCCGGTTGCCTGCAGGGTCAGCGTCTCCGAGTCCTGGGAGAACTTCAAAGACTCGCCGTTGTCCATCCAAACCG
The DNA here is from genome assembly GCA_024710805.1 of Fimbriimonadaceae bacterium. Taxonomy (GTDB): domain Bacteria; phylum Armatimonadota; class Fimbriimonadia; order Fimbriimonadales; family Fimbriimonadaceae; genus JANJUB01. The sequence continues at coordinate 5,595 of JANJUB010000113.1, read as the reverse complement.
CTTCCTTGAACTCGCGAGCCACTCCCTTGAAGGCCCGCGCTCCCGCGCCTCGATGCTTGGTGCCGTGAACCTGCGTGTTGCTCGTGGCAGTCAGGTCGGTCACGAAGAGATAGAGTTCATCGCCTAAGGCGAGCGCGAAGTCCTCCTCCTCGCCCGAAATCCCAACCGGACGCCCACGATACATCACTCCGTCCGTCCCACCATGCATCGAAATCCAATCTCCCACCCGGGCCAGCGCGGCCGCTTCGTACGCGGGCACGGCACCCTGGGCTTCGGGGCCGATGTTCATGAGGAGGTTCGCCCCGGCGCGGCGTGCAAAGCACAACTCCTCGATCACGTGGGCAGGAGACAGGTAGTTGAAGTCGTTTGTTGCGACGCCCCAGTGGAAGTTCATCGTGTGGCACATCTCCGCGGCCACATACTTCTTGGCTCCCTTACGATCGAGCGGAGTCGGACGGCCGCGCTCGAAGGTGACGCTGTCGACCTCGGGATGCCCGCCCCGTCCCATGGCGTCGATGCCCGAGTTGTTGATGATGATCGCGTCGGGCTGGTGCTTGCGGATGACCGCATAGAGCTCCGTCTCGTGCCAGTTCGCGTCCTTCTTGCTCCAGTTGCCATCGAACCAGAACCCACCGATCTTGCCGTACCGGGTGCAGAGCAGTTCGACGCTCGCCTGAAGATACTTGTGATAGGCCTCCCAGTCGTTCTTGAAGCGGTCGTCGCTCCAGTCGAGGGTGGTGCAGTAGAGCATGGGCACGATGCCTTCCGCGCGGCAGCCGTCGACAAACTCGCGCACGAGGTCGCGCTTGGCGGGCGTGTGGGTGACGTCGAGCTTCGATAAGCCCCGCGTGTCGTAGAGGCTGAATCCATCGTGGTGGCGCGTCGTGTGGGTGATGTACTTCATGCCCGCGCGCTTGGCCGTCTGCGCGAGCTTCTTCGCATCGAAGTCCTTCGCAGTGAAGGTCTGCATCCGCTTCATGTACTCCTCGCGCGGGATGCCGTGGATGTTCATCGCCCACTCTCCCTTCCCGATCTGCGAGTAGAGCCCCCAGTGAACGAACATGCCGAAGGCGAGGTTCTCGAAAGCGGCGACGTGGGGAGCGGGGGATGGGATGGCGTCTTGCATAGGGGCACTCGGAATCCAGCGACCGATCGAGCCAGCGATCATGCTGCTGGCACCAAGTTTGAGAACATCGCGTCGGGTCGGCATGGTGCTGGGAGCTTCGTCCATGCGGTCGCCCGTCTGCATGCAGAAGGAGGGCCCGCGTCGTTGCGGGCCCGAGGCGATGGGCTAAGCCCAGAGTTGGTCGTTTTGCCACTTAGGGACGGCAAACATCCGCGGCAGATCGTCGAGCGTCTGCAGACTACGCTCCCGGCTGGTCAGCCACTTCGCGGTTGCGCTCAAGTAGGCCGCCGCCTCTTCGCGAAGCTTGATCATCCGCTCGATCCGCTTCATCACATCGACGTCGGCTACCGCATTCCGTTGCGCGCGAAGCAGCACGGCTTGTTGGGCATGTCCCGCGATCGCTTTCTTCAAGGCCGCGATCTTCTCGGGAGTCGTAAACTTAGAGTTGGCGACAAGAAGCTTGGTACCCTCCACGAGAGTATTGACAAACGTCTCCTCGGCCGTATTATGTAAACGCATACAATCACCTCCATGCGTTACGGTCATGGAGCTTGCCCAAGCGGGCACGCTCATGATGGCTCTGTCTCCGAGGTTAGCTGACGGGTTAGAGTCGGGTGTAACTCTTCCGAAATGGATTCACCCCACAGATGTGGTTCCCCCGTTCTGACAATGCTTGCCAGACTAGACGGAAACAACTATACCACATTTCGCTGGGTTCTCGTCAAGGGCCGGGTGCTGACTCTACGATTCGATGCGGTGGCCCGCCCGATTGAGTCATAGTAGTGCCCATGCTTGCCGCCGTGATCGCCGCGTTCGTGTTCCAGTCGTCGATTGCGGTCGATCGGGGTGATTACGTCATCAACGCCGACATCGTGGGGGTCGGGCGGCCGGTGGTCGCCATCGCCGGCGGACCGGGGTTCAGCGGACGCTCGGTCTGGGCGATCGGCTTCGGCTTGCGCGATCGTTGTCGCACCTACTTGTTCGATCAACTCGGAACCGGAAAGAGCCGAATGAAGGCGGGGAAGGGGCCGCTTGCCGACTCGATCAGCCTCGATCGCACCATCGCAGACCTCGAGGCGTTGCGCAAGCGCGCCGGGCACACGAAGTGGACCGTCGTGGGCCAAAGCTGGGGGGTGATTGTCGCCCTCACGTACGCGGCCAAACACCCGAACGCCATCGAGCACCTCGTGCTCACGAGCATTCCCGGAATCGGCATCGACGGCGATGTGTTGAGCCAGAACCTCAACCGGGTCATTCCGCAGTCGGTGTTCGACAAGCTGGTGGAGGAGAGTGCGCGCCAGGACCTGTCCGAAGAGCAGAAGATCGAGTCGCAGGTGATGTCGGTGATGCCCTACTACTTCCGCGAGCCAGGGTATGCCGAGGGCTTGATGAAGGACATGCCTCCGAACCTGTTTTCCGCGCCGGTGTTCATGGCGCTGCGCCGCCACATCTTGAACCCTGCGGCCTACGGGCCGCTGCTGCCGAAACTGCGCGACTCCAAGTTCCCGGTAACGATGATCCAGGGCCACCAAGATCCGTGCGGATCGGCCATGCCGTATTTGCTGAAGGAGAAGTATCTGCCCCAGGCGCACGTCGAGCTACTTGATCGGTGCGGCCATTTCGGCTGGGTCGAGCAGTCGGTGCTGTTCTTCTACGCGCTGTATCCGCGGCTGAAGCTGCCGGTGCCGGCGTGGGTGGAACATGGGTTCGAACTCGAACATCCGGCTCAGGACCAAGAAGCGGCTGCGCGGAAGCGGTACGGCTGGCCGTTTGGTCACGTGCCGGGGGTCAAAACTAACGGCTGAAGTCGACCGTGAACTGGCGCTGGGTGGCGTTGAGCTTCATGCTCAAGGAAGTCGGCAAGGCGGCGGGGACGTTGTAGAACCGGTACTCAAGCGACTTGGTTTGGCCCGGCGTAAGCTGTCCTCCCCACATCGTGTCCGTCCCCGGCTCGTAAATCGATGGGTAGGCGGTCACCTTGACGCCTCCCGGGAAGTGCAGCTCTGTCGCGGCATACTGCCAGCCCCACGAAGCGGGCATCCGCATCGTGTTCGTCGCGTTAAGGGTCACCGCGTAGTGGTCGCCCTTCTTGACCGGCTTGCCGATCGCGAAGCGGAAGGCGTCGAGCTCGAAGGGGGCATCGGCCGTCACCGTCGCCGAGGAGCCGAAGTTGAACCCGTCCGTGCTGAACACCGACTTCGACTTCAGCGCGATCGGAACCACGTCGAACCAGCGGGCGCTGGGCAAGCTGTTGCGCTCGAACGTAAACCCTAAGTGGACGAACGGCGTGTGCTCGGGCGCACTCAGCACGATCGTGACATCGACCGCTTGGCCCTTCTTGAGGTTGTGGCTCAGCGTGTCGCCATTCGGCAGGAAGGCGCGGATGTACCGGAAGGACTTCGCCAGGTTGGACTCCCAGACAAGGGTGCGAAGGGTGTCCGACGTCGATACGTTGACGGTGTCGTTGTTGGGGTTCTTGATGTTCACGTCGACGAGGATCAGCTTCTGGCCGGCCTCCGCGATGATCGACTCACCTTGCCCGCCAAACGCCTGGGCCGTGCGGATGGACTTAACGGTGATCGTGCGCCAATACGGCGTGTCCACCTTCGTCTTGGTGCCGATGATGTAGGAGTCCACGCCCACCCGGTACGGCTTGCCGAGTTCGGCGTTGGCGACGAACGGCTTCGTCTGGGCGGCCATCAAGAGGAGCGCGAGCATAGGTGCATTATAGGATGTGGAATGTGGAATGTGGAATGTGGAATGTGGCTCCACAATCCTCAAGACTCGCAGACTTGAGGGCCCGGAAATGTTAACATGGCCCTATGTGGGTGTGTCGCAGATGCGATGAAGAGGTGGAAGACCAGTACTCAAGCTGCTGGAAGTGCGGTGCTCCTCGGAACTTGCCCCAGCCCCCACCCCTGAAATGCCTGCGCTGCGACTTTGCCCTTGTCTTCATGGGGAAGAAGGACTTCCACGAAGGTCCGCGAGTGGGCGCTCTGGGCGACTTCTTTGAGCACTTTGTGAGCAAGGAGCCATTCCACGTCTACGTCTGCATGAACTGCGGTCATGTCGAGATGTTCGTCGAGAACATTGGAGCGGAGCATCGGCCTCGATTCGAGATGTAGGTCCGCGGCCCCTCCCTCAAACTCGCAGTTTTGAGGGCCCTCGCAAGACGCGGGGCAAGGGAAGCAAAGGACTAGGTCTTCGGTCGGCGCTTCGGCCCATCCATCACGCGGATGATCGTGCGGGGTTCGATCTCGACACTTGGTCGCGGAGCCGTTTCCGCCGCCTGCCGAATGAGATCGAGCACGTAAGGGTCCTCGAGGTCCTCCACCCGGTCCATGCGCAAGTGCCGAATCCGTGCGCCCGTGCCTTTCAACCGGCCCTCGGGATCGTCGAGCGACGTTCCAAACGAGAACCCGAGGTTCACATACTTCGTGTAGGCGGGCAGGTGGATGAAGTGGTCCGCGTTCCGCTCGGTGAATCCGTAGGCGACGCCGACCGCGTTGGTCGCGTCCCATACAGTCTCGATGCACGGAGGAAGCAGCTCGACCATCCGGGCGCGAAGCCCGCGGAGAAGCGCCTGCGTAGTGGGCGGATACGGCGCGAGAAACTCGACCAGTTCGGGCGGCTCAGGAAGCATGGGAGTGCCATTCTACTCCTGCCATCCTTCCAGACTCTTGACGGTGGGGACCTCGATAGGGCGCGTTTCGAGGGAAGCGTCTACACAGCAGAGGGTACAACCGATCCGTGCCCGGCCCAGCACCCACTCGGTTAACATGGCATTCTGTCTTCTTAACGTTGATCGTGTTGGGTTGCGGCGCTCCTACCCCGAAAGGGCCTGAAGTGAAGAAGATGGATGCCGAAGAACAATGGTGTCAATCGCAACGAGCCAAGGTCACAGCGTACTTGGCTGAACAGAAAGTCGACCACGGCGAGGTGGGTGACTGGCCAGCGTGGCACGTGGATCCATACGTTTCGATCTGGGCTATTGAGAGCAAGAAGGCCCCCGGCTGGGTGGGTTGGTGGGTAATAGCAGGCGACTTGCCAACAGACTACGTTTCGGCGGAGAAGATCAAGCACCCTCGCGATGCAATGCGTGCCATCGTTGAGCGGTGGACTAAGCTCGTCAATGACATGGAAGCGGGCCATGTCCGGGAAGACATCACGATAGGGAGCGCAAAGGACTGGCCAGAACTCGTGCCGCTGTTGAAAGCGAGAGTCAAGCTCTTGAAGGAGTTCGTCTCCGATGAGACGATCTGGCCCGATTAGGTACAGGATATTGCCCTTCCTTCAAGACGCGTATCGAGGGAAGGGCCATACAACTTTGAGGGTCGTCTCCACGGGCGAGCGGGTAACGTTCCCCGCATGGAATTCAAAGCCCACGCCCGAAAGGAGCTCGCCGACGCGCTCGGCGCGTTCGAACAGGACCTGCAGGCCCTGCCCGAGGAAGCCTTCGCCCACGCCTT
>JANJUB010000085.1 GCA_024710805.1 Fimbriimonadaceae bacterium | reverse complement strand
GAGTTTGTCCTTTGTAGGGAGAATTGATTGAGCCCCCCCCTTTCCCTTGTAGAGGTGGGGGTTGGGGGTGCAGAGACCCGGATTGGCAACAGTCCCGTGCCAAACTTGCGTATGGCCTGCATGGGCATCAAGTCTGGTGTCGCGATCATTGTCTTAGCGGTTTGCCTTATGCTGGCGGGATGCCCAGGTAAGCCGGCCGCACCAAGGGCGTCCACGTCCAGACCGAGCGGCGGCCAGCTCATCTCATTTAAGGATGTCTCGAAGATCCGCGACGCCTACCAGAAGACAAAGGCGCTGACCGACGAACAACGTCAGCGATTGGAGGACGCAAGCCTTTCGCCCCACTTCAACGTCAGTGTATATGCGTTCCTTGTTCTGATCGGCTGCAACGAGGATGGTAACTTCCCCAGTGCTCGTCTCCAAGAACTGTTCGGAGCGAAGGCTACTGCCGTAGAACCGAAAGATATGCGCCTGCATGTCAAGACCTATAGGATTTGGGCGAAGGCACCTGCGTGGGGTGGAGATCTCCTCGTCGACGCGAGCGAGTCCGGAGAATGGGACTCTTTCTCGAAAGAGGCAGAGGCCATGTGCTTGATAGATCTGGAGGACTCTGCGCCAGATATTCGTGCACGGGTCGGCGCAGCCCTTGCGGCCTATCAAGGGTTGACAACAGGGGATCGGAAGCGGGTGCTCACCCTGGTAGATTTGGGCGCGGGAAAGGCCGGCAGCGCCAACGAGCAACGATATTGGGCGTTCATCAAAAAGACCGTCGAGTCGCGTTCGCCGTAGCATTGAGCCCCCTCCTTTCCCCCGGAGAGGAGGGGGTTGGGGGTGGAGCGGTCAGCCATACTCTTACCCATGGATTTCAAGCTCTGGCGACCTGACAGCGAGGCCCGATACACCAACTTCACCTGGGCGCTCCCGGGGCGAGGCCCCAGCGAAATCTCCGTCCAGAATGGCCGCATTGTCGAGTCCACCGACGGCCCGATGATCGATCTCGGCGGCGCGAACCTCATCCCTGCGTTCATCGACGCCCATTGCCACATTCTCCCCACCGGGCTCGACCTCCAGAAGCTTCATCTCGGCGCTTGGAGCACCCATGACGAGGTTCTCGACGCTGTCCGTGAGCGGCATCGAGAACTGCCCGAAGGCGTCTGGCTCATGGCAGTTCACTATGACCAAACGAAGTACGACGGCGTCCACCTGCACAAGGACCAACTCGACGCCATCTCTAGCGAGCGCCCCATCCTGCTCCGCCATGTGAACGGCCATGCGAGCGTTGCGAACTCAGCCACGCTTCACGCCGCCAAGGTCACCGATGCAACGCCCGACCCCAAGGGGGGCACCTACGTTAAGGACGCTAGCGGCAGGCTCACCGGAGTGCTTCTCGAACGTGCCCATGAACTCGTCACCGCGACGGCACCCTCGCCGACCACGGAAGAGATGGTCGACGCGATCATGGCGGCGGGCGAAGCGATGGCGAGCTACGGGGTCACCTGCGCGACCGACATGATGACCGGGCGTTACGACCTCGCTCGCGAGTTGGAAGCCTATCGCATTGCCGCCGAGCGTGGTTGCGCGATCCGCACGCGCCTCTGTATCCAGTGGGCAGAGCTCTTTAGTCCGCGCGCCAAGCCCGTCGACGAGTTGATGGCGGCCCTCGACGGCGAGCGGTGCCGCGTTTGGGGAGCGAAGATCTTCGCTGACGGAGCCATCGGCTCCGCGACTGCGGCGGTCTATGAACCCTACGTCTCCGAAGGCGGCACCGGCCAACTCATCTACGCCCCCGAGAAGCTAAAGCAAATGGTGCGGACCGCGCATGAAGCGGGCTGGCGGATCGCGATCCACGCCATCGGCGACCGGGCAACTGACCTCGTCATGGATGCCTACGAAGCCCTCGACGAACCCGCCCGCCATCGCATCGAACACGCGATGATCCTGAGCGACGCGCAAATCGAGCGGTTGTTGAAGCTCGGCATCCACTGCACGATGCAGCCCGAGTTCCTCGCCCGGTTCGGGCATTCCTATCGGCACCATCTGGGCCCCGAGCGCGCATCGAAGCTCAAGCGATTCCGCAGCGTGAAGGATGCCGGCATCCCGCTGAGTTTCAACTCCGATCGGCCGATCGTCGCCGGCGATCCTTGGCTGGCCTGCGCGTCGGCATCGAATCGCCCCGAGGGCTACGATCCGGCCGAGAATCTGACCTACGCAGAGGCGCTCGAAGCCTATACGATGATGGGAGCCGTCGCGAACAACGATCCAGCTCCGCTGAGCGTTGGCCAACCCGCCGAGTTCATCACGTGGACCGGGTAGCCCCCTCCTTTTCCTTGGAGAGGAGGGGGTTGGGGGTGGAGAGGCGAGGTTCCGGGTAACGTCCCCGGCATGCTCGCGTTCGTCGCCCTCTTGGTCCAAGACCAGCACCCCAGCGTTTTCCGCGCGGTGTTCGAAGACCGCCCGAGACAGCTGATCGTCGTGCTCGGTCGCAGCACTCCCAAACCGGTCGGGTTCATTATCCACCCCGATCTCGGTGGCGTCCGAAAGGTGTGGGAAGGCACGATCGACTACCGTGGCAAGGTTTACGACTTCAGCCAGAACAACAGCCGTGCCGAGGGTCGCACGCTGTGGGAAGCCCCCGAACGAGTCCTCGAGATGCCCGCCGACGGCGCAGGATGGACACTCCAGCACGTCTCTGCGAAGGACGGCGGGTGGGAGTTCGACGGCCCGGATGCGGCGATTTCGAGCCCTGAGTTCCGCGCCGACGTTCTCCAGACCGCCTATGTCGGATTTGATGAGATCGGTACCAAGACACGCTTTACGATCTCGCTGATCGACGGCAGCGGCAAAGTCGCGACCGAATTCGGTTCGTCGACTGCCCAAGACAACGGCTGGCAGTGGAACTTCAAGCGGCTTCCCTCGCTCAAGGGACCGCTCACGATGCGCGTGGCCCAAAGGGACGGATCGGCGAAGAAGCGCATCCGCAACCTGCGGGTTTTTGGCGACCGGCCGATATGGTTCGACGGCTCCGGTAAGCCCATTCCTGCCCAGTTGGTCGGCTACAGCATCGATAACCCTGAGAAGGTCTACGTTGACTTCCGAGTCGGCAGGGCCATCGTCAGTTGGACGCCGTCGTTCTCCAACTCGGATTGGACCGAGACGTTCGCGGTTCGTGGCTTGGAACCTGGAGAGTCCCTCCAGTTCCACAGGCCGGGCACTCAAAACGACATCGTGTCGATGGTGAATGGTGTTTACAAGCTGAGGTATCCGCGATGATGATCTCACTTGCGATGCTCGTGTTGACCCCACCCCCTGGCCCCCACCCCGCAAGCGGAGAGGGGGAGCTCCAGGCAGCCGGTGTCACCGCCAAGTTCGTGGCCCACGAACAGCCGTTCGATGACATCCCGACACTCA
>JANJUB010000067.1 GCA_024710805.1 Fimbriimonadaceae bacterium | reverse complement strand
TTGTACGGGACGATGGCGAGGACAACGCCGACCGGGAATCGGCCGACTTGGGCTTCGTAGTCCTTCGCGCGAGCGTCGTAGGGAAGCTCGGCTGGCTCAGGACGCATGACATCGACGGCATCGGCGGCCAATCGGAAGGTGACCGCAGTGCGGGTGACTTCGCCTTGCGCCCATGTGATCGGCTTGCCGATCTCGTAGACCAGAACCTCAGCGAGTTCCTCGGCGCGATCTAGGATGGCCTCGCTGATGCGCAGGAGAAGATCGCGTCGTGCCTCGGCAGGGAAGTCATCCTTGCGGAAAGCGTCTTGCGCGGCGGCGAGGGCAGTGTTGGCCTCTTGCCATCCGCCTTCTGCGGCGGTCCCGATGACGCTGCCGTCATAAGGGCTGCGGAGGACGAGTTTGCCCACCGACTGATCGCACGGGCCGCCAATGAAGTGGCCGTCGATGAGCATTTCGCGATGGAGTCCGAACATGGCGGTAGGGTGATTGTGGCACCTACGCGTCTTCAGCAAGTTGCCGCGTTCTCAATTCGCGAAACTCGACCGAGGGTCTGTATCGAGATGTCCAAACAAGAACAGCCCCCCGATCCTAGACCGAGGGGCTGTGACAGAAAGAGAGCCTACGCCGTGGCTTGCTTCACGAGCGAGCGGAAAGCGTCCATATCGTGGATCGCGAGCTCGGAGAGCATCTTGCGGTTAACCTGAATGCCCTTCGACGTGAGTCCGTGGATCAGCTGGTTGTACTTGACGTCGCACTGATCGCAGGCGGCGCTGATTCGGCTGATCCAAAGCCGGCGGAAATCGCGCTTCTTGGCTCGGCGGTCGCGGAACGCGTACTGTCCCGACTTCATCACCTGCTCGTGAGCACGGCTGAAGACGTTCTTCTTGCGGCCGAAATAGCCGGACGCCTTCTTGATGATCTTCTTGTGACGCTTGTGGCGCATCAGGCCACGTTTGATTCTTGCCATGGTTTCCTCGTTTTACGGTCGTGACCGGTTCCCAGCCCTCACCGGGCGGTAGCGGTAGAGTGTGTGCCGGGCGAAATCACCCGGCGAGTCCTTAAGGCGTTAGGCCAAGCCAAGCATGCGCTTTACGCGCCGCTTCTCGCCCTTGAACAGCGTGGGTTCTTCCTCAAGGCGTCGCTTTTGCGCGGCGCTCTTGTGCAAGAACTGATGGTTATTGTGGCTCCGCCGGCGGGTTATCTTCCCCGTCCCCGAGATCTTGAATCGCTTCGCCGCGGTCTTGTTTGTCTTCAGCTTTGACATTTTTCTTTCCTGTCGATGGGCGCGGTGCCAGCACCATCGTCATCAGACGGCCTTCCATGGACGGGGCACGTTCCACGACGGCGATATCCGCCACGCGTTCCGCCATCAGGTCGAGCCGTTTTCGGCCGAGTTCAGGGTGGGTGACTTCTCGAGCTCTGAACTGGCAGGTGATTTTCACCTTGTCACCGTCTTCTAGGAAGCCGATGGCCTTCTTCAGCGCCGTTTGGATGTCGTGCTCCGCAATCCTCGGACTGATCTTTATACCCTTTACGTCTTGGGTTTTGCGCTTGTTCTCCTTCGTCTGCTTGCCGGTTTCGTACTTGTATTTGCCGTAATCGATGATTCGGCACACCGGTGGTTGAGCGTTGGGAGCCACCATCACGAGGTCTAGTCCATGCTCGCGGGCAATGGCCAGCGCTTCGCGACTGGGGATCACGCCGAGCTGTTCGCCATCTGCCCCAATGACGCGAACATCTCGAAAACGCAGGACACGATCATTAACCGGGGGGCCGGGATCCGGTCGGGTATCTCTTCGGAACTTCCTTATCTTCAGTCACCTCTGGCGCGACAAACCCCGCGCACTGATCACAGTATATCTCGGACGCTTGACGCGTGGGCTGGAGTTGCACCATGTTGTTTCCCTTCGGACGGATTCACGAGGCGGTAACCTTGCCGAACCATGCGACTTCGCTATGCGCTCGTGGCCGACTATGCCAACGTCACCGGGGACGGAAAGCCCAACGTGGTGGGGATCACCGATCGTCTCTATGCCTATCAGTTTCCCGCCCTCCACCGGGAGCTATACGTGGTCAACGGTATCGAAACCGACAATGACGACGAGGGTACGACACAAGAAATCCTGGTCACGGTCATTGATCCGGACGGGCGGGTGCTGGCGGAGATTCGCGGCAGCCTCGAGATCAACGGGCCAAAGCAGACCCTCCATCAGCTTCACTGCATTCGCGATCTGACCTTCGCCGCGCCGGGCAACTATCAAGTGAACATCCACTACAACGGCCAGCAGGTCGCCGAGTACGGCATCGAACTCGTGCAGTTGGCTCAACCCGAAACGGCATGAACGCTTTCGAACGGGTACGCGATGCTGGAGTCGGGGCCGCCGCGCCGGTCGATCTCCTTGCGGTAGGGCTGGCGCGCCGAGAGGAAGATGTCAGCGATGTCGCCGCGCGTGAGGTGTTCCAGTTGCTGGGAGGGATCAACCATCTTGCCGAACTCACCACGGAGACCTTGCGGGATCGAGCCGGGCTGACCGTTTTTGAAGCAACCCGAGCCCAGGCGCTGATCGAGCTTGGCCGTCGTACCGGCGGGGCGGGGAAGGGACACCGCGACATCATCGAGTCACCGGAGGACATCGCCGCCATGTTCGACCACCTGCGCGCGGAGAAGCGCGAGCACTTCGTGGCCGTGTATCTCGACTCCAAGGCATTCGTCTTACGGGCGGTAACGATCCACATCGGAACGGTCAACGCCTCGCT
>JANJUB010000059.1 GCA_024710805.1 Fimbriimonadaceae bacterium | reverse complement strand
TCGAAGCTGACATTCGCGCCCCCGTCGTTGGCTTGGACCATGCGCTTGGCGTCATCTGGGGCGATCCACATGTCGTGGTTGTCGGCGTGGGGAGTGCTCACTCCGCGGAAGGTCTTACCTCCGTCGGTCGAACGCCCCATGCCGACGTTCAGCACGTACATCGTGTCCGCGTTCTGGGTGTCGGCGACGACATGGGTGTAGTACCAGGCGCGCTGCCGCCAGTTGCGGTCCTCGTTGGTCTTTTCCCACGTCGCTCCGGCGTCGTCGGACCGGAAGATGCCGCCGTCGAGCGCCTCGACGATCGCGTAGATCCGCTTGGGATTCACCGGCGAGACGGAGAATCCAACTTTGCCGACCAGTTCCTTCGGCCAGCCGTTCTTGCCGTCCTTGTTCTGACCAAGCACCATCGACCACGTCTTGCCGGCGTCGGTGCTCTTGTAGATGCCGCAGTGCTGACCACCCGAGTGCATGGTGTAGGGTGTGCGCCACGCCTCCCATAGGCCCGCGTAGAGGGTATCGGGGTTGCTGGGGTCGAATTCGACGTCGATCCCGCCGGTGACCGCGTCCTTCCAAAGGATGCGCGTCCAGGTCTTGCCGCCGTCGGTGGTCTTGTAGATGCCGCGGTTAGGATTGGCGGTGACCTTGCCGGTTTCTAGGTCTCGCTGTACGTACACGTGTCCAAGCGCGGCGACGTAAGCGACGTCCGGGTTCGTAGGATGCACGACGATGCGACTGATCGTGTTGCACTCTTTCAGGCCGATGTGAGCCCAGGTCTTGCCGCCGTCAGTGCTCTTGTACATGCCGTCGCCGCCGGCGATGTTGCCGCGGATGTCCTTCTCGCCCATGCCGGCGTAGACGATGTCGGGATTTGAGGGCGCGATCGCCAACGCTCCGACCGACGAGGTCTTCAGAAAACCGTCCGAGACGCAGGTCCATTCCTCGCCGCCGTCGGTGGTCTTCCAAATGCCGCCCCCGGTCGCGCCGAAGTAGTACTCCTTGGGCCGCTGTACCGAGCCGGCGACCGCAATAGACCGTCCACCTCGATAGGGTCCGATCGACCGCCACTTAAGCCCCTTGATCAGTTCAGACTCAGCCTGAGCCGCGCCGAGGGAAGCAATGGCAAGAGCAACGACGCTCAGAAGGATACGCCCACGCATCATGCGCCGAAGTTTAGCCCCGGACGGCTGGCGGATGTTGTTTGGGATGTGGGACAGAAGTGATCCTGTCCTCCCCTGGCAGGGGAGGATCTTCGCGCTCCTGCGCGAAGAGGTGGGGTGAAACATGCTGATCACCCCATCCCTGTTCGCTTCGCTCGCAGGCCTTCCCCTGCGAGGGGAAGGTGATCCACGCGTCGCGCCCTACCCCTTCGTCGCCCGCGCCAATCTCAAGAACCGCTCCGGCGAGTACACCGCGGCGTCTAGCGGCTTGCCCTTCAGCCACACGAGGATCCCCGCGGGTGTGCGGCGCACGACCGAGTCGGCGGCGAGGTTCATCTGCACGCCGGTTTCAAAGTTCCGCAGCGCAGGGCCTAGGTTGGTTTGGATCAGCCCCAGCGGAGGGCGCTCGCCATCGACGAGGCTCACCTTGCCCGCGACTTCGGCGACCGGGCGCATCGAGTCGGTCGGGATGTCAAACCGGACGATCCGGGTCTTGTTGTAGGTCGTGACCTCGCTCAGCAGCAGGGTGCGGCCCGAGAGCGCCATGCCCTCGGCCAGTCCTTGACCCTTGGGGTCAAACGTGAACAGCTTCGAATCGAGCCCGAATCGGGCCACGCCCCACTCGGCTCCGCGACGGGTGAGGGTGACGATCGACTGCTCACCGATCATCAGCGACTCGGACGGTTTCAGCCCGAGGGAGAATCCGTCAAATCGGCCCACCAGTTCGGGCTTGGGGCGCTCGTGACTCAAGTCGACCTTCGTCAGCACTTCGAGCCACGTTTTGCCGCTCTTCTCCAACCAGGCAAGCCAGAAGAAGACCTCGTTGCCGATTCGGCGCGAGCCGATGAGCCGGTCAGCGTCGCGCTTGCGGTCGCCCTTGGCGATCGCGACTTTGGTCTCCTCGATCTCGGCGGTGGTGAACAGACGGGGCGTCACGGCGACCTCGGGCAACCGGGTGTGATAGGTGAACGTGCCGTGGCGGATGCTCAGACCGCGCGCATCCCACACTGCGAACGCATCGTCTCTTCGATACGTGGTCTTGTCATCCGGGGGATCGGTTGGCAACACAAAGGGTTCGCGATGCTCTTTCCCCAATGCGCGAACGTAGAATCCGTCGGCCTCGACGATCAGCGCCGGGGCTTGAATCGGGGTAGTCTGCCCCCCCGGGTTCTGGGTCGCCTGCGCGAGAGCGGCGCTGATGAGCAAGGTCGTGAGCATAGGTTTTTGAGATGTACTGCCGAGATTGTGCCCGATTTAATGAAGAGACGCGGGAGTGCCGCGATAAGAAGGTGAACCCCATCACGTGGGCTGAGGCGATCGATGTCGCGAATCTGTTGGGAGTCCGCTCGATCTGTATGTTCAACGACCATCGCGAGCGCCTTGTTGCATCACGCCTTCCTCAATCGAACCGGTCGTCGGGTGCGCGGCCCTAGGTCCTGATCCCCGCCGGCCCGGGGCCGCAAGGTATCGTTTGCCATGCGATGGATCGTGCTGGCGACGGCCCTGGGATGGGCAACCTTGGCTTCGGCCGACCGTATCGTGTTCGTGCCGACGGGGAGCAAACTCCTCATGAACATGGCGCGGATCGAGTTCCAGACTCAGCTGACGCGCAAGCGTGAGGACAACCGGGTCTATTTGGGTTACGGCCTCACCAAAGAAATCGAAGCCGAGTTCGTGCTCGACCGGATCGCCCCCAATGCCCGCCTCGGCACGATGAACCTGAGCTACACCTACCTCGGGCCGATCATCGACACCTCGCCCGGCGTTTCCATTGGGGTTCAAGACATCATGGACCGCACCCGCGAGGGGCGGCTGTACTATATCGCCTTTACGTATCGCATGGGCCTCGACGGGCGCTACAACTCGGGCGTGCCGCTGGAGCTCACGCTGGGCGGCGGCTTTGGCCATCGGGGCGGCTTGTTCACCGGAGTGGTCGTTCCGCTCACGTGGCAGTTCCGCGGGTTCGCCGAGCACGACTCGCGGCGGATCACCACCGGGTTCGAGTTCCGCCCGATCCGCGGCGTGGGACTGCGGTTGATGTGGCGCGAACGCGAGCC
>JANJUB010000010.1 GCA_024710805.1 Fimbriimonadaceae bacterium | reverse complement strand
TCGCTCGCTCCGGCAATCCGCGCTCCGACCCGGCAGCAGCACTCGATGAACGAAGCCGTCTTCATCCGCAGAATCTCGGCGTGCTCCTCGTAGCTGAGGTCGACGCGCCCGCGGATTTCCAGTTCGCGTACTTCGCCTTCGGCGAGATCGACCACGGCACGCGAAACGCGGCGGATCACGTCGAGGTCCCCATCGTCGGCGAGGACGGACATGGCCCGGCTAAGCAACACATCGCCCGAGAGAATGGCGGCGGTGCTGCCGTGGACTGCGCTGGCGGTAGGCTGGCCCCGGCGGGTGGCGGCATCGTCGATGACGTCGTCATGGATGAGGGTCGCCATGTGGATCATCTCCATGCAGGCCCCCAATCGCCGTGCCCGAGCCGGATCGAAGGGACGGCCAATACTCTTGGCCGAAAGCCAGACAAAGGCGGGTCGTAGTCGCTTTCCGCCCGCCTGAAGGGTATGGGCACCGATGGTCTCAACCAAAGCGACCCGCGAGCCGACAAGGACCCGCAGCTCGGCTTCGACCTCGGCGATATGGTCGCCGATCTGCCGCAATGTGGCGTCATCGACGCGCCCCGCGAACGCCGCCGCCGCGGTCATGGCTTCACCCCCAAGTGCATGGCGATGTTGCCAAAGAAGAAGTCACGAATCTTCACGTCGCGGAATCCCGCCGCCTCCATCGAAGCGCGAAGTTCTTCGCGGGTCTTGAACCGCTGCGTGCTCTCGGGCAAGTAGGTGTAGGCCTCCCGCTGACGGAAGAGCGCACCGAGGATCGGCAGTCCGCGCCGGGTCAACAAGTTCGAAACCGCTCGGACCAGCGCTGACTTCGGCACCGCCATGTCCACCGAAACAAAGCGCCCCCCGCGCTTGAGCACGCGGAAGATCTCCGCATGGGCGGCATCGACATCGGGCACGTTGCGGATGCCCCAGCCGACGGTGACCGCATCCACCGATTCGCTTCGCAAGGGAAGCCGGCCCGCGTCGCCCAACGCCCGCGCGGCTTGCTCGTCCTTGGTCGCTGACCGCTCGAGCATCGGCAAGCAGAAATCGAGTCCGATGAGTCGGCCCTCTGAGCCAATGGCTCGCCGCAAAGGCAGGAAGAAGTCTCCGGTGCCGCAGCAGATATCGGCGACGGTGTCACCTGGCTTCAATTGGAGGGCATCGACGGCGGCCCGGCGCCAGCGGTGATGCCCGCGAAGGCTCATCAGGGAGTTGCAGACATCGTAGGTCGGCGCAATCGCCGCAAACATCCGTTGCACGGCGGCGCGCTTCTCTTGCCCTTCCGCGACCCACGTCGCAGAATCCGATGCCCGGACGGCCATAAGAGTCTATATACCCGGTCGGTGGTCGAAGTTTCAGAAACGAGTGAAACTTCGGGCAACTCGACGATCGCCTCAAGAGCCTCTGCACCCCGTCCCTGTTCGCGTGCGCTCACAGCCCCGCGCCAGACCTACGAGACCGTACGCAGGAGCTCGTCGTGGCCGAAGTAGAAGTGCTGCGAGACTGTGCCGGGCTTGAGCCAAACCAGCGCGGACGGCAGGGCGGGGAGAAGCTGAGAGAACACTCTGCGGGCTTCTTCGGGCGATATCAAACCGCCGTCCTCGCGCACGACGAACACATGCAGTAGGTCGTCTTCTCCCTCGAACTGGTATCGGAAGGGGCCCATCGCTCCGCCGAACGGATTCTCTTCGAGAGCGATCGCCTGCAAAGCAAAATCCCCCCCGCCCAGAGAGCGAGAGGGATCGAAGCGAGGGAGCAAGATGCGTCGATCATCGCGTACCGCGGTCAGCACCGCCTCGATCACGGTGTCGCGATGACGACGCTCCTCGTCGGTCATATTAGTCAGCCGGAGCAATGACGACGCGCCGGTTGGGCTCCTCGCCTTCGCTGTACGTGGAGACTCCGGGCATCTCGGAGAGCGCCTTGTGCACCAGCCGACGCTCGAACGCGGGTAGCGCATCGAGCACGGCTTCCTCGCCACGCTCAAGGACCGCTTCCGCGATCTTCTTGGCCAGGTCGGTCAGCTGCTGCTCGCGGCGGGCTCGGAAGTCGTTGCCGTCGAGGACGGTGCGCACGCCGTTGCCCCACTGCTGGGTCGCCACGATGTTGATCAGATACTGGAGCGAGTTCAGAACTTCGCCGTGCTTACCCACCAGGTAGCCGGCGTCCTTGCCGTCGAGGCGGACGTTCACGTACTTGCCCGCGACTTCGGTGGACTGCACGTTCACATCCAGCTCGGCCCGATCCATCAGGTCGTTCAAGAGCGTGACGAAGTGGTCGGCATCTTCGGCGGTCGCTACCGGCTCGTTTCCGGCGGGAGCATCGGCCTTGGGCTCGGCCTTGGCGGCCTTGGCTGCGGGCTTCGCCGGGGCTTCGGCTTCGGCGGGCTTGGATCGGCCGCGCGGAGTGCGAGCAGGCTTGGCCGGCTTCTCGGGCTCGGGTTCCGGCTCGGGAGCGGCTTCGACAACAGGTTCGGGCGCGGGTTCCGCCTTGGCCTTGCCGCGCGGAGCGCGGGCGGGCTTCGCCGGAGCGGCCTCGACCACTTCGGCCCGAATGCGAACATTCGACTTGCCGAAGAGGCCCTTGGTCTCTTCCAGAACCTGGACATTGAGTTGATCGACGCTCACCCCAAGCTGCTTGGCGGCCTGGGCTTTGGCTTCGTCGAGTGACTTTGCGGTGACTTCGGTGACTTGCATATTCTCTTCCTTCAAACCTTACTTCTTCTTGCGCTTCGGCTGGTGGCGTTGCGGCACACCGGTCTTCGCGGGAGGGTTCTTGACAACGCCATTCATGGCACCGGGGATCGCTCCACCGGCGGCGGACACTTTCTTCTGCAATGGGGCGACCGGCAGCCGATACGAATACAGTGACTGCGCAGTCGCGAGCACGTTCGTGAACGTCCAATACAGCACGAATGCGCTGGGGACCGGCCAGAAGAACATCATCACGCCGAAGATGCCCGAGATCGAAACGCCCATGATCCGCTGCTGGCGAGCGTTCATCGGGTCCGAAACCGGCATCAGCAACGCGGTCGCGACCATCGAGATCGCATACAGCGTGAGCAGGATGTAATCCTTCTGTCCCAGGTTCGCGGCAACAAAACCGCTCGTGCTCTGGCTCAGCGCGGGATTGATCCAAAGGAACAACCCGTTCTCAAACTCGAACCGGTAGTGCAGCATCGCCTGGTAGATCATCAAGAACAACGGGAGCTGCAGCAACATGGGGAAGCACCCGGAGGCGGGATTGATGCCGTACTGAGAGTACAGTCCCATCATCTCCTGGTTCATTTCCTGTTGTTCTTGCATCGCCAGCGGCTTGCCGTCCTTGCGCTTGTACTTCTCCTTGATCTCGTTCATCAAGGGCGAGAGCTGGCTCATCTGCCGACCGAACATGATCTGCTTCTGAGTCAGCGGGAACACCACCGCACGGACAACGACAGCCAAGAGAAGACAGGCGAACGCATAGCTGAACGCGGGAACCGCACCGGTTGCCCGAACCATCAGGTCGATCAGTTGATAGCCCGGGAAGAAGCCCCACACCGGAGTCGTCCTTCCCAACTCGCTCGAAATCTGGCGGACTTTCTCCTTCAGTTCCTTCGGAGTGATCTCCGAGGCCGGGAAGTCCTTGTGGGATGCGATCTTGACTGGCGCATTCCAAAGCGGATGCTCGGGGCCGAGCTTGCGTTCCCACGCTTGCAGGGCGTCGTTGGTTGTGATGACGCGGTTGATATCCTGGCGTTGGATCGCGGACTTGTACTGGGTATCCGCGACAAGGACCAGGCCCTCGAGCCGAAGCTTCTCCTTCTGATCTTCGGTGAGCTTCGTGTCCTGATCGATCGACTTGGTGTAGTCGGGATAGGTGCGAAGAGCGATCGTCTGGTCGAGAATCTTCGCGTTGTTGGTCTGCATCTCAAGCTGCAGTTCGGCGAAGGGCTTGGCGGGGGCGCGATTCGGCCCGACAACAAGCAGGTTGTAGCCGAGGAAGATCACGGCGGTCCACAGCAAGATGGACATGAAGCTACTGCGAGGTCTTTGTTGCATGTTAAAACGGTTTAAGGAACGGGGTCATGCCCTCCCGGGCGAAAGGGATGGCAGCGCATGATTCGCCGAAAGCCCATCCAAGATCCCTTGAGCAGTCCGTACTTCTGAACCGCCTGCAGGGTGTACTCCGAACAACTGGGGGTGTACCGACATGTCGGGGGCATCCATCGGGTGGTTCGTTGGTAGCATCGAATCAGGAAGACTCCAATCGATTTGCCCATCTCCGTGCGGTCTCCTCAATCCCCTGGCGAAGCTCATTTCGAAGCCCATCGAACGTCACATTCGCGGCCTCGGCCTTGGCCTGGATAATCACATCGAGGCCGGGAGGTAGGAGCGGTGTCAACTCTCGAAAGGCGGATTGGAGCCGCCTCCTCACCCGATTGCGCTGGGGACGGTTCCCAATCGCTCGGCTGGTGGCGAAACCAACGTGTTCAGATCCAGACAACGAGAAGATGCGGAGAGTGGCGGTTGACACTCGTTGTCCTTCGCGGTAAACAACTTCGAATCGGCGCTTTGTCGGCCCGGAGCGATACGCCCGGTTGAGCACGACTAATGCGCCAGGCGCTGTCGTCCCTTCGTGCGGCGTCGCTTCAGCACGTTGCGGCCGTCCGTGGAGCGCATGCGCACGCGGAAGCCGTGAGTTGTCTGTTGATGCCGCTTGTTCGGCTGGTAAGTTCGTTTCATGGTCCTTTCCTCGCGGTTCGTCTAGACCGCAGAGGATACCCGAAATGCGATCCGAACCTGCGCGGGGTTTCGGCACTTCGCGGTCAGTAGGCCTTTCGACACGGCGGTTCGACCTAGTAAGCCCCTAGACCAGTCCTAGTGATGTGAACGCTCCTGTGGTTGCTGCTTCCAAGACAAAAGCCATTCTCGTGATGCTGTCGGGACTGCTCTACGGCGCGTCGCCGATCGACCTGATTCCCGACATCATTCCGCTTCTCGGTTGGTCCGACGATGTCGCCGTCTTGTTGACCGCTGGCGTTATCGCCCTGAGGTTGCTTCGTCGGAGACATCAGGCGATGAAGGCCAGCACCAAGGCCGGCACACTCCCGTCGTAACCGACCACGTGGAGGATCTCGGGATCCCCCACTTCGCCGAACAGCGCGCGCGGCCCCAATCCGATGACCACCAACCGACCGGGCTTTCTCAGCAACTGCTCCGGGCCCATTCGCGCGTTCCACGTGTCCGCATCAGTGATCATGATCAACGCATCGACAGGCGACTCATGGGTAAAGGGCACCGCGTGATCCACCCAGCCACCGGCCGAAGGCGGCTGGGTTACGGGTACGTCCAAGGGGTACGAGCGATCGGAGAATCCGATCACCGTCGCCTCGGTCAAACTCGTGAGGGTGTTCGCAAACTCAGCCGCAATCGACCCATGGGCACCATGCATCGATGTCGATGAGTCGATCGCGATCAAGGTCCGTCGATGAAGGGGCTCCAACACGTGGGGCGTTTCAGTCGGAATAGCAGGCACCGCCGTAGGCGGATCGCCCTCGCCCGTGGTGATCCACCGGAACAGCCGGTCGTGCTCCGGCGACGGTGCGACGGGATGAGCCAGTCGCAGCAAATCTCGATGCGACCAGCCGGCCATCTCCCCACACCCAAGCACCTCGCGAGCGAGGTCATCGACGCTGCGGGCGGTGTACCAGCGGCCTACGGCGGTGCGAAGCCCGCGACCCCAACCTCGCAGCCCGCGACTGGCATCGCAAAAGGCGAACAACTCTGCAGACGTGCTCAGGAACGAGGGCATCGCCGCCAGCGCCGCTCGGCGCGTCGGGGCATCGCCCAGTGAAGCCGCCATGGCGAGAGCATAGACTTGGGCGGACTTCCGCCCCTCACCTAGGATCATCGTTACGGCGTCGGGGCCGAGATCGCGGATCGCCGCCGCCGTGTGGATGGCATCTTCGGGGGCGTAGGAGAACTCGCCAGTGCGGCAGAGGGTCCCTTCCGTGCCGAGCGCGAGGAATCGTTGGAATCGCGTGATCTCCATGAGCGAATCGTAGGCGCAAATGATCCGCCAAGGCTAGGCAAGGTCTCGGCCTTCCGGCGTTTTCATCTGTTGCCCTGAGTAACCAGATGATAGCGCGTTCACAGCGTTCGGCCCCACCTCGGCGGACCGGGGAAGGTGCTAGACAGCTCTGTCTACGACGGGGAGTAGCGCATCCTCAATACGCGGGACGCGACGACGGGTCAAAGGAGAAGCGAACTTCTCAACGACGATCTTTCAAGTGGGGCGCCATGACGGCGCAAAGAGCGACGTCGGGCCCTAGAGGACGGGCTTCATGTTCGCTGAGATAGTAGCCCATCGGCGAGGTGAATGTCAACCGATGGGTCCTTGGTCCGGGGCGCTCAGAACTTCGGGAGAGGCTTGCCCACCGACAGATACTCGAAACGCCGCTCGCTCGAAGCCACCACGTTCCCTGCGCGGTCCAGATTCTCGGTGGTCACCGAGTGAATGAGATAGGTGTCGCGACGAATGATCGCGGTAATGCGAATCCCCGACGAGCGCAACTCCAAGATCGAGCCGCGCATCTTGCCCACCGTGATCTCTCCGCGCACCCGCGCCTGCAGGTCGGGCTTCCACATGGTCGAGAGCGGGTTACGGCCCTGCAACCACCGGTGGAGCATCGGCTCAATCTCCAGTCCTTGCTGGGCGAGCGTGGTCTCCACCTCGCGGAGCTTCGCCTTGCGGGACTGCGGAGCCGAGCCCCGCTTGGTGAACCGCAGCGTGCCGCCCGACCACTTCCACTCGCCCCGCGCATTGGTCTGCCGCGCCGCGCCGTCGTTCAGCCAGACCTGGGTTACTCCCGAGCCGTCGGTGACTCGGTAGTTGGCGTAGCGCAACCGGCCGTGGGCGGCAAAAGTCGCGTTCAGCAAGTTGTTGGTCGCGGAATCCGCGGCTTTCGGATAGGGCGGAGACTCGTAGAACTCGTTGACACGACGGTGGTTCGTAGGGACGGCGAACGACCCGGGTGAGGAACTCCACTTCGAGTACGTCCATCGTAACCCCGCTGCGCCGCTGCGGATCGCCACCGCAGCCAGCCGGCCGGTGGACTTGGAGAAGGTGATCTCGAACCGCCCGGTTGGGGTGGTGGCGATCGCCTGGCGGTTGTCGCCCCGCTCGGTGATTCTCCAACCCCGGAGCTCGCGCAGCGGGCTAAGGAAGAGATCGAGCCCCACCGAGTCCGCAGCGATGCGGATCGGCTCGTCGAGCGCAATCGCCGACTGGAATCGTTCCGTCAAGGTGCCCTTGGCAACCACCTTGCGCTGCAGCATCTGGTGGGTGAGATGGTCGATGCCGTAAAGGGTGCTCCCGTTGAGAATGAAGGACTGATCGATCGGGCCGGACTTCGCGGTCTGCACCATGCGCGCCCGGTACCGCAACCGATCCGAGCGGCGATAGCCCACTTCGTAGGTGCCGCTGCGGTTCTGCTCGGTGCCGGTGGAACTGAAGGCCACCGAGAACGCCCCCGAGGTCGCCCGCTTGTGTACGGCCAGACACCGCTCCGCAAGTTGGTCGAAGGTGACCGCCGGAGCGGCGACCACGAGGATTCCTAAAGAGAGCATGGTCATGGCTTACCCAATCCGGCGGGCGTCCGGTTCCGCCCCAGCAGTCCCGCCAGAGCGACGAGCGTGGCAATGTACGGCAGACACAGCCACAGTTCGCGCGGCGCGGAGATGCCCAGCACCTGCGTGCCCTGTAGCTGAATCTGGAGCTGATAGAAGAATCCAAAGGCGATGCAGGCGGCAAGCGTGGGCAACGGCCGCCAACCGCCAAGAATCAAAGCCGCGAGCGCGATGAAGCCCCGTCCCGCGGTCATGTTGTCGACGTAGCTGCCCGCATTGCTCACGATCAGCGCCCCCGCCAATCCGCACAGAACCCCGGTCGCAATCAAGGCCATGAAGCGCGTCCGCTGCGGGAAAACCCCCATTTGCCGAGCCTTGTCCGGATCGCTGCCCACCGCGAGCAGCCGCAATCCCCCGCGCGTGTGGCGGACATAGAGCCAAACGAGGAACGGCAACATCAGGGCGAACACCCAGAAGGCCATCAGCGGCAGCTTCGGGAAACCGGCTTGGTCGGGATCGGTGAACCGTTTGTCGAGGAAGTTCGCCGCGCCGAACGCGATCGCGTTGATCGCCATGCCGCTGACGATGGGGTCGAGGCTGTACCGTTGGGTGAGCAGCCAATGGAACATGCTGAAAAGAATCGACGCGCTGATGCCCGCGGCGACCCCGATCACCGGTTGGCCGGTGGCAATCGTGACCAGCCAAACCGTAATCGTCGCAATCAGCATTTTGCCCTCGAGCGCGATGTTGATCACGCCGCTGCGCTCGCTGAAGTACCCACCGATCGCCGCCAGAATGAGCGGCGTACCGAGGATCACCGTGCCTTCGAGGAGCAGTCGGAGGTCGTTCATGATTCCTTCACCGGCACCTTGCGATAGCGGATCGCGGCGAAGATCACAATGAGCAGTCCAAGGATCACGAAACTGATCCCCTTGGGGACCCCGTTCATGACTTGGATCGTCGTCGAGCCTTTGGCAAGGATTGCGAAGAGCGCGGCGGACGGGAAGAGGATGAGCGGGTTGCTGCCGGCAAGCAACGCCACACCGAGGGCATCAAATCCGTAACCCGAGGAGAACCCCGCGAAGAACCGGCCCTCGTAAGCCACGACCTGCAGAGCACCAGCGATGCCCCCGATCGCTCCCGAGATCGCCATTGCACGGATAGTGACTTTGGGGGCGTCGATCCCGGCGAGCGTGGCCGCTCTGGGGTTAGCCCCCGCGGCCTGGAGTTCGTAGCCGGGGACGGTTCGCCCCAACCAACGCCAGATACCGATCACGAAAAGCACCGCCACGAGGAGGGCGGCGGAAATGCGCGGATCCTGCCATATCGAGGGGAGCATCAGCGCGGGATCGATCGAGGCGGTCGTTGTGCCTTGCTGGTTCGGGTCTTTGAACGGCCCCGCAACGGCGGCGGTCGAGAGCTGCCCGGCGATGTTGTTCAGCATGATCGTGCTGATGACCTCGTGTCCGCCGCGCATCGCCTTGATCCACCCGGCTGGATACGCCCAAAGCGCTCCGGCAACTGCCGCGGCGAGGATGCCCGCGATCAGCCCTAGCCACCCGGGCATCCGCAGGGCAACCACCGCACACACCAACGCACCGACCGTGAACTGTCCCTCGACCCCGATGTTGAACAGCCCGGCTCGGAGCGCGAAGAACACCGCCACCCCCGCAATGAGCAGCGGGGTGAAGTGCTTCATCGTGCCTTCGAGAGCCTTGGCTGAGCCCAACGACCCCTGGATCAGCGACTGCGCCGTATCGGCAGGGGCCGCCCCCGCGACCACGAGCGCGCCGTACACGAGCCCGACCGCGATGGCAAGCAGCGCCCAGATTTTCACGAGGCGACCCCCACCATGTGGCGGCCGATGACCGCTCGGTCGCGGCTGTTCGGCTGGGTCACCACGCCCCCATTCATCACGATGATCCGGTCGCAGAACTGCAGAAGCTCGTCGAGGTCGAAGCTGACGACGAGCGCGCCCGCTCCCTTCTCGCACTCCTCATAGATGCCCTCGTACACGTGGCGGGTGGCATCGATGTCGAGTCCACGGGCGGGTTGGAAAGCGAGGATCAGCCGGGGTGTGAGGAACAGGGCACGCCCGGCAACGAACCGCTGCTGGTTGCCTCCAGAGAGGCTGGCCATCGGCTGGCGGATTCCGCCGTGCTTCGTGTTAAACCGGCGGGCCATTTCGTTCGCGGCTTGATGGCGGGCCTCGTCGTTCACGATGGTGCCGACAGCGAGAGGTGGAAACCGCTGAAGGCCCAGGGCGGCGTTGAGTTCCAGCGACCAAACCTCGACGACGCCTTCTTCATGCCGGTCCTCCGGAATCAGCCGCAGCCCCATCCGTAACCGTTCGGCGATCGAATGCTCATGGAGCGACCAGTTGCCAAGGATGAGCTCGCCATGCCTCAGCTTGGACGTGCCCATCAGCGCCTGGAACAGCTCGCGCTGGCCGCTGCCATCCACTCCGGCGATCCCGACGACCTCTCCCTTGTGGAGCGAGAACGTGGCCGACTTGACCGCATCGTCTCCCCGATGCCCGGCAACCGTCAGGTTCACCACCCGAAGCAAGTCTTCCGCGTTGTCGGGCACCGACCGAACGCTTGGCGGAGGCATCGCGTGGCCGACGATCAGTTCGGCGAGTTCGGCGGGGTTAGTCTCGGCGACTGGCTTGGCGGTGATGAACTTGCCTCCGCGAAGCACGGTCACGTCGCGGCAGTGCTGCATCACCTCGGGCAGCCGGTGGGTGACGACGATGACCGTCGCGCCGTCCGCAACGAGTTGCTTCAAGCTGCCGTACAGCGCATCGCTGTCGGCGGGCGAAAGCATCGCCGTCGGCTCGTCGAGGATCATGATCTCGGCCTTCCGCCACAGTAGCTTGAGGATCTCGAGCTTTTGCGCCCCGGCGGGGCTGAGCGTGGAGGCTTCCGCCGACCAATCGAACTCGAACCCCATGCGCTGCGCCAGTTCGGTGGCTCGCTGCTCGGCGGCCCGCTTGTCGATGGTCCAGCCGGGCTCGGCGCCGAGCATCAGGTTGTCGAGGCAGGTGAGGTCGGGAATGATGCTGTAGTGCTGGCTGACCATGCCGATCCCCGCCCGAATGGCCCCCGCGGAGTTGCGGAACTTCGCCGGCTGGCCCTTGACTTCGAAGGTTCCGTCGGTGGCGTGAATCGCCCCGTACAGAATCCGCATGAGCGTGGTCTTGCCCGCCCCATTCTCGCCCACCAACGCATGGATGGTCCCCGCCTCGACCTCGAGGTGGACATCGTCGAGGGCACGTACCGCGCCGAACGACTTGCCGATGCCGCGCATCTGCACGGCGAGACTCATCCGGCGGATTTCCTCCGAAGCACCTCGAAGAGCGCGGCCGTGGTCCACTCGCCGTGGCCTTCGGCATCGAGTTCGGCAAGCAGCTGATCCACAACCTCGGTCCCCGGAAGCACCGCTCCGACCGTCTCCGCCGCCTCGAAGCAGTAGCCAAAATCCTTGCGCTGATTCTTCACCGAGAACCCGGGCGACCAGTCTTTGGCGATGATCTTGGGGCCGTAGTTGTCAAACGCCCAGCTTCCCGCCGCGCCACCCGCGAGCAGTTCCCGAGTCTGAGCGAGGTCCAGTCCCGCCGCATCGGCGAACGCGAGGGACTCGCAAAGCGCCATCAATGCGCCGCCGACCGCGATCTGATTGGCCATTTTCATCATCTGGCCCGCGCCGGCCTCGCCGACGTATTCGGGGCGCTTCGCATAGGCCCGCAAGAAAGGAAGCGCCCGGTCGTAATCCTCACGGCGGCCGCCGCAGAAGATGGTCAGCGTGCCCTTCTGGGCACCCATGCTGCCGCCGGTGATCGGCGCATCCATAAAGCAGAAGCCTCGGCTGGCGAGGTCGGCGTGAATCTCCCGCGCCCCCGCCGGCGAGATCGTGGAGTGATCGACGAAAAGCGTGCCCGGCTTCGCGTGCGGAGTCATCGTGGCGATGCACGCGGCGACATCCTCCGTGCGATTGACGCACAGCATGACGACATCGCACTCACGGCCCACTTCGACAAGATCCTCGGCCAGATAGGCTCCCTGCTCGCGCACCGGGTCGGCTTTCTCGGGCGTGCGATTCCAGACCACGACATCGAAGCCGTGCCGCACGAGGTGCCCCGCCATCGGCGCACCCATTACTCCCAACCCCACAAACCCCACCCGACTCATCGCCGGTGAGATTACCCGTGGGTTCGATTCCGGTTCGGCGGTAACCTCCCGCCATGGCCCACCGATTTGCCCCCGAGGACTTTCCCGCTGAGCCCCTGCGAGACCTTCGAGTCGCCGTGCTGGGATACGGAAACCAGGGTCGGGCGCAAGCGCTGAACTTGCGCGATTCGGGGGTCGATGTGATGATCGGCCAGCGCGAGGGAGGTTCCGCCGACCGGGCACGCACCGATGGGTTTGCCGTCCACTCGGTCGCCGACGCGGTGGCTGCCGCCGACGTGATGATGCTGACCTTGCCCGACGAACGGATGGGCGTGGTGTTCGCCGCCGACATCGCGCCCCACCTCAGAGCCGGGCAAGTTCTGTTGTTCAGCCACGGTTTCGCGATCCGATACGGCCTCATCCACCCCCCCAAGGACGTCGATGTCGCGTTGGTGTCGCCGAAGGGGCAGGCCCGAGGGGTGCGCGAGCGGTACCTGGCGGGCTCCGGGGTGCCGGGATTAGTCGGCATCCATCAAGACGCGACAGGCCGGGCCTTGGAGATCGCGCTCGGCTACGCCGCAGGGTGCGGCTACTCCCGGTCACTGGTGCTGGAAACCACCTTTGCCGAAGAGACGGAGACTGACCTGTTTGGCGAGCAGGCGGTGCTGTGCGGTGGGATCATCGAGCTGATCAAGGCGGGTTACGACACGCTGGTCGAAGCCGGTTATCAACCCGAGATGGCGTATTTCGAGTGCGTCCACGAGACGAAGCTGATCATCGACCTCTTGGTGGAGCGAGGGCTCGCCGATATGCGCCGCGCGATCAGCGACACCGCTGAGTGGGGGGGCTACCTGGCGGGTCCACGGTTGGTGGATGAACGCACCCGAGCGGAGATGCGCGGGCTTCTTGCCGCGATCCGGGATGGGTCGTTCGCGGCGGGATGGGTTTCCGAAGCCGAGCATGGAAAGCCGACGCTCCACGGATTTCGAGATGCGGAATCACGGTCGGGGTTGGAAGCGGTTGGGGCGGAGTTGAGATCGGGGATGGCGTCCTAGGTCGCGAAGGCTCACCTTCTCCTCCCAACAGAAGGGGTAGGCGAAGCGAAAAAGGCCGGGTAGCGCAGGATTAACCCTAGCTCTTCGCGCCGGCAAGGGGCCGAATCTGCCTCGCATACTTTCAGGGTGACTGATCACCCGAAGATCATCCGCCCTGCGGCCTATACGCTGATCACGCATGGCGAGAGCCTGCTGATGTGCCGGCTGTGCCCACCCGAGCGGTGGGCCGGGTGGTGGACCCTTCCCGGGGGCGGGCTCGACTTCGGCGAGTCTCCGGAGTCGGGCGCGGTGCGGGAAACGCTCGAAGAGACGGGGCTGGAGATCGAGCTCGGGGAGTTGGTCGAGGTCCAGTCCGAGCTGTTCGAGTTCCCCGACAAGGACATGCACGCGATCCGGTTCCTCTATCGGGTGACTCGTTGGGGCGGGCAGTTGCTCAACGAGGTGGATGGCTCTACGGACACCTGCGCGTTCATCCCGTTTGCGGCGCTGGATCCCACGTATCGGCACGGCGAGTTCGGCGAGATTCGGATGGTAGAACTCGCGCGGCGCGGGTTGGAGTTGGCTCGCGGGGCTTAGTCCAGATCGAGAAAGGAGCACGTGGGGCAGGAATGCCCTTGTGCCCTGCCGGGATGGCTCGCTTCGTTCGGAGTGGTTCCTTTGGGCTAGGCTGGCTCGGCTTAGCTCGACTCCACCCCGCTTCGCTTGCGGCGAGAGAGGGGCTTGGGGGGCAGTTACTGATCGGCGCTTGCCCCTCACCGCGGATTGACTCGCGCTGGCCCCGACCCATCACGAGGCGCGAGGGTGGCTCGAGGCTGTTGCATTGTGCTCCCAGATCTCCCTTTGAGGCCGCCGGTTGGCTCGTCCCGGCGTGAGCACTACGTCCCGCTTGGCTCTAGCGAGTGCACGACTCATCCCTCGCCCACAACAAATGTGATTGTGAAACCACCACGCAACAGCCTCGTTCGCACCTCGCATCTGAACGAAGTCACCGAGTGGCTCTATGACCCCGCGGGGCGGCTGAGTCAGCGCAAGCTGGGCAACGGCACGTGGGAAGAGGTCAGCTATGACTCGCGCTCGCGGGTGACGGGGATCGCGCTCAAGAAGCCGGGGGCCACGCTGCGTCAGCACACCTACGGCTACAACGCGGTCTCGAACGTGACCAGCCACTCGGTTGCGGGCGTCACCACGAGCTACGGCTACGATCTCGCCGACCAGCTGACTTCCGAGTCTCGGCCCGGCTATGCGGCTTCGTACACCTACGACGCCAACGGCAACCGCGCCACGCAGACCGTGAACGACCAGACCGAGACGTATGTGAATGACGCCGCCGACAAGTTGACCTCG
>JANJUB010000008.1 GCA_024710805.1 Fimbriimonadaceae bacterium | reverse complement strand
TCGGGGAGTGGGGGTCGGGGTGGCTCGACGGGAGCCTTCTGGGCAACGCCGCTGGCGACGAGCAATGTCGCCGTGGCCGCCCCGATCGATCGCCATCGCCCCATGGGCAGGGAGTCTACTTGGTTTGGTCAAGGGTGGGGGCCGGCCACTCTTTGTGGGCGAGGGATGTACTCGTGCCCTCGCGAATCTCGCCTCGAGTTGCTTTGACACCGGCACAATGGCATCCGGCGGCTACAAAGAAGAGACGGATGGTAGCTGTACAAAGCAAGGCCTATCCCAAACGGCTCTCAATCCAACCCGGCGTCCTCGCGCTCCCGTTCGTAGGCGTCTACGCAACGCTCGAACGTGTCCACCATCGCGCGAGTTGCGGCCAGCGGATCGCCCGAGTACGGCCAGATCATCGCGTCGCGGGTGATGTACACATCGCGACGGGCACGCGTCATCAAGCTGAAGATCCGGGGCGCGATCGCGGCGCGGTTCTCGAAGCTCACCGATAGCCGCCCGCCTTTGCCGTCGACCTTCTCGAATCCGAACTTCTTGCCCAGCATCCGCATGCGCATCACCTCGAAGGCAGCCTTCACTGGGTCGGGGGGATGACCGTATCGGTCTTCCACCTCGCTCGCCACCTCGCCTAGCCGCTCCACCGTTCGGGTCGACATCAGCTGTTGGTAGAAGTAGAGCCGCTGGGATTGCTCGCGGATGTACGTCTCGGGAATGTACGCAGCAACGGGTAGATCGAAGACGGGAAGCGGGCCATAGTCGATCTCAACTTCCTGTCCGGAAATCACCACCGGTGCGCCGTCCACACCCTGCTTGAGCGCGCTGACTGCTTCCTCGATCAGTTGGGTGTACAGCTCATAACCGATCGCCGCCATCGCGCCGTGTTGCTTTGCGCCGAGCAGTTCGCCCGCGCCGCGGATCTGCAGATCGCGGAACGCCAGCGAGTAACCCGAGCCGAGCGAAGAGAACTCCTGCAACGCCTGCAGCCGGTGCATCGCATTGTCACCCAGCTCTTTCTGGTGATACAGGAAGTAGGCATACGCCTGTCGATCCGACCTCCCTACCCGTCCGCGGAGTTGATAGAGCTGTGAGAGCCCGAGCCGATCGGCGTTCTCGACGATCAGGGTGTTCGCGTTTGGGATGTCGATGCCATTCTCGACGATCGTCGTCGAAAGCAGGACGTCGATCTCGCCCTTGATGAAGCCGATCATCACCGGTTCGAGTTCGGCTTCCGTCATCTGCCCGTGGCCGATGCCCACGCGGGCGGTGGGCACGAGCTTCTTCAGCCGCTCGGCGACGTGGTAGATCTGATCCACTCGATTGAATACATAAAACACCTGGCCACCGCGACTGAGCTCGCGCAACACCGCCTCACGAACGACATCGGAGACGTACGGGCGGACATACGTTCGGATGGCGAGCCGCCCCGGCGGAGGATCGTTGATGAGCGACATCTGGCGCAGGTCCATCATCGCCATGCTGAGCGTTCGCGGAATCGGCGTCGCCGACATCGAAAGCACATCGACCGAGGTGCGCAGATTCTTGAGCGCTTCCTTCTGCTTCACGCCGAACTTCTGCTCCTCGTCGACGATCACCAGGCCGAGGTCTTTGAACGCGATCTCTTTGGAGAGGAGCGCGTGGGTGCCGAGCACGAGCTCGATCTTGCCCTCGGCGAGGCCCTTCAGGATTTCCGCTTTCTCTTTGGCGGAACGAAAGCGGTTCAGCAACCCCATGCGGACG
Source organism: Fimbriimonadaceae bacterium (assembly GCA_024710805.1). GTDB lineage: Bacteria > Armatimonadota > Fimbriimonadia > Fimbriimonadales > Fimbriimonadaceae > JANJUB01. The sequence continues at coordinate 11,459 of JANJUB010000008.1, read as the reverse complement.
CCGAACCCACCGAGCCGCTCGCGGAAGTTGCGGAAGTGTTGCTCACTGAGAATCGTCGTCGGACACAGGACCGCCACCTGGCGGCCCGCTTGGATCGCCTTGAACGCCCCCCGGATCGCGACTTCCGTCTTCCCGAACCCCACGTCCCCGCAGATCAGGCGGTCCATCGGCCACTCCTCGAGCAGGTCGCGCTTCACGTCCCGGATCGCCGCCATCTGACTCGGCGTCTCCACCCACGGGAAGGTCGCTTCCATCTCCGCTTGCCACGGAGTGTCCGGGCCAAAAGGGCGGCGCCGCACCGCCTTCCGCTCCGCGTAGAGTTTCACGAGATCGCGGGCGAATGCGCGGGCGTCGTCTTTGGCTTTGGCGATGGTCTTTTGCCACTCGCCGCCCGTAAGGCGGTTCAGTTTGGGTTGGCTGTCGCCGGGGTTGAGATACTTCTGAACCCGATCAAGCTGGTCCGCAGGCACGAAGAGCTTGTCCGGCGGGGCGTACTCGATGTAGAGGAACTCCTTCTTCACCCCTTCCATCTCGCGGGAGACCAGCCCTCGGAAGACGCCGATGCCGAAGCTCACGTGAACCACGTAGTCGCCCGGCTTGAGATCGAGCACGGTGGCAATCGGGGCGCCTTCGGTGAATCGCTTTTGGGGGAGTTTCAGCCTCGCGACGCCGAACAGCTCCGCGTCGGAGACCAGGGCAAACTTGCGCTCGGGCATGACGAACCCCCCGCCGAGGTTCCCTTGGGCCAGATACAGACGTCCGGGTTCGGGAGTCGCGCCGGCCTCAAGTTCCTGGGGATGGAGGTCCACTTGGGCAAGCACGGACCGCGCGCGGTTCGGCTGATCGGTCGAGATGACGATCGTGAACCCCTCGCGCTGCCAGTTCTGGAGCGTGCTCGCAAGTGGCGTCATAAGTGAGCTACTCATGATAGCGCGGGTGGGCTCGGGTTGGCACGGGTTGCCTAGTCATCGAGACATATGCAACAATGCTGTTGCATTATGAATACCGTTCCCGATCGAATCGAACGCTCTGTCGTCATCGCGGCTCCTATCGAGCGTATCTTCAAGGCCATCTCCGACCCGGCCGAGTTCGGCACGTGGTTCTCGGACGGTGTTGAGGGCGACTTCGAGGTCGGCTCTCAGCCCGTCATCGACGAGGGCAAGTACGGCAGGTTCCGACTGGCCATCATCGCCAACGAACCGCCGACCTACTTCGCCTACCGATGGGTGTCGGGCACCGCGTTCGTGCCCGCGGGGTTCACCGACAATCCGCTGGAACATCCCAACACGCTGGTGGAGTTTCGCCTGACTGCAGTCGAGGGTGGCACCGAGGTTCGAGTGGTCGAAACGGGATTCGCGAGCCTCCCGGAGTCGTACGCCGCGCAGAATCACGAGGACAACACGGGCGGTTGGGAATACCAACTCGCCGCATTGGCGAAGTACGTGATCGGATGATGTGTACAGGAGCAGGAGTTTTCCGTGAGGCCGCCGGTGGGTTCGTCCCGGCGCAAGGAATTCACCAAGGTGTAGGTTCGGCGAGGGCACAACGCATCCCTCGCCCACAACGCAGGGCGGGAAGAAGTCTTCTGTGAGCGCACCGACGCTCTTCAAAGCCCTCGGCGATCCGCTCCGCTATACGATGGTGGAGCGGCTGAGCGCCGAGTCGCCGATGACCGTGGGCCGGGTGACCGAGGGACTCGACCTCACCCGCCAAGGCGCGCGGAGGCAGCTTCAGGTTCTCGTCGACGCGGGGCTTGTGATCCTCGAGCCGAAGGGCAGGGAAGTGTACGCGCGTCTCGAACCCGAGGCGCTCTCGGCGATGCACCGAATGGTCGAGGAACTCACCCGGCGTTGGGATCAGCGGCTGGATGCGCTCAAGCGGCATTTGGAAGCTAAGTAGTTGACAGTCTCACGTCACAAGTGGTGCCGTCGTCTTACGCTAACTTTCCTTAGGATCTTTCCCGTCCAATGCTTATGGCTAGGCGTACTTTGGGTGTGGTCGCGATCCTGTTGCTCATGGTGGTCGCTCAGCTTGGTGCGGCCGATGGTGGTTTCTTCGGTAAGAACGTCGGGGCCAAGCTAACGATCCCCGACCAGCGGGCGATCATTGTGTGGAACGAGGGTCAGCAGACCCTGTTCGTCGAGTCCAACTTGCGCGCGGCTGCGGGCGAGTACAGCTGGGTCATTCCTCTGCCCGCGCCGCCGACCGAGATCGGCAAGGCCCGTCCGAGCGTGATGGACCTCGTTTTCGGCGAGTTGCCGCCGGTGGTCCGCCATCGTGTCTCAGGCGAACGACCTTTGGCCGCGGTGGTGTTGGTTACGTGCCTTCTCGCCGCTCTGATCGTTTTGCGCTGGACGTCCGGTCCGCGCGGGGGCCGACTCGTGATCCTGCTCGCGACTCCTGCGTTCACCTTCGTGTTCTTTCCGGTCTTCGCCTCAGGACCGTACGCGGCTAAGGAGGCTGCGGGCGGCGGGGATGCCGTCCGGGTGCTCGACCGCCAGACGATCGGCTCGTACGAGGTTAGTGTCATAGAGTCCAGCGACGCAACTGCCCTAGTTCAGTGGCTCGACAAAGCGGGTACGCCCCTGCCCGACCAGGCTCAGTCCGTCATCGAGAGTTACGTGAAGGAAGGTTGGTGCTTTATGACCGCCCGGTTCCGAAAGGAGATTGAAGCCGACGCCTCGCCCCACCCGATACGGATCAAGTTCCCCGCCGCGAAACCCATTTATCCGATGCGCCTGACCGGAGTGGTAAGCGATCGGCTCGATCTGGACTTGGTGGTCATCGGACCGAGGGTTGCTGAGTGCACACCGCTTAGGTTGCTTCGCAGCCGTGAGTTGATTGATCCGGAGGCTGAGCCGATGTTCAATGGCCTGCATCCAACCGTTGCGCTGCGGCATGCGGATATCGTTACCGACTTGCCGGAACGAGCGCTAGCAACCCGGTTGCGCGGCAACCTCTCGCGTGATCAGATGCAATCGGACTACGCCATCGAGTGGAACGGGGAAGCTCCAGAGATGCCGCAGTTCTTCACCGAGCGAGTCGCCCGTGATCGGGGCACTACGGCGGGTCTGGCGGCGATGAGCGTTTTCGTCCTCATCGGGGCGGGAGTCGGTGTGTTTCGTCCCCCCACGCGGGCTCGTACGTTCGTGGTTGCCCTGTTAGGCATGGGTTTGTTGGCGGGGGCAGTGGGCGGAGTCGTGACCTCGGCGATGCCAACCCTAACCCTTGATGCGGGCCAAGGCGCACAATCGGAATCCGAAGCGTACGTCGTCGATAGTTGTGTTCGTCAGGCGTTCGAGGGGGCGCAGACCCTTGACTTCGACCCGTTCCGAGTGCGCTTTGAACGGGGGCTCGTAGCGTGTGCGAAGGCCAGCCGCAGCAAGTCACCTTCCGAGTCTTGGCTCAAAGATGACGTGGGCGGATACCTCATCACCGAGATTGCGAAAGACGAGTTCGAAATCCAACTTATGGACCGATGGGGGCAGATCGAGCGGATGAAGTTCAAAGATCGGCCGGTGACGCCGAGTGACCCGGTCGTTCGGACGACCGTGCGACTGATGCCCGGCCCCGAGCTGCTGCTGGATCCGGCCCGTCGGGCCGGGATTCTCGACTGGGCGTCGTCGCGTGTTGAGTTTAGGACTGTTGGCGGACGAGTCTATACCGCCAGACCCAAGCAGGACGGCCGATTTGAGGTGAAGCTGCCCGCCGGTGAGTTCCGCGTGTTCGTCAAGGGCCATGTTCTCTATGAGCCGGTCAAGTGGGCTGGGAAAGACACTCTGAAGGTGCCGTTCCAAAGAACATTCACGGCCCAGGGGGAGTTTGACTTGAGCAGGCACTTCTGGGAGCCCTAGCTCAGGCAGAGTCGCGTTCGTCACTAACGGGATGAAGATCGGGCGATCCGGCGAGTAACATGCCGCCATGCCGAAGATGATCACCGGCTTCGTCCCGTTCATTCACGTTGCAGACCTCCTCGAGAGCCAGGCGTTCTATGAGCAACTCGGGCTGGAACTGCTTTCACGGTTTGGACCCGAGGGGGATCCCTATTGGGCACGAATGGTGGGCTATCGGTCCGATCTGATGCTCGCCAAAGCAAGCGCACCCATTGATCCTCGGGTCCAGGCCGCGTTGTTCTACCTCTACACGCCGGATCTGGTGGCTCTGCGAGAGCAACTGCTGGCGGCCGGAATCGCTAACGGAGGGAGCTATCAGGGCGAGTCCACCGACGAGTTTCCGCGAAGCGGCAAGGTGTTCGACATCACCCATCCCGACTACATGCCGGCCGGCCAGATGCGCGTTCACGATCCGGATGGCTATGTGCTCCTGATCGGCCAGTTGCCCTAGCGCTTCATCATGCGAAGAACCCCCCACCGAGGCAAAAAGCGTCGACGAAGCTCTTCGTCAGCATCGAATGCAGTCCGGCGGCCGAGTCCGACGCACTTGGGGAGTTTGCGCAGCCCTTGAGATGGGCACGCCTTCCGTGTGCTGCGCCGTTTGACTAGTTGCTCGAAGACCAGGTCTTCGCTGCGTTCCATGCGGTGTTCTGAGCGATCTGGGCGTTCATCGAATACTCGCCGCTGCCGCCCCCGCCTCCGGACGTCTCAAAGCTCGACTGCGCGCCGATGCCCCACTCATCCAACGCCGCACCGAACTGCTGGGCCATCGCGACTCGCTGCGCCGCCGAGGCCGAAGCCCACTGTTGGCGGATGCCCGCGTACACCTTGGGGGCGTTGGCAATGAGCATCTGAAGCTGCGGATCCATTTCCGGGAGCCATCCGATGATTTGGTTGCGGATCTTGATGATGTCGTCCATCGTGACGTCGCTGGCATCACGGCCGGCGGCGACCCACATGAAGTACAGCATCTCCATGGTTGCGTCGAGGTCGCCTTCGGAAATGTCGGTGTCCCAATCTTCCTTTTTGGGTGCCTGCTTAGCCGTACCGAGTTTGGCGGCGCGGCGCGAGATCGCATCCCACATCACGGTCGCGTAGCCGATGCCCATCTGCGAGCCGCGCTGGAAGGCGGTCTCAAAGACCTGCTTGCCTTCGGCTTTGCTCTGCGCGATCTCTTGTGGAGTACCCGTCGTGAGGGTTTTCAACAGCGAAGCGCCCTGCTCGGCGAGAATCTTCTTGCCCTCGGCGTCCGCCTTCTCGTAGTACTCGAGGAAACGCTCGCGCGTGGCATCGAACTCGGCCTCGGTCAGTTGGATGTCGAACAGCAGCTCAATGACGGTGACGAAGTTGGCGACCGAGCCATAGGTGAGCGGAGGCGTACCCGCGATAAGCACCTTGTCCATCGGCTCGCGCTTCATGTTGCCCTTGATCTTCCCTGCGATGTTGGTAAGCGCGGTCTTCGAGAGCAGTCCACCGCCGGCCGATGCGCCGCCCTTGCCGGGGGTCTTGGATTCGACCGCAAGCGTGTTCGCATGCTGATCGACAAGTTTGTAGGTTGCGGTGTCGCTTGCCTTGGCGTAGGCGATCATCGCCAGCGCATGGTTCTTGCCGCACACCGCGATCACCCAGCCCTTCCACAGCACATCCTCGTCATCGCGGAAATCGATCTCCATGCGCATCGCTTTGCGGTTGTCGAAGGTGACGTCGCTGCGTGACTGGCGAGTGATCGTGCCTTCCGCACCCAAGAGTTGCACGACGATGTCGAGCACGCCCTTGTTGACTTCGGCGTGGTCTTTCTCGGCAATGTCCGCCGCGGACTTCTGCACCAGGATGTCGATGTGCGCACCTTCCTCGTCGCCTTGCTTGAAGGTCTCGGTAAAGGTGACTCCGTCGCCCAACTCCTGCTTGCGCGCGGTCCAGCCCGGCGGCAGGTCGAGCGCGAACGCTCCGCCCGGATCGGCGTACGTCGCAAGAGGCGCGAAAACGGTCGTGAGCAGGAGCGTAGCCAGCATGTCGTCTATTGTAGCGAACGAACCTGCCACAATCCAAGCTGCCATGGAAGTTATTCCCAGCGCAGTGCACTCCCACGACGCCGAGCATGTCCGCAACAAGGAGGCGATGGATGCGATCATCGCCGAATGGCGGGCCAAGACCGCGACTGCAATGGCGGGTGGCGGCGACGACGCAGTCGCCAAGCACAAGAAGCGAGGCAAGCTGTTGGCTCGCGAGCGCATCGAAGCCCTTCTCGATGATGGCGCACCGTTCCTCGAGTTCTCGACGCTGGCCGCGACCGGCATGTATGGCGACGAAGCTCCTGGCGCGGGAGTGGTCACCGGTATTGGCCGCATCCATGGCCGCGAGTGCATGATCGTCGCCAACGACGCGACCGTCAAGGGCGGAACATACTTCCCGATGACGGTGAAAAAGCATCTCCGCGCTCAAGAAGTTGCGCGTGAGAATCGGCTCCCCTGCATCTACTTGGTCGACTCCGGCGGCGCGTTCCTGCCGCTCCAAAGCGAAGTGTTTCCCGACCGCGACCACTTCGGTCGGATTTTCTACAACCAGGCGCAGATGAGCGCTTTGGGAATCCCGCAGATTGCCGCGGTCATGGGTTCGTGCACTGCCGGTGGCGCCTACGTGCCCGCCATGAGCGATGAGGCGATCATCGTCAAGAACCAGGGCACAATCTTCCTCGGCGGCCCCCCGCTCGTGAAGGCGGCGACCGGCGAAGAGGTGACGGCGGAAGAACTCGGCGGCGCGGATGTTCACACCCGGCTCAGCGGGGTGGCCGACCACTTGGCCGACGACGACGCCCACGCGCTCGAGATCGTGCGCAATATCGTCGAGAGCCTCGGCCCCCGAACGGAAGCCCAGTGGGGCGACCGCATCGCGCCGGAGGATCCGATCTATCCGGTCGAGGATCTCTACTCGCTGGTGCCCGCGGACCCCAAGGTGCCGATGGCGATGCGCGAAGTGATCGCCCGCATCGTGGACGGAAGCAAGTTCCAAGAGTTCAAGCACAACTACGGCACGACGCTAATCTGCGGCTTCGCGCGCTTCTATGGCGAACTCGCGGGCGTAATCGCCAACGACGGCATTCTGTTCAGCGAGTCGGCCCAGAAGGGAGCCCACTTCATCGAGCTATGTTGCCAGCGCGGCATCCCGCTCGTGTTCGTGCAGAACATCACCGGCTTCATGGTCGGCAAACGGTACGAGAATGAGGGCATCGCCAAGCATGGCGCGAAGTTGGTAACGGCGGTTTCGACGGCGAACGTGCCGAAGTTCACGGTCATCGTCGGTGGCTCTTATGGTGCAGGCAACTACGGCATGTGCGGCCGCGCCTACCAGCCGCGACAGCTGTGGATGTGGCCGAACGCGCGCATCTCGGTCATGGGCGGAGAACAGGCGGCAAACGTGCTGCTGACGGTCAAGATGGATCAGCTTGCCGCGAAGGGCGAGTCGATGTCGCCCGAAGAGCAAGCCGCGTTCCGACAACCGACGCTCGACAAGTACGGTGCGGAGAGTTCGGCCTACTTCTCGACCGCGCGATTGTGGGACGACGGCATCATCGATCCGTTGGATACCCGCCGCGTGATTGGGCTCGGCATCACGGCCGCGCGCAACGCTCCGATCGAGCCACCACGATTCGGCGTGTTCCGCATGTAGGGTGCTATTCGTTCAGCTTCAAAACGCACACAATCTCGGCGTTGAGTTTCGCCGTTGGCATTGTGGCGAGCGGGGCGGTGAACGGCAGCTTCCGGGTCAGCACGATTTCTCGTTGGCCGGGTTTGAAGGGACCCGACATCTTGGTCCATTCGGTGGGCGAGTTGAGCCCGCCGATGATGTCGAACTGCACATCGACCTCATCTCGGACAATTGGTTTAGTCGCCACCCACTTGGGCGGTCCCTCCACGAAGACGCGCTTGAAGTAGGTCCTCGCCGCGGCATAGATGCGCGGGCTCTCCAGCGTGTAGGTTCCTTTCACGGAATCGATCTGAAGGATGGCTGAGGCCACCTCGCCGGCATCGGAGGTCGACTTTCCGGGGATGGGGAACTCGTACTGCCACGTATCGAACCGGATCTCCTTCGCGCTGTGCAACGGCCCGCGGACGGTGATCAGGTCATCGAACTTCAGCGTGGCAGGCTGCCGCCGATTCGCGATCCAGGTGGTGTAGCGCGCCTCATTCTTCGAATCTTCAGTCCTCGCGATGCCGGCCCCCTTGAACGATCGGTCGAGCACGAATTTGCCCTTCGCCTCGCGGTCGATCTTCCAGGTGCCGCTGAACGGACCGGCCTTCGACTTACCCTCGCCGGTGATTCGGAGCACGAACTCTCCCGACCAGATGGGATTGGCCTGCGAGACGACCAACGTTGCGATGAGGCTGAGCACCATGACGCGAGTATCGCCCAGGAGTCTCCGAATGTGCAAGAAGGTCTAGACACTTCTCGCGATTTAGCCCCGCGACAGCAACTCGCGCCCCAGCCGAGCGTACAAGTCTACGGCGTCGCTGAGGTCGCGCTTGGATATCCGTTCGTGCTCAGTGTGAGCGACGTGGATCGTGCCGGGGCCGAGTAGGAACGGCTCGCCCCAGGAGGGGCCAAACAGCGGGATGTCCGTCGTGTACTTGACCGCGCAGGTCTCGATCCCCGGCACCGTGCCCAGATGCACTGCCGGGATGCACAACACCTCGCGCACATCGAGCCGTCCACCAACGACCGACTCAACTTGTGACCGGACGACATCCGGATCGCCGACCAAGCGGATCAGCAATTCGGCAACCGCCTCGTCGGCGATCACGTTCGGCGCACGTCCCCCCCGGAGGGTGCCGACATTCACCGTGGTCGGGCCGAGGAGATCATCCACCGGCCACGCAACTTCCGCCAGGTCTCCAAGAACCGCAACGAGCTTGTCGATCGCGGAGTCACCGAGTTCGGGATAGGCGGAGTGGGCCATGCGCCCGCGGGCGTGCAACTCCAGCCGGAGCGCCCCCTTGGTGCCGACCGCCAACTGGTTCTCAGTGGGCTCGCCGTTGATGAGGTAGCGGCTGCCGATGCCGTGCTGCGAGGCGACTTTCGCCCCCGCGCTGCCCTGCTCTTCGCCGACGACGAACAGCAGGGCCAGTCCGCGGCGATCTTCCGACAACAGTCTCTCAACCGCGCAGATCATCGTGGCGAGGATGCCCTTGGCGTCGCAACTGCCTCGCCCATACACCCATTCCTCGTCTTCCGAGGAAGCGAAAAAGGGAGGGACGGTGTCGAAGTGGGTGCTGTAGGTGATCACGGGATCGCCGAAGGTCGCCAGCACGTTGAATCGGTCGCCCTCGACGGGCATGCGCTGGACGTTGCCGCCGTAGGTGTGGGCGAGCCCGCCAAGAAAGCCGTCGAGAAACTCGCCGCATTCGCGTTCATCGCCGGATACGGACGGGATATCCACCAGTCGGCGGGTCAGGGCAACGGGGTCGAGGGCCATGGATCGAAGATACCGGGCGGGGCCGGGGTCTTATCCTGCCCCATCCCCAGCCGACATCCCACATCCGCCCGCCAAAGGCCCCATCGCTTAGCTTTTTCTGAAACGCATTTTAGAGATCCTCAGTAATCTCCCATCATGGGTGAAAAAACGTTACATCCGCTACCCACCCGCGATCCGGTCGGTGGAGGTCCGCTTTACGTGAGCGAACTGACCGCCGAGGATACCGGCATCGTGATTCGGGGCAAGTTTCAAGTTCCACGCTTGGCCCAGCTCGACGGCGAGCAGGCCCAGTTCTTGGAGGTGTTCTTGAGGACCCGCGGCAATCTGACCGCGATGGAAAAGGAAGTCGGGCTCAGCTATCCGACCCTGCGCTCCCGCTTGGACGCACTGCTCGACACGCTGAACCTGAAGCCCATCAGCACCGAGCCCTCGAAGAAGGAAGTTAAGAAGGCGACCGAGCAGCGACGCTCCATTTTGGAGATGCTCGAGCGGGGCGAAATTACGGCTGATGAGGCCAAGGCCAAGCTGAAAGAGGTGACCGCGTGAAAGAAGAAGTGACACGAATTCTCAAAATGGTTCAGGAAGGGAAGATCTCGCCCGAGGATGCGGCGGAGTTGATCGATGCCTTCCAGGGTGACAACACGGCCGAGGAGCCAGCACCCCAACCGGATGCCCCCGGCGGGGAAGCCGCTCCGCCCCCGCCCCCCAAGTCGCCCAGCGAGAAGGGAGATTTCTTCAAGGGGTTTGTCGACTTCATGAACAACCTCGACAAGGAAGTTCGGGAGTCGGTGGACTGGAAAGAAGTCGCCAACCAGGCCCGCCAGGGTGCCCAAAAGGGAATGGACGCGATCAAGCGCGCCGCCGACGAGGTCAAGGCCGGGGGTATCAACTTCCCGCTGTTCGGGGTTGTCGAAACCCGCGATCTGACGCTTCCGCTCGGCGCGGATGGCAGCAAGACGATCAAGATCGAGAACCCCTGCGGTTCGGTCAAGGTGACTTGCGGCCACGCTGACGGTACGGTTTCCGCTCGCGCGAAGGTGCGCGGCACCAACGCCGAAGATGCGAAGGCTAAGGCGGAGGAGTACACGCTCATCGTCGAAGAGAGCGAGCACGCGATCATCATCCGTCAGCCGAAAATCGCCGCACTGGCGGTCGACCTCGTGCTGCAACTGAGCCACGGTGCGGAAGTCGACGTCCGCACCGATGCGGGCGAGGTCGCGATCGCCGACACGGGTCGGGGCGCCCGCATCCACTCTTCGGCAGGCAATGTGGCGCTCCGCGGATTGAACGGGCCGATCGAGGTCACGATGCAGAGTGGCGATCTGACGTTGGAGGACATCATCACGCCGATGGCGTCGCTCGAGAACAAGGCGGGCGACATCAAGCTGCGGAAGATCGACGGCAATGTCAACGCGCGGGCCGCTTCAGGCGACATCGACGTCCAAGGCCTTTCGGGCAAGACGTTGTCGGTTGAATCCGTCTCGGGCGACGTCCACGTCGAGTTCGACGTGCCGGTCTCCGGTTCGGTGAATGTTCGCACGGTCAACGGCGACACGGTCATCGCGATGCCCGACGGATCCGATTGCCGAGTTTCGCTCTCAACGCTGCGGGGCGACGTGCACTGTACGCTTCCGCTCGATGACGAGGCGCGCAGCGAGCAGCGGATCACCGGCCGACTGGGCGAAGGCTCGGGCTCGCTCGACGTGTCGGGGATCAACGGGGACATCACGCTTCGGCCCCGGGTGATCGCCGCGGCAACCGCCGAGCAGGCGTAAGCGGCTCAGTTTGGGCAGGGGGTTAACGCCCCCTGCCCATTTTTGCGTTTCTGGATTAGGATTGGGAGGGCACGACGCATCCCTCCCCCACAAGAATCTCCTCATCTCCAAAAAAGCCAACAGCTGACTGCCAACAGCTGACTGCTGACTGCCAACTGCTGACTTCCTCCGGCTTAGTATTCGATCCGAATCGCCTTCGTCGAGATGTACACCTGTCCGAACATGTCCTTCGTGCGGACGTGGATCGGCACCACCCCGCGCTGGCGGGTAGCGGGCAGCGTCGCCTTCCATAGGTGGGGCGAATTGATCGGGGCCGGGAGT
>JANJUB010000186.1 GCA_024710805.1 Fimbriimonadaceae bacterium | reverse complement strand
CGACCACAACTGGGGCGATCCAACCGTCGCCGCCGTACCGCCAGTCCAAGCTGGCCGCCAGACCATGGTCGCCAGCATCAACCAGACCTTCCGGCGCGCCCTCGAGGAAGACCCCAAGGTTGTCTTTTTCGGCGAAGATATCGAAGACCCGAAGGGAGGCGTTTTCGGCATCACCAAGGGCCTGAGCGAAGCGTTCCCGAACCAGGTGTTTAACTCGCCACTCGCCGAGGCCACGATCACTGGCGTCGCCGTGGGCATGGCGATCTACGGCATGAAGCCGGTCTTCGAGCTTCAGTTCATCGACTTCATCAGCCCCGGCTGGAACCAAGTCGTCACCAACATGTCGACGCTCCGGTGGCGCACATTCGGTGATTGGAAGTGCCCGCTCGTGATGTACGCGCCGATGGGTGCCTACCTGCCGGGCGGCTCGCTATGGCACTCGATGTCGGGCGAGGGCTACCTCTGCCACACCCCGGGCATTCGAGTTGCGATCCCGTCGACCCCCGAGGACGCGGCCGGGCTGTTCTGGTCGGCGATCCATGGCGACGATCCCACGTTCGTTCTCGTGCCGAAGCACATCTTCCGCAAGCAGATGGAGGTCACGAAGGTCGAGCCGGTGCCTTTCGGCAAGGCGCGCATTGTCCAAACCGGAACCGATGTTACGGTGGTCACCTACGGCAATTGCGTGGAACTCACCGAAGATGCGGTCGCTAAGCTCGGAGCGGAGGTTTCGGTCGAGATTATCGATCTTCGCTCGCTGGTGCCGTGCGACTACGACACGATCACGGAGTCGGTGCGCAAGACCGGCCGATTGGTCGTCGTGTACGAGGACAACCGCACGGGTGGCTTTGGCCAGGCGGTGGTGAGCGAGATGATCGGCCGCCCCGAGCGATGGAATCTGTTCCTCGCACCTCCGCAGGTCGTCGCCCGCGAAGACGTGAGCATCGGCTACAACCCCGTGTACGAATACGCAGCGTTGCCGAGCATCGACGACGTAATCGCCGCGATCCGCACCACGCTGGCATAGGCTGTATTCCACGTAGGGCAGGGATGTCTTGTGCCCTGCCATTCAGTCTGCTTTGGTGGCAGGGCACGAGACATCCCGGCCCCACGTGATTTCCGAGGCTAAGGAGATGAGGCTTACTCCAACAACCTCAGGTAAGCATCATAACGAGCGCTCGAGACTTCTCCCGCCTCGGCCGCCTCGCGGACTCCGCATCCCGGCTCCGCGATGTGCAGGCAGTCGCGGAATCGACACCGACACGCTTCGAACTCGGGAAAGTAGTTCCGAAGCTCCTCTCGAGGCACGTTCCAGATGCCGAAGCTCCGGATCCCGGGGGTGTCGATGAGCGCGCCGCCGTCGGGCAAGCGGAATAGATCGGAGGTCGTGGTCGTGTGGGTTCCCCGGCCGTAGCCCTTCCACACTTCGCCCACCTGTTGCCCGATCTCGGGAAACAACGCGTTGACCAGCGCCGATTTCCCCACGCCTGAGTGGCCCACGAACGCCGACGTCCTGCAAGAAAGGTGGTCTCGAAGCAGGTCGATGCCTTCCCCGGTGAGTGTAGATACCGGGAAGAACGGCACCCCGATCGCCCGATAAGGCGCCAGAATCTTCCCCGCTTCGCAACGCTGATCCGCATCGGCCAAGTCCATCTTGTTCAGCACGAGCGCTGCCTCCGCGCCACCGTACTGAATCGCAACCAGGTAGCGATCGATCAGCCGCGGATGCAGAGGCGGGGTGAGGATCGAGACGACGACTACGACCACATCGACGTTCGCGACGATCACCTGCTCCGCACCGGAGTCCATGACTCTTGGGCGGGACAACCGCGTGCGGCGCGGTTCGATACCCGCAACTTCGAGCACCTCTTCCGACCGCGGGATCAAACGCACACGGTCACCTACGACCGGGCGCTGCCGTCGTACGGCTGCCTCGGCCTCCAGGTGCGTGTCATCGCGGATCACCCTGCAGGATTGAGGCCCGGCCCATACGACGGTTCCCACGAGCGTAGCGCGTTCAGCAACGCTCCGCTCCTGTTCCAAGATGCGCATCATCCACGACTCGATAGAGTCCGGTCGATGTCCATCTTCGGAGGAGCGAAAGCGCTCACCCTTGCGTGCTTGCTGGGCAAGTTTCTTGAGTCGTCGGCGCTCGTTAACGTCCAGCGCCTGGAGTTCAACATGAGAATAGGTTTCTTTGGGTTTCAATTCGTTCGTGTGCGGAAGGCCGAGACACCCGCAAATGGGCATCGCACGGCGAGACCTACCGTCGCGGGGAATCGAACGAATCCGCTAGCGTCAGATGCCAGCGACGGAGGGAGTCATACGAAGAACTTGATCTTGCTTTTGCATGCTTGTTTCACCCCCGAAATCAGTTGCGCAGACTTCACCGCGCGAACGCGGCTCACCGCGTATGAACCATTGTACCAACTTCTCTTTGCACCGCTTTCCAGGGAACCCACCGAGCCCGAAGTGAGATAGGATAGACGGAGACGATCTGCGGGTCGTCCATCGGAGGAGGAATTGCATATGTTGGGGATGCGAACCGCTGTTGCAGCGGCTCTCGGGGTAATGGCCGCCATGTCCGTCGCGCAGGCGAACTGGAAGGCCATTCAGCGTTTTAACAACTCCTATCTGGGTCAGCATGTTTACAGCACATCGCTGACGCCCGGTTGGATCAACAAGACCGATCAGTTCTGGTATTCGTGGCGCGACGCGTCTGGGATCAAGTTCTGGCGAGTCGATCCGAAGGCCAAGAAGAAGACACCGCTCTTCGACAGCGTGCGAATGGCTGCGCTGCTCTCTGAAGTCAGCAAAAAGCCGTACGACACGACAAACTTGCCGATCACCACGGTCACGTTCGATGAGAAGAATGACAAGCTGATTCGGTTTGTCGTCGAGCAAGTCCGGTATGAGTACGACGCGGAGAAGGACACGTTGAAGAGTCTGGGCCGCGCCACCGGGGCTGAAGGCACTCCCCCGCCAACGGGAGGTCAGGGCGGCGGACGAGGTGGCTTTGGCGGGGGCCAAGGCGGCCAGCGTGGCGGTGACTTCCGCAACTACTCACCGGACCGCAAGGCGTATGTCTATGCCCAAGAGCACAATCTCTTCCTGGTCGAAGTGGTCGACGGAAAAGATCAGCCGCCCATTCAGCTGACGAAGGACGGCGAGCGCGACTACAGCTTTGGCGCCCGCCAGACCCAAGGGCAGCAGCAACAAGAGCAACAGCAGGAACAACAAGAACAGCAGCAGCAGAATCAGCAACAGAGCCGCGAGACTCGGGTGCGGGCCAACGTGACCTGGTCAAAGGACTCGAAGCGGTTTTACGTGACCCGATTCGACTCGCGCAAGGTGAAGGAGCTGTTCTTGGTCAACTCGCTGACCGAGCCTCGCCCGAGCCTGATGACGTATCGGTACGCCATGCCCGGCGAGCCCGATGTGACGCAAACCGAGCTGTTCGCCTATGACCCGGCCAAGAAAGAGCTGACCAAGCTTCCCGTCGAGCGGTACAGGGATCAGCGCATTTCCGATATTCACTGGCAGGACACGACCAGCGACAAGCTGCGATTCGTCCGACGAGATCGTCTGCAGCGCAATCTCGAGTTTTGCGAGATGGACTTGACGACCAGCAAGGCTGAAGTCCTCCTTACGGAGAGTGTCAACAATGCCTTTCTCGAAGTCCAGAGTGTCCGCTATGTCAAACCTGGTGGAGACTTCATCTGGTTCTCCGAGCGCACCGGTTGGGGCCACTACTACCTGTATGGTAACGACGGCAAGCTCAAGCACCCGCTAACCTCCGGGCCTTGGCGCGCCAACAACATCGTGGATGTCGATGCGGACCAGGGTCAGATGTGGGTCGTCGGCAACGGCCGAGAGCCCAATGAGAACCCCTATTACAGACATCTGTATCGAGTCGGGCTGGATGCGAAGGGGCTGACTCTCCTCGATGCCGGCGATGCCGACAATACAACCACCCTATCGACCACCAAGAAGTTCGCCGTCAACGTGCGATCTCGTGTCGATATGGCACCTGAAGCCGTCGTCCGTGATGATCGAGGCAATGTCATCCTCGAACTCGAGAAGACCGACCTCTCTCGGCTCAACGAAACGGGATGGAAGATGCCGGAGACCTTCCGCGTGAAGGCTGCCGACGGCATCAATGACATCTACGGCAATATGTGGAAGCCCTTCGACTTCGATCCGAAGAAGAAGTATCCGATCATTGCCAACGTCTACCCGGGCCCGCAGACGGAGAGCGTGTCCGCCGGCTTCTCTGCGGTGAACACCAACCAGCGCCTGGCGCAGCTTGGCTTCATCGTCATCCAGATCGGCAACCGGGGCGGCAATCCTGCCCGATCGAACGCGTACCACAGCTATGGCTACTTCAGCCTGCGCGACTACGGTCTCGCGGACAAGAAGGCCGGCATCGAGCAGCTAGCCGCTCGCCACCCCTGGATCGACATCGACAAGGTCGGCATCTACGGCCACTCGGGCGGTGGATTCATGACGGCGGCGGCGCTCCTCGTGCCTCCGTTCAACACGTTCTTCAAGGCCGGCGTTTCCAGCGCAGGCAACCACGACAACAACGTGTACAACGCCAACTGGAGCGAGCAGCATCATGGCCTTCGTGAGGTGGCCGTGACCGCAACCCAGACGGGGGGCGGAGCGAACACCGGACGCACGGCGCCGCCAGAGGAGTTTGTTCCCGGCTACGCCAGCATCTACGTCGATGACGAGGACCCTCAGTTCTCGACCGGAGCGAGTGCCACTCGGTTCGACATCAAAGTGCCGACGAACCATGAGATGGCGGCCAACCTCAAGGGTCGGCTGCTACTGGTTCATGGCGACATGGACAACAACGTCCACCCCGCCGGCACGATCCGCCTCGTAAACGCCCTCATCAAAGCGAACAAGCGGTTCGATCTGATGATCCTGCCTGGGCAGGCGCACGGGTTCGGAACGATGTCGGGCTACTTCAACCAGATGCTGATGGAGCACTTCGCAAGGCATCTTCTCAACGATCCGATGCCACCGTCGGTCGATATCGACATGGGAGGCTAGGCTTCCTGATGGGGCGCAGGCTACAGCAGCCTGCGCCCTATCCACTTCTAACCCAGAAACGCGGTCAGATAGGCCCTCTCCGCCTCGACCATCCGATCGAACAGTTCGCTCAGGGCAGCCGGAGCGCAACACGCCGCACTCAGGGGATCGAGCATCAACGCGTGCTTGGCCATTCCCAGATCCCGGTGGATGCATGCATCCGCCGCCAGGTCGAACATCCGCATGTTCCAGTCGCAGATCGCGGCCATCGGCTTGGGAAGTCGGCCGAACCGCGTCGGCTGAACACCGTTGTGATTCACCAGGCAAGCCACTTCCACGCATCCGTCGGAGGGCAGGTTCTCGATGCACCCTTCATTGGCCACGTTCCCGTAAATCGTGATCGGCGCGTTCTTCTCGATCGCCTCGATGATCCAGGCGCCGTACTCGAGACTGCGCTCGTTCTTGATCTCCTTGTTCCCGGCGATCATGTCTCGCCGCGCTTGGTCCTGTTCCATTCGCCAGCGAGGCCAGTTGTTGGCGTAGAAGCTCTCCTCACCCCGATAGCCTGTGTCGGTGTATCGCTCGATGAGCGCCTTGCTGGTTCGGTAATACGGCAGATACTCGCTGAGGTGTCCGCTCGATTCGGTGATGAATGCCCCAAAGTGGAGCATCATGTCGCTGCGGACCGGCTCCGCCTTGGCAAACTCGCTGGCTCGGTCGCGAGCCAGCGCCATAAGATGCGGATACAGCGATTGTCCGTCCGGTCCGTTGAACTCAGTGAACCAGGCAAGGTGGTTGATCCCCGCGCACTGCCACTGCACCTGCTCATAAGGAACGTCCGTGTATCCGGCGAGCATCCGGCTGGTGCCTTGAACGCTGTGGCAGAGTCCGACGACCTTCATCCGGGTTGCTCGATGCGCGGCGAGGCACATCACGTTCATCGGGTTCGTGTAGTTGAGAACTTGTGCGTTCGGACATAGCCGCTCCGCATCGCGGAGAATCTCCAGCCACACCGGCACCGTCCGCAATGCCTTGAACAGGCCGCCCGGGCCGATCGTGTCGCCGATGTTCTGGCTGATCCCGTACTCCAGCGGCAGGTCGTTGTCGATGCGGACGCACTCAAGACCGCTGACCTCGATCGAGTTGACCAGATAGTCGGACCCCGGCAGAAGTTCTAGGCGATCGACCGATGCGCGAACCTTCCAGCGCTCCGCTTGACCGGTGACTTCGAGGGTCTTCTGCATGAGCTCGGCGGCAAGGGCAAGCCGATCCCCATCGATATCCACCAGACGAAGCTCTCCGCCCTGATTTCCGGGAATCAGCAAGACATCTTTGAGCACCGAGTTGGTAAAGAAACTGCCCGCGCCGAGCATGGTCACGTTGAGGGGTCGCGGCATTGCGCCGGGGAGTCCGGTTCCGGTCATGAGGCTATTGTGCGTAAGTTCGCACGCTGACTGCTCTCGCCGTCGGCACGTAGATTTCGCAAGTCGTGACCACGCTTCAGAACGAGATGGACGCCGCTGCGCTGTTGCTCGCCAGCGGGTGCGTCATCATGGCCTTGGCCGGATGGTGGTGCCAGAAAGTGCGCTACCCCGCCTTTCGGTCATGGTCTGCCGAGTCGTTTCTTCGAAACCACCAGCGTCATACCCTTCAAATCTCGCCGATTGTCATTCCGGGGATGCTGCTTCAGATGGCGGGGACAACCTGGCTGGCACTCCTCCCCGAAGTCTCGCTTGGATTCAAGGTGTTGCACATCGCGCTCTGTCTAGGAAGCGTCGGACCCACGCTGCTGGTCAGCGGTCCGATCCACGGGCGGCTTTCCGCTGGCAAGGATGCCGAACTGATCGAGAAGCTGATTCGCACGAACATGCCGCGCACGGTGGTCTGGTCATTTCAGGCGGTTGCTTGCACCGCGCTCTTCGTATTCCAGTGAAGTTGTGGCTCCAACCGTA
>JANJUB010000150.1 GCA_024710805.1 Fimbriimonadaceae bacterium | reverse complement strand
GCCGAACGCGCCCTTCCCGGCGTACGCCATCCCGGCTAGCCATTCAATCGCCCCAACTTGGCGAGGGCAGCCCGCAGGTTCCAGTCGCTGCTCTCAAGGGCGGCTCTCGCTTCATCTTCGGTCGACTGAGAGAGTTCGCGACCGATCCGCACCCCGCGATCGCGGAGTTTGCCGTTCGTCATCTTCAGGTCGACCATCAGGTTCTCGACCACCTTGCCGCGGAGCACCATGGCCGTGGTCGAAATTCGATTGAGCACGAGCTTCTGGGCCGTTCCGGCCTTGAGCCGCGTCGAGCCGGTCAGCACCTCCGGCCCCGTCCTCAGCACGATGGCGTGGTCGGCCACCTCCTCAAGCGGACTCTTCAGGTTGTTCACGATGGCACACGTCCAGGCACCCTTCCGGCGAGCATGGCGGAGGGCGGCAACGGTGAAGGGCGTCCGCCCGGAAGCGGCTAGACCGAAAACCACGTCATGCCGCGAGACCTTGTGGTGATTGAGTGCGACAACCGCGGCGTGCTCGTCGTCCTCCGCGTTCTCCCGGGCCGCCGCAGCGGCGCGGCTTCCTCCCGAGACGATCGCAACAAAGCGGTCGGGGTCGACGCCAAAAGTTGGGGGCATCTCGGCGGCGTCCATGACCGCAATGCGCCCGCTCGTTCCCGAACCCACATAGATCACCCTTCCTTCGCGGGCAAGGGCCTCTGCGGCCCGCTCAGCCGCCAAAGCGATGGCATCGATTTGATCGCGGACGGCGCGGATGACGATCCCCTCTTCCTCGGTCATCAGCCGGACGATTTCAGCGGCGGTCATCCGGTCCAAGCCGAACGAGCGCGGATTGCGGCCCTCGGTGCTCATGCCACCCCCTGAAGCGCACGATCCCGCGCCAGCAGCGCCGCACCCCGAACGGGCGGCTGCGTCGACTTGACCGCAAGCGCCGCGGGCCGCAGTTCGCGAAGGGCTTCATTGAACGCGTCGCGAAACACCGACCGCTTCCAGAGCCCACCGGCTAAGGCGACCTGTCCACCCTCCAGGGTGGGGTGCCAGCGTGTCAGATGCCCATCAACGATTGCCGCCAGCAAACGAGACTCGTCACGCAGCGTCTCGACCGCGTACGGAACTCGGGCGGCAACGTCTTGGGCAAGCGCAGTGCTTAGGCCAGCCAGCATCGATGCGGGAGCGGGCGCGCTATAAAGAGTCGACATCACTTCACCAGGATCATCGGTACGAAACGTCATGTTCACCGCATATCGGAGAGAATCCGATGCCGAATCTGGATTAAATAGAAACGCACGCAACGCGGCTCGGCCGTAGCGATAACCCGAGCCTTCGTCGCCTAGGAGGTACCCACCGCCGCCGCTTCGCTCCACATGATCGTTGACCCACGAACATACGACCGAACCCGTGCCCGCGATCACACAGGCGTCGGAAGATTCTGGCGCAGCCCGAAGCGCCGCCACAAAGTCAGCTTCGATCCACAGCACGCCGTCACCGACCAACGGACGGAGGATGGCCTCAGCCTGCGCACGCTTGGCGGGGGATATCATCCCCGCGAAACAGGCACACGTGAAGTCCACGGTGGGCAGGCCATCGAGCGCGCGATGGAGGCTCCGGTCAAGTACCGACTCGGGCGTGGTGCTGAGGTTGGCACTGCCGCCCTGAGCAAGAAACACGGGCTCTAGATCGTCGTCGAGCACCAAGGCGCGGCAAGACGATCCGCCGCAGTCCAGCCCGAGGTAAAGGGGCATAGCTCGTTATACCGTCACTTGCTGCCGAACATCGAGAAGAGCGAGCGGACGCGACCCTTCCACGAACCGTCGCCGGTTGCGGTGTCGTACTCGTCAGCGGCGGTATCCAGCGCGTACCGGGCAAGACCGAGCGCCGTTGCGTACTCCGGCCGGCTCAGCGAGTGCTTCAACTGACCCTCGGCCTTTGGCACTCCACGTCGGACCCGCATGTGCGAAAGGTTCGTCTCGAAGAGGTCTTCGGTGTTGGGAAGCAAGGATCCGCCGCCGGTCAGGACCACCCCGCCCGGAAGCATGCCGGTGAAGCCGCTTCGTTCGATTTGCTGGCGCACCATGACCGCAAGTTCGCGCATTCGGCTTTCGACGATCTCGCAGAAAACGCGGCGCTGCATCGGACGCGGCACATCCTGCCCGATCTGGTTGACGTCAAGCGAATCGCCCTCGGGCACCATCGAAGCGACGGCGCCGCCGTAGCGCAGCTTCAGCCGTTCGGCCTCGTCGGGAGTCGTCTTGAGTAGCTTGCTCAAGTCGCTGGTCACCAGTTGCCCGGCAATGGGCAAGGATGCATGGAAAGCGATCGAGCCGTTAGCGAACACGGCCATATCGGTCGTGCCTCCGCCGATGTCGACAACGACCACCCCCAGTTCACGGTCCTGCTCGCTGAGGACGCCGAGACCTGAAGCCAGGGGCATCAGCACCATGCCATCTACCCGTGCCCCCGCCATTTGAACGACGCGCTCCAAGTTCTGCACGTTGGGCGTGTGGCCGGTGACGATGTAGGTCATCACCTCCAGTTTGCTGCCGTTCATGCCAATCGGCTTGGCGATGCCCCGCTGCCCGTTGACTCGGAACTCGCGAGGGATCGCCTGAATCTGCTCGCGATCGGGCGGCATCATCAACTGTCGGCTGTGATTCACCACCCGCAAGACGTCATCGCTGTTGATCGGGCGTGACTGAGGCACGATCGGCACAAACCCCTGAGCGTTCACGCCCTCGACGTGGGAACCGCCAATCGCGACCACCAGCCGATTGACATCCTCGCCCAAGGCGACCGAAACTTTGCGGATGACTTCGCTGACCGCCATCGCCGAATCGTCGAGATCGGCCACGGCTCCTCGCTTAACGCCCCGGCAATCGGCATGGGCCATCGCCACCACCTCGATCTTGTCGTCGCCGGTAGCGCGAGCGGCCATACACACGGCCTTGGTGGATCCGAGGTCAAGGACAAAAACTAAATCGTTGCTCATGGGTTCGCCGTTGTCGATGCGGCGGCGCTCGCCTGCTCACGCTCGCGTCGCGCCCTCTCTCGACTATCTTGCCATTTTGTCAGCAACCAGCGTCGGATGAGACTCAAGTTTGTGAAGATCCGCGAGCCGAGAACGATCGCCGCGACCAGGTACATGTCGATGCCAAGCCGGTCGCCGAGCCATGCGATGAAGAAGGCAATCAAGACATTGGCAAGAAAGCCCGTGAAGAACACGTCGTTGCGGAACTTCCCTTCCAGCCCAGCGCGAATCCCACCCAGCACCGTATCGACGCCAGCGATGCTGGCAACCGCGATATACCGAGCCCACTCTCCCTTGAGGGGCATGATCCCGATCAGCGGCACGATCACGATCCCGATGACCAAGGCAAGGAGGGGGAGCAGGATCACTTCTTCGCCTCAGGCAGCTTGATGTACTTGCGAACCGTGTTGCCGGCGTAAGCCTTGAATCGGTGCTTCGTGACCCGGTCGATCTGGACCATGTTCGGATCCTGACTTCTGAGTTCATCGAGCACTCCGCCAGGCAGCTTCATCGCTCCTTCAAGGGTCTTCGTATCGCCGATCACTCTGACCATGACCGGGGCGGCAATCGGAACCCCTTCCACATGGATCACCGGCCCCACACAGCGAAAGCTGGTGTTCATGACGATCCGATGGCCGTTGACTTCGATGGCTTCAGCCCCGGAGGCCCACAGCTCGTTCACCGTCCGCAAGACATCGCCGTCGTGGATGATCCGGTCCTCGGGCATTCCCGAGCTCTCGTCCTCGCTGTCGCGAAGTGTAATCGTCAATCCCGGTCCCTCAACGTCGGTGAGCCCGCTGAACATCTTGACTTCCTGCAAGCTCTCGTTGAGCACCTTGCTCTGCTTGCTGTTGTCGGCCATCGCGTTCTGCAGCTTGGTGTTCTCTTCGCGAAGGCGGCTGACCTCTTCCGAGAGCTTCGTGAGTTCGTTCAGATCGATTCGGCCCTCGATGTAACGGCGGCGGATATCGGGCGGCAGCTGTTCCGAACGCTCGGCTTGAGTCTTCTGGTTGATCCAAGCAAGCGAGATCATGACGCCAAGAAGCAGGGACACCAAGGACACGGGCCACTCCCATGACTTGGTATTCACATGCTTCAAAAATGGATTGGTCATCGCTTCAGCTCTCCCAGCGGACGCACCATCGGCTTCTCCGGGACAATCAGCACCACCTCTTTGTTCTCCGCGAGAACGGTAGGTTGGCTGTCGAGGATGCGATCGAGGGTCTCGAACTTCTCATCCAAGTTGTCCGGAGGTCCAAGCAACACCCGTCCGGTCTTTCCTGAATTTAAGCATACGCCTCCGTTCTCGAGAACAACGATCTCCAATGCCGCGATCTTCAAAGTTGCTGCTCGCGAACACACGTCCGCCACTTTTCGCGATTCAACTCTCTCGACCAGCGTCGCCGTGGGGGTCGGTCCTCCTGGTGTCCATGACAGACGAGGCAAACCTTCGATGGGTTCCAGCGTCTGGCAGATCGACCCTTGGGCCGTCAAGATGGTACGTGGCATGTTCACAACCTGAGCCACCGGCGCGAAGTAGCGCACCTTTACCAAACCTCTGCGGAATAGATTCTGGCCAAACGTCACATCGCGAATGTCGGGCCGTCGGTAGATCTGCTCGATCATCGGTTGGGCACCACTGCGTAGGGCTGGCTTGCGTCGAATCAGCTGTACGGCCTCTGCGATCCGATCCTTGTCCGATGCGTAGGCGCCTTCGACGCGCACCCGGGTCGCCGAAGTGATCGGGCTGTAAGCCAGACCCACGGCGATGTTGGCTACCGTCAACATCACCAAGACCGGACCCCAGTTCAGACGCCGCCGACGTGCCATGGAAGTTAGGCGTCAACTCCTTGCGCCAAGCCAAGACCGGCGCGGGCCAATGCATCCTCGACCATCCACGCACAAAGCTGTGGAAACTCGATCCCCGCAACCCGCGCGGAGTTCGGCAGCAGGCTCGTCCCGGTCATCCCGGGGAGAGTATTGACTTCGAGAATCACCGGCTCGCCGTTGCGTACGATCATGTCGGTGCGTGTTGCCCCCGAGCAGCCCAGCGCCTGGTGGGCCCGGACGGCGTACTCCTGAGCCTTTGCGAAGACGTCCGGAGCCAGACGCGCGGGGCAGATTTCTTCGGTCGCGCCCGGGGTGTACTTCGATTCAAAGTCGTACGATCCCGACTGCGGAACGATCTCTACCGGCGGAAGGGCGCGATCGTCGAGCACGGGAACGCTGATTTCGACGCCTTCGATCAGTTCCTCAATCAGCACCGCGGAATCGTACTGGAGAGCTCGCTCTACTGCCGCCGGCAATTCTACGGAATCGTTGACGAAGGTGACCCCGACCGTCGAGCCTTGAGCGTTGGGCTTGACGATGAACCTCCCGGATCCGAGGTCCGGCAGTTCGTCGCCCGATCGCACAAGCCATCCACGGGGAACCGGCAAGCCATGCGACGACAAGATCATCTTGGCTCGCTCTTTATCCATCGCGAGGGCGCTGCTTTGGATGCCCGACCCGGTGTAGGGGACGTGGAGCAGTTCAAGCAGGCCTTGGATCGCGCCGTCCTCGGCGTGGGTGCCATGAACCGCCAGGAACGCGACATCGGGCCGATGGGGACCCACGAACGTGCTCAGGTCACCCTTGGCGATGAGGACTTCGGTGACATCGACGAGGAACGCATCGAAGCCTGCGCTCTTCAAACCATCGCACACCGCGTTGCCAGAGAGGATGGACACCTCGCGTTCGGCACTGTCTCCGCCATAGATGACGGCAACCTTCGGCTTCTTGCGTGCCGATCGGGCGACTTCCGCGATGAACGGGGTCGGAAACTCAGAAATCGTTCCGGCCCCCATTCCGACCATCACATCCCCTTGCTTTGCCAGCCGCCCGACCTCGATCGGGAGCAAGTGGCGGTTGGGAACATAGCGGCAAGGGACCTTAAGCCGCTCGGCGATCCGAGTCGAACTGACCCCGGGGATCGGGGCCTCACGGGCCGGGTAGATATCGGTCAGCACGACGAAGTCGGCAAGATCGAGGCTCGTGGCAAACTCGGCGAGGTGGGCGGCGGTTCGAGAGTAAAGGTGGGGCTGGAAGACCACCACGAGGCGACGCCCGGGGTACTTGGTCCTCAGCGCGCCGATGCTCGCAACAATCTCAGACGGGTGGTGGGCATAGTCGTCGATGACGGTGATATCGCCGTCGTAGATGAGCTGCAGTCGTCGTTCGGCTCCGGTGAACAGCGCCAGTCCGCGCTTCAGAGCTTCCGGTTCGGCCCCCGTCTCGCGCGCGGCCAGAAAGGCACCGGTCGCATTGAGACGATTCGTCGCACCGAGGATCGCAAGTTCGGGAAGCTCAGCCGAGTTCGCACGGTACGGAACCGTCCGGCAAGTCGCCGCCTGGGCGATGCGCACCGCACCCGAATCTTCCTCGCAGTAGATCAAGACCTTGGCGCGGTTGACGAACGCCAACATCGTTTGCTCCAGTTGGGGCCAGCCCTCGGAGTAGAAATCTTCGTGGTCGAGCTCGAGGTTGGTCAGCAACACCACCTCGGGATCGAAGTCGCGTAGTGAGTTGTAGGCCTCGCACGCCTCGATCACCGCCCATTCGCCCTCGCCTTCGCGCACCGGACCGCCCCACTGTGGCAAGTTGGCCCCTTCGACACACAACGGATCAAGGCCGGCTTCGATCAGGGCGAACGACACCAGGCCGGTGGTCGTGGTCTTGCCGTGGGTGCCGGTGATCGCGACGATTCGGCGGTCTTTCAGCATCCATCCGAGGAGTTGTGAACGTCGGAAGAGACCGCAACCGAGTTCGCGCGCCCGGCGGACCTCCGGGCTGGTCTTGAGGTCGATCGCGTCGGTCAGGATCACTGCGTCGCCGCGCTTGATCCCGTCCCCGTCGTGGCCGATGCGCACCGGAATGCCCGCCGCCATCAGTTCCGCGGTCACCGGCGAGGCGGTCGAATCCGATCCGCAAACCGCAAGTCCGCGGTCCTTCAGCATCAGGGCCAGCGCGCTCATACTCGCGCCGCCGATACCCACGAGGAAGAACGACCGGTAATCGTCGAGGGCTTCTCTTTCTCCAAACTCGTGCTCGATTTCCCAGGGCGTTCGCATTAAGCTTGCTCCAACAAGGCCCAAATCCGTTCGGCGGCGTCGGGAACATCCCATCCCGCAAGCGCTTCGCGCGCTGACTCGCGCGCCGCCGCCACGTCGATCCACTGAAGCAAGGCTTGCTCCAGCGTTGCCGGCTCCAGACGCGACTGATCCATAACGATCGCGCCGCCAATAGATTCTATCTCGCGGGCGTTATGAACTTGATGATTAGCCTGCGCATGGGGATAAGGGATCAGGACCGACGGTAAGCCAAACGCCGCCAACTCGCTGATCGTGCCCGCTCCGGCTCGCCCAATGACGATTGACGTTTCGCTGTACGCATCGGCCATTTCGGCCCCCTCGAGAAATGCCTTCACTTGATAGATGGATCCGATACCCAGCTTCTCATACGTCTGAAACATCATCTCGAAGTGCTTCGGACCGGTCAAGTGAAGCCATCTTAGGTCGCGAATCGATCGAGCCGCAACCGCGATCGCGGCTTCATTGATGGCCGCTGCACCTTGCGATCCTCCCACCACGAGCATCCTCAAGGGGTAGGCATCCATGGGGAGTCTGCGCTCGAGGGCGCGCTGCCTGAGTTCTTGGCGGATCGGGAGCCCCGTGCGCACGACGCGTGCCGCCGGAAAATGCTCCGCAGCGGCGTAAAAGGTGGTCGCAATGGCGCTCGCGCCGCGAGCCGCGATTCGATTCGATCGCCCAGGGACGGCGTTCTGCTCGTGGATCACATAGGGGATCCGGCGCATGGCCGCCGCGCGGATGACCGGAGCCGAGGAGTACCCGCCGGTCGAGAACACGGCGTCGGGTCGCGTCGCCCCGAACACCCGATACACCTTGATCGACGCCTTGAGCAGACGCGCAACCGCGCGCCATCCTCGGGGATGCTTGATCGAGTAGATCGGTTCTGACGGGAATCCCCGGAATGGGAAGTCCTGGCGTCGACACAGATTCGCCTCTTGCCCGCGAAGCGAGCCGTAATACTCGACGTCGGCACCTCGACTCTTCGCGTGCCGGGCTAGCTCAAGCGCGGGATAGACGTGTCCGCCGGTGCCCCCACCCGTCACGACCAGTCTCATAGGCTTCCTCCGTCTCGGGCACCCGAGCCAAGCACGCATTCCCGATCCCGAGCCCCATCCACAGGGCGATCAGGCTCGACCCGCCGGAACTGATGAACGGCATCGGGATGCCAATCGCAGGCAAGAGCCCGTTCGCCATCATCACGTTCACGCACGTTTGGCCGCCGATCCATACCGCAAGCCCCGAAAGCACCAAGGCCCCGAACTGAGTTGGCGCTGACATCGCCAGCATGAGCAGTCGTATCGTCAGAGCGGCAAGCAAGCCGAGCACGGCGAGCATGCCCACAAGGCCAAACTCCTCGCCAATCGTGGCATTGACAAAGTCGGTCGTTGCCGCAGGGAGCACGTGCTTTGCGCGCCCCGCCCCGACCCCAACGCCAACCAGGGCGCCACTCGCCATACCGAGCTCGGACTGTACGGTCTGCCAGCCGACGTCGTCCATGTTCCGCTCCGACCATCGCTCCGCGTGATGGCGGATACGGTTCATGCGGTACTCCTCGTGGGTCACCAGCCAGCCGGTTCCGATCAGGAGCGAGGCAGCACCGAACACCAAGCTGAAGCGCGAGACGTTGCCCGCCAAGAGCATCCCAAACCCGATGAGCAACACAACCGCCGCGGTGCCGAGATCGGGTTCCTTCTCGATGAGCACGACCGCAAGCAGGACCCATACGAATGGAAGCCAGCGTTTCAATTTCGGCACGAGGTTTCGATCGAGGACCTGCGCCCAGTCCTTGCCGGGTTTCGTGACCCAAGGTTTGCGCTTGGCCAACAAGCCCGCAAGGTAGATAATGACCGCAACCTTGACGAACTCGGCTGGTTGCACCGGCGGCAATCCCGGCAGTTTGAACCAGCGGGCGGCTCCGTTCTGAGCGTAGGCGAGCCCAGGGATCATGGGCAAAAAGAGGGAGAGGACCGCGGCAAACCAGATGAACTTCGACAACCGGTACCAGCGCTCGCCAGACACCATCGACACCACCGCCCCGACGAAAATCGCCGCAAAGGTCATGATGAACTGGGTGCGGAACTCGGGCGGAATCCAACCCTTGCCGCTCGCCATCGCTCGGGGGTAACCGGCGTCAAAGATGAAGAGCAACCCGATCAGGGTTAGCAGCAGCGTCAACCCAAACAGAATCGGATCGTGAACCTTAAGTTGTCGTTTCATTCAGCCACTCCTTGGCCATCTCGCGAAACTCCTCGCCGCGCTGGACGAAGTCCGAAAACTGATCCATGCTCGCACACCCGGGTGCCAACATGATCACATCGCCCGGAACCGCCTCATCCTTGGCGGCATCGAACGCTGCTTGCATTGTATCAAAGACGCGGCCCCGACCGCCTAGTTCCTCGCGGATTTGTTCGGCATCATGGCCGAACAAGTACACGTCGTGGCCGGCTCGATCCAGATACTCGCGCACCGAGTGAAAGTCGTAGTTCTTCTTGAGGCCGCCGATGAGCAACCGCTGGGGCGCGGCGATGCCGCCGCTCGATGCCACAACCGCTGCGGGGTTGGTGCACATGGAGTTGTTGATGACCTCGACCCCAGCACGATGGCCGAGATGCTCCATCCGGTGGGCCAAACCACGAAACGACTTCAATCCGGCGAGCACGTGCTCGATGCGCTTGGCCGGCGTGAACATCCCCTCACTTTCGAGGTAGCCGACGGCGAGAAGAGCGGCGTGGCACGCGTTGAGCAGGTTGTGCTTCTCGCGGAACGGTAGATCAGCGACCGGCTCGGACACCGACAGCTTAAGGTAGCCGGCGTCGAAACTCGCATCCACCCCGGCCGCGCCGTAGAACCGCACCTGAGGGTGGCCGTGGCCCCGATCCCGCAACGTCTCGTTCTTGGGGAACGTGTTCGGATCACCTGCGTTGGCCACGATCGTGTCTCCCTGGCCCATGCGGTCGAAGAGTCTGCGCTTGGTCTGGGCATACGTCTCGAAGCCGTCGTACCTGTTGAGGTGGTCGGGCGTGATGTTGGTGATGCCCGCGCACCGAGGGCGAAAGTCGCGAACCCACTCGAGTTGGAAGCTGCTGATCTCCGCGACAAGGACCTGGTCCTCCGTTGCGGTCAGCGCCGCTTCGGTAAGCGGGACCTCGTCGAAGCCTGATCCGTAGATGTTCCCGCACAGGATCGGATTCGCGCCACTCTCCTTGAGAGCGAGGTAGGTCATGACCGTGGTCGTCGACTTCCCATTCGTGCCGGTGATCGCGATGATCGGGGCTTTGGAGATGCGGTAGGCGAACTCGATCTCGCCGATGACCTCGATGCCCGCTCGATCGGCGTCGCGCAACATGGGAGAGCGCATGTCGACGCCGGGGGAGGTGACGAGGATGTCGAAGTCGGCGCGGGCGAAGCTGCCGTGAAACTCGCCGATGATTTGGACCCCCAGACTCGCGAGATCCGGGGCAAACTTAGATTCGTTGGCGGGCTTGGCGTCGAAAACAGTCGGGACAAAGCCCTGCGCGATCGCCGCCTTCGCGACGGCCACGCCTGAACGGCCCGCACCCAATATCGCCACCCGATTCGCCACTTCGTACTAATGACGAACGGGCTAAGGAGATTGCACCGAGTAGCCGTACTCCAGAATCGCCGCCGCGCCGAGCGAGAGTAGGAGTTGGGTCAGTGCGAACGCGGCCACAACCCGGGTCTCCGGCCATCCCTTCTTCTCGAAGGCATGGTGGATGGGGGTCATCGGGAACAGCCGCTTGCCCTTGGTGAGCTTGTAATAGGCCACCTGCATCGGCACGGGCACAAGCTCTGCGACCATGAGGAACGAGAAGACGAACAAGGGCAGAATCATCTCGGAATCTGGCGCATATGCTGGCCCGTTACCCGTGAGCAGGATCCAGCTCACGCACCACCCAAGCAGAGCCCCGATCGGCAGGCTGCCGACGTCACCCATGAACACCTTTGCGGGCGGCGCATTCAGGAACAGGAACACCGCGACTCCGCCAGCAATCGCCCAACCGATCAGGGGTACGGGGCCGACGGGCGAGTACAAGACCATGAAAACTGCGAGCCCTAGCCAGATCGTGCCTGCGAGGCCGTCGAGTCCATCCGCGAAGTTATAGGCATTCGAGAAGAACAGGATCAAGAAGAACGCGATGCCGAAGGCAAGCCAGTGGTTCGCGAAGACCTGGTACGCCGCGAACCCGGCCAAGGCAAACTCGAGAATGATCTTCTGCTTCCAGCCGAGGCCCCGCTTGCCTTTGATCAACCGCGGCACGACGAAGTCGTCGATAAACCCGATCGCGGCGAATCCCAAGAACAGGATCCACGTCCCGGTGAGGAACTTCGAGATAACGTTCGGATCCATCGCCGGTGACTGAGTTGGGATCCCCCCCGGCGAGGCACCAAGGAAGGCGAGTTCGCGCCCGAAAAGGAGCCCGGCCGCCGCTCCGACAAGGATGATGAGTCCGCCCATCGTGGGCGTGCCCTGCTTTCGCTGGTGGGTCTCGGGGGCGTGGGGGTCGATCTTCTGGCGTGACTTGGTAAGCAATAGGAGCCGATAGATCGGCCACGATGCAACCGCCCCGGCGAGGAACGACCACCAGAACGGAGCGAAGACGTACAGCATGGGGTTTTGGGTTGGCTGGGTTCGCGGCGCCTCTAGAACGGCAACGCCCGCTCCAACTCGACGCCCCGGCTGCCCTTCACGAGCACAACCGCGGGGCCTTCGAGCGCTTGCAGAAACTGCCGCACTGCTTCATGAGACGAAGCGATGCGGATGTTCGACGCGGGCATACCGGCTTCGATGGCGGCTTCTTGAATGAAGTGGACGGGGCCATTCGCCCCGGCATTGAGCAAGATTGCTTGCTGAACGCCGTACTCGACGAGGGCACGGCCAACCTCTCGGTGACCGGCTTCCGTGAACTCGCCGAGTTCGCGCATCTCACCGAGGACGGCGACGATCCTTGGCCTTGCTCCATGCTCCCCCTCTCCTCGAAGGGCTATCGTCTTCGTGGGGTGGGGGTTGGGGGGTGGGGAGGTCTTTGAATCAAGCCCCTCACGTATCGTCCGTAGCGCC
This sequence comes from Fimbriimonadaceae bacterium, assembly GCA_024710805.1. Classification (GTDB taxonomy): domain Bacteria; phylum Armatimonadota; class Fimbriimonadia; order Fimbriimonadales; family Fimbriimonadaceae; genus JANJUB01. The sequence goes on along the minus strand of JANJUB010000150.1, from coordinate 615 downwards.
GCGAGCACCGCTGGCGGGGCCGAGTTGTACATATCGAGCACGTAGGTGAGATTCCCCTCGCGGCGGATCGCCATCCGGTTCGCAGGAAGCTGCGTACTCGCGAGTGCCTTTGCTGCCTCAGCGGGAGCAACACCTGCGACCACCGCCACCAAGAACGCGGCGGTTGCGTTCAAGGCTTGGTGCTTGCCGACGACCGGGATTTCCGCGACATAACGGTTGCCTCGGTAGGCAATGTGAATCTCGGACCGATCCCAATCCAGTGCTCGGTAGAACTCGAGGCGAGCCTCAGCGCCTTCCGATTCGCCGAAGGTGTGCAACATTGCGCGTGCAGCCTGCTGGCCCAAGAACTCGGCGTAGTCATCCTCCGCCCAAAAGATCGCATGGCCATCCTCCTGGAGGAACTCGAAGATCTCGGACTTCGCGCGGGCGATGTTGTCGCGGGAGCCCAACTCCGACAAATGTGCGACGCCGATATTGGTGATCAGGGCGATGTTCGGCTTGGAGAAGGATGCCAAGTGTCGGATTTGGCCAAGGCCCCGCATGCCCATTTCGACCACGACCGAGGCGGGAGTTCCCCACCCCCCAGCCCCCTCCCCGCGAGACGAGCCACTCGCG
>JANJUB010000076.1 GCA_024710805.1 Fimbriimonadaceae bacterium | reverse complement strand
CAAGGCGTAGGCGGCCGACTCCATGACCTTGTACACGTCGGAGTCGTCGAAGATTAGGCCCTTGAAGCCGCCCTTCTCCCGCTTGCCCGCACGGATGAGATTCTCCATGCGAGGCGTCTCGTAGCACATCTTGATGGCGTGCGGAATCGAGACCTTTCGGTTGGTTTCGCGCCTCGGTTTCCAGAAACGGTCGGCAACCACGACGTCGGTAAAGGGGACCTCGTCGAGGCGCGCGAGCGGAGTCGCAGTCGCCGTCATGGTCAAGAGAAGTAAGGGGGCAATGATCATGGTTTTGTCTTCAATCTCAGGATCGTAAGAGAGTGGCGAGGCAAGGTCAGGTTCGAGTTGTTCTTGATCGTTCGCCTCGCAATCGGCTTGGGAACGAGCGCCTTCAAGTTGCTGAGCGTGCTCGTAGCCCGATCGTCATCCGCCTGGAGAAGTGTGCCTTCCGCTATGAGAGCAGCGGCACCTCCGGGGATTTCGAGCCTGATGTCGTGTGGCTTCGAGTCTACGTTGATCAGCTTGACGATCGTCTCGCCCTTGCGCGTGCCGGCATTAGCGAACACCATCGGGCGCGAGGGGACGCGCTCATCGAAGATCACCTCGCCATCGAGTGAGCACACGATGCGATCGGGAGAGTAATCGATGGCAATCTCGTAGGCGCGTCCGCGCTCGATGCGGCCCGGCTTGGCGTTGCCGATCCGGCGCTTGCCGCCGTCGACCGACCACTCGAGGGCATGTTGCGTGTTGCCCCACCCGCCGAGGTTCAGCCATATGAAGTTTCGGTCGTCCTTGCGGCCGACGGTCACCAAGAAGCCTTCGTCACCATCGATCTTCTTCGCCTTCACTTCCAGCCGGTAACGGGTCCACTTCGGATCGCCGCCAAAGGCGCGGGCACCGTTCGTGTTGCCCACCTGACGCCAGATGTCGTTCAGATTGGTCCAGTTGCCGGATTCAAACTGGAGGCGCTTCTCGCCTGAGGTGTAGACCAGTTTGTTGTTCTGAATGACCCGTAGATCGGAGAACTCCGCAGACGTGGCCCAGGTGCCGACGCCGACGGAGCCCGCGGGGAAGGGCTCGCTGCTGGTGGGAGCGTTCCGCAGGGTCGAGCTGAGCATCCGATCGGGTCGATTCTGAGCAAAGAGCGCTTGGACGTGGAAGGAAGGCGTCTCGACGACATTGAGCCCGTCGAAGTAGATGAGGTCAGGGTTCCACGCCTTGCCTGCAGGATGAGCGAGCAGCGGCGCATATGACGACATCGTCACGACGTCTGCGTTGCGCTCCATGCCCAACATGAAGGCGGCTTCGGCCAAGGCACCCCGTAGGTTGCCCTGCTCCACGCCGAGCGTCACCGCGTACTCGCCGACGTAGATCTTCGGCCCTTTGCGGTCGTATCGATCGTAGCGATCGGCCTGCTCGAGGAAGAACCCGGGGTCGTTGTAGTAGTGCTCGTCCAGCACTTCGATCGGGGACTTCTGCGGATACCCACCCCACACGTTGGCGATGGTGACGATGTTCGGATACTTCGCCTTGATCGCGCGGTAGATGAGACCGTAGCGCTCCTCGTAGGCCGGGCCACCGTTCTCGTTGCCGATCTCGAGGTACTTCAGGTTAAAGGGCTTGGGGCTGCCGTGCTGGGCGCGCAAGGCTCCCCACTTGCTGGTGACGGGGCCGTTGGCATACTCGATCGCGTCGAGAATGTCCTGGACGTACTCGTCCATCTGATCCATCGGGACGACTTCCCGATGCGACATGCCGCAGTTCGCGACGAACATCGGCTCCGCATTAAGGTCGCGGCAAAGCTGGAGATACTCCGTGTAGCCAAGTCCGTTGGTCGACTGGTAGCGCCAGAGGTTGTAGACGGCGGATCGACTTCGTGGCGGGCCGATCGTCTTCTTCCAGCGATACGCCGTTGCCATCGTGTCGCCTTCGACCCAGCAGCCGCCGGGGAAGCGTACGAACGCGGGCTGCAGCTTCCTGAGGGTGTCGAAGATGTCCTTTCGAAAGATGCCGCTGACCGCGTCGCCGGGGAACAGTGACACCCACTCGAGTTCAACTTGTGCTCCGGCGGGAATGTCTAGCACGAGCCGGCCATCACCGGTCGTTGCCGATGCCGTGAGCGTGAGACGATGGTCTTGCCAGTTCTCGGAGAGCCGTGCGGTAACCGTGTTTGAAACCTGACTCCCCCCGTTGGCCAAATGGGCGGTCATCGCCTCAGCGCCACTGCCGCGTACTCGCAGGTTTAGGCGGTAATCCACGCCTTTGCGCAGGCCCATTCCGGCGAAGCCGCGGTTTTCGATCCGCGTGCGCGCGGAGGTCGTTATGGTCGCGCGCTTGTTGGAGACCTTGAGCACGCCTTCAGGGGCGACCCAATGCTGAGCATCTTCGGTGAAACCCCGGTTTCGGACCAACTCCGCGTACAGTCCGCCGTCCCCCGCCCAGTTGATCTCCTCGAAGAAGATGCCGTACAGGCTCTTGCTCACGTTGACCGTCGGCTTATCGAGGTGGACGGTGAACGTGGACGAAGCTCCCCCTCGCCCCGGTGTCTGTTCGGGGAGAGGGGGCCGCAGATTGAGCGGCTCGGCAGCAGCGGCCAAAAAGAGAAGGCTAGCAAGCATCAATACTTCCGGTTCGGGAGTTCGGCGGCCGCCTGGGTCTCGTCGAACATCTTGTCCTCGACGACGATGCGCTTCGGCATCATCTCACCCTTCATCATCTTCTCAATCGCATCGAAGAGAAAAGGACCAAGCAGCGGGTTGCACTCGACCGTGCAGTTGAGCTTGCCGGCGACCATCGCCTCAAACGCGGCCTTTACGCCGTCGATCGACACGATGATGATGTCCTCACCCGGTTTGACGCCGGCCTCTTCCATGGCTTGGATTGCTCCGAGGGCCATATCGTCGTTATGGGCGTAAAGCGCCTTGATCTCCTTGCCAGCCGGGCTCTTCAGAAGTGCTTCCATGACTTCCTTGCCCTTCGCGCGGGTGAAGTCGCCGGTCTGGGTGAACACGATCTCCATGCCGGGGGTTGCGGCAATGGCGTTTCGGAAGCCCTTGGCGCGGTCGTTGGCAGGGGCGCTACCGGTGGTTCCCGTCAGCTCGGCGATCTTGGCGGTGCCGCCCATTTTCTTGACCAGCCACTCGCCGGCCATCTCGCCTTCCTTCACAAAGTCGGAGCCGATGAACGTGACGTACAAATCTTCAGGAACGTCGGGGCGTCGGTCGGAAACGATGACCGGGATTCCGGCCTCCTTGGCTTCCCTGAGGACAGGTTCCCAGCCAGTCTCCACAACTGGCGCGAAGGCGATGATGTCCACGCCTTGGGCGATGAACGACTTAATGGCCTTGATCTGGTTCTCTTGCTTCTGCTGGGCATCGGCGAACTTCAGGTCGATACCGCGCTTTTCGGCCTCGCTGCGGATGCTCTCGGTGTTCGCGGTGCGCCAGTCGCTCTCGGCGCCAATTTGAGAGAATCCGACGACGAGTTTCTTGCCGCTTTCTGGGGTGGGCGTGGTTCCGCCACCTTCGGCGGTCTTGCCCGCGTCTCCACCACTACAACCGACGGCGATCAACGCCAACACACTGAGCCATACACAACGCTTCATGACCATCCTCCTGACGCCGGTCCGCAGGGCCGGTTGAGCCTAGTATAGCGTGAGAAATGGGCGCGCGCTAGCCTTGCCCGTAGCGGTTGTGATACCGGTCGTACCACTTCTCCGCTTCATCGGCGGGAATCACCTTGGGATCGCCGATCTGCATCGCCAACCACACCGTTTTCGCAACATCCTCAGTCATCACTGCCGCCTTGAGCGCGGCCTTCGGAGACGCTCCCCAGGCGAACACGCCGTGATTGCCCATGAGGATGCTCGGCGCGCGGTTTCGATACTTCAGAATCGCTTCGCCAATGTGCTCGCCTTCGTTGTCGACATAGGGCGCACAGGGAATCTCCGCCCCGAACTCGTCGGCGATGGCGGTCAGCACCAAGGGAACCGGACGACCCACGGCCGCGAACGCCGTCGCGTAGTTGCTATGGGTGTGGATGACCCCCCGCACGTCGGGCAGGTTCCGATACAAGAAGAGGTGGTGGGGAAGATCGACGCTGGGACGGAGAACTCCCCCTCTCCTCGAAGTGCCATCGTCTTCGAGGGGAGGGGGCTGGGGGGTAGGGAGGATTTCCCCCGTACTCACCCGGACCGCGACCAAGTTCTCGGGCGTGATCATCTCGTAGTCCATCCCCGAGGGCTTGATGAACAGCACATCATGCTTGGGCGAGTATCCGCTCGCGTTACCCGAGTGCATGGTCACCAGCCCAGCCTTGGGCAGCGCCCAGTTCGCCTCGGCGACCGCCTGCCGCAAGGCTAAGAGCTCAGACTCCACGGACATCCTCCCGAATCGCGATCAACTCCTTCATGACGTGACCAAGCTCTGCCGAGCCGGGCCGCCCGAAAGCGTCGTGCAAAATGTTGTAGAGAGTGTAAAGCCGCCGATAGGTCGCGTGGGCAACCGGATCGGGTTCGTACACCTTGTCCTTGACGCCGGTCATCGCATCTTGGGCAGCCTCGGCCGAAGGATACGCGCCCGCCACCACCGCGCCGAAGATCGCCGAGCCCAGCGCACAGGTTTGAGAAGACCTCGACACCCTCATCGGTCGCCCGATGACATCCGCATAGATCTGCATCACCAGGTCGCTCTTCTCGGCGATGCCGCCGCAGTTGACGACCGCTTCAACCTTCGGCCCGTACGCCTCGATCTGTTCGATGATGGTCAGCGCGCCGAACGCCGTCGCCTCGATCGCCGCGCGGTAAACCTCGCCGGGCGTGGTATGGAGGGTTTGACCGAGCATCAGACCCGTGAGTAGCGGGTCGACGAGGATCGTGCGGTTGCCGTTGTTCCAGTCGAGAGCCAGCAGGCCGCTCTCGCCCGCGGCCAGCCTCGATGCCTCAATCGTCAAGTCGTCGTGCGAACGTCCTGTCAGGCGCGAGACCCAGTTGAAGATGTCGCCCACCGCGCTTTGGCCGGCTTCGATGCCATAGGCTCCGGGCAGAACCGACCCCATGACGATCCCGCACACGCCGGGTATGTCGGCCAGCGGCTGATCGGCGGGATGGACCATGCAGTCGCAGGTGCTGGTGCCGATGATCTTAACAAGCACCCCCGGACGGGCTCCCGAAGCGACCGCGCCAAAGTGGGCGTCGAATGCACCGACCGCGACGGGAATTCCCTCGGGAAGCCCGGTGAATGCGGCAATCTCGTCCGTGACAAAACCGGCGATCGTGTCCGACGGATAGGCTTCCTCGTAAAGTCGCTCGCGCAGGTCGGCCAACTTCGGATCGAGGGAAGCCAGGAACTCAGCAGACGGGAGTCCTCCCCAATCCGCGGCGTACATCGCTTTGTGCCCCGCCGCGCACACCGATCGCTTCATGGTCAACGGATCGCGATTGCCCGTGAGGAATCCGACGACGAAGTCGCAGCATTCGACCCAGGAGAAGGCGGCATCGAACACGTCTGGCGACGTGCGAAGGCAGTGCAGGATCTTCGACCAGAACCACTCGGACGAATACACACCACCGCAGCGCGCGAGGTAGGGATAGCCGGCCGCCTTCGCTGTAATCTCGGCGGCTTCGGCGTAGCTCGTATGGTCCTTCCAGAGCCAGCACTGAGCCGCCAAGTTGCCGACGAAGTTGTCATGTCTGGCCAGCGAGTGACCTTGTCGATCGACGGGAAGCGGGCTAGAACCCGTTGTATCGACTCCAACCCCAATGATGTCGGCGGGGTCGATCCCGGTGGCCAGGATAGCCTTGGTCGTTTTTGAGAGCCCAACGAGGTAGTCGTCGGGATTCTGGCGTGCCAGATTTGGATCGCGCGGATCGAGCAGGATGCCATCCTCGCCACTCGGATAGCCAAAGACGCTGGTGGCGACTTCCTCGCCATTGCTGACATCGACGAGCAACGCGCGGACCGAGTTCGTGCCGTAGTCGAAGCCGATCGTGTACTTAGGCACGGTAGGCCACCTCGTTCCAGCGAAGCTCGTTCACGAGATCGTCGTAGCGCGTGCCTTCGCCGATGACCACGCATTCGATACCCGCGATCTCGGCGAAATCGCGCATGTCAGCCGCCGTGACTCCATAGCTGTACACCGTATGGTGGGCGCCTCCCGCGCGGATCCAACCTGCGATGCCGCTCTCGAAGTCAGGCTTGACCTTCCAGACCGCGCGGGCGACCGGCAGCTTGGGCATGGCGGGGACGTCCACAGCTTCAACCTCGCTGACGATCAGCCGGAACCGGTGGCCGAGATCAATGAGCGATGCGTTGATCGCCGGGCCAGGCGGAGCATCGAACACGAGCCTCACCGGATCGGCCTTGCCGCCGATGCCCAGCGGGTGAATCTCCATCTTCGGCCTTCCGTTCGCGATCGACGGGCAGATCTCGAGCATGTGAGCTCCCAAGACGAGGGGTCGGTCGGGATTGAGATGGTAGGTGTAGTCCTCCATGAACGAGGTGCCCTCACCGTTTGCGACCACCTTCATGAACCGCAGCAACGCCGCGGTTTTCCAATCGCCCTCCGCGCCAAACCCATAACCATCGGCCATCAGGCGCTGACAAGCGAGGCCGGGAAGCTGGTTGAGCCCGTGTAAGTCCTCGAACGTCGTCGTGAAACCGGTGAAGCCACCCGCTTCGAGGAATCGTCGGATCGTTAGCTCCTGCCGGGCCGCGTCTTCGAGACAACTTCGCCGGTCGTTCCTCAGCTCGTCGGCGATATCGTACAGCTCGTCGTACTCTTGAATCAGTGAGGACACTTCGCTGTCGGACACGTCGTTCATGACGGCGACGAGATCCCCCAATCCAAAGCCATTGACCGAAAAGCCGAACTTGATCTCAGCGCTCACCTTGTCACCCTCGGTGACGCTGACTTGGCGCATGTTGTCGCCGAAACGGCAGATCTTCGTCGTCTGAAGTGCCTGCCAACCGTAGGCGACTCTCGACCACCGCTCGATCCGCTCTCGGACAAGAGGATCGCTCCAATGGCCGACCGCGATGGCGCGAGCCAACCCGAGCCGTGCGTGCAGATGGCCCGCCTCGCGATCGCCATGAGCCGCCTGATTCAGGTTCATGAAGTCCATGTCGATGCTGGACCAAGGCAAGTCGCGGTTGAACTGGGTGTGGAGATGGAGCACCGGCTTCTTGAGCTGGGTTAGCCCGCCGATCCACATCTTCGCCGGCGAGAAGGTGTGCATCCACAGAATCACGCCTGCGCAATTCGGGTCTGCGTTGGCTTCGAGGCAGATGGCGCGGATTGCGTCGGGGTCGGTAAGGACCGGCTTAAACGTGACGCCGAGACTCGCCGCGATTTGCTCTGAGTTGGCGGCGACTTGACGCAAGGTCTCCGGGCCGTAAAGATGCTGACTGCCGGTCAGGAACCAGATTTCGGGGGTGGACATCGTCGTTGCCATTTCACCCGATCCGAACTCCCCCTCGCCCCTTTGGAGAGAGGGGGTTGCGGGGTGAGGCGCTCATCGCAAGCGAGGAGAGGGCGAGATCGTGTGGTGCTTGTTCGGGGCGAGACCCTTCACGGTCTGCCTTACGCCGCCGGGCCAGACGATCTCGGCGTCAAAAGTCTTCGTCTTGTCGGCTCCTAATCCGAAGTGGAGCGTGAGGTCGTTCTGGTTGCCCTCGCCCGTGCCCGCCTCGACTTGCCTCGACAGGATCTTATCACCCACGCGAATGCGCACCTGGGCACCGATCGCTAGCCGATTGACTCGCTTCCCGTCCCCGCGGAGCGTCATCGTCATCCAACGGTTCCCCAGCGTGCCTTGATTCTGAAACAGCTTGCCTGCGCTGACGAGGTCGAGATCGCCGTCGCGGTCGTAGTCGGCCCAAGCCGCCTGATACGTCGGCGGAAGCTCGGCCACCCCCGCATCCTTCGTGACATCCTTGAAGTCGAAGTCGGCCGCGTTTCGAAACAGCACCGGGTGGTTCGGCCGGCCGAACGAGGCCGGTAGGTAGACCGTGGTGAAGAAGAGATCGAGCCGCCCGTCGTTGTCGTAGTCGCCCGCGGCGGGTGTGGCATACGACTCTTGATAGAACACGCCGCAAGTGCCTTTGTCGTCGAACCGATAGCTGCCTCGACCCAGGTTGCGCAGGAACCGGGATTTGGGCTGGTCGCCACGGCTGTCGACATGGGCGAAGTTACCGGCGAACAGATCAAACTCTCCGTCGTGATCGAAGTCACCCCAAGCGGCACCGATGCTGTGGCCACCCGCAAATGCGTCCGAAGTCGCGATGGCGTTTCGCGGCCCGGCTTGATCCTTGAATCCGGCGTTGCCGTCGTTCACCAGGAGCCGGTTGGGTTCCAGACGGTAGTTGGAGATGTAGATGTCGAGATCGCCGTCACGGTCGAAGTCGCATGCGGTCACACCGCGCGCCTTGGAAACGGCTTCCTTGCTCTGGAGGCGAAATGACTTGCCGCCCTCGTTCATAAGCAGGAAGTCGGGGTAGGTGATCGATCGGCCCCCACCTTCAAAGCCGCCGACATAGAGGTCGACAAAGCCGTCGTTGTTGAAGTCGCCCCAGCAGGCTCCGCGCGAAGTAGTCTCAGGCAGCGCCGGAAGGGGGACTTCGGTAAAGGAAAGGCCCTTCTCATTGCGGTAGAGCTTCATTTGCGACCAGCTGAACAGGTCCGCGAAGCCATCGTTGTCGAAGTCGGCGGCGACGGCTTCTCCGCAGGCGCCGATCTTGGTGAACGCCTTGCCCTTCTCGTTCCTCCAGATGCCCCCGCCTCCCACCAGATCAGGCCAGCCGTCGTTGTTCAGGTCCACCCAGCAGGCGGCACCGGTTCCGATTTGAAGACCGAGATCGACGGCGACGAACTGGGTAGCGAGCAACGCGTACAGCATGGCGCGAGATTACCGGAGAGGTAGCATCGCCGCATGGTTCACGGCATCGGCAACACCCCGCTCGTCCAACTGGAACGCCTCGCTACCCCGGACATGGCCGAGGTGTGGGTCAAGGTCGAGTCCGCCAACCCGACCGGGAGCATGAAGGATCGGATGGGTCTGGCCATCGTCGAGGGGGCGATCCAGCGAGGAGACCTGAAACCCGGCGGCACGATGATCGACTACACCGGCGGAAGCACCGGAAGCGCGATCGCGATGGTTTGCGCACGTCTCGGTTATCACAGCCACTTCGTCTCGTCGAACGCGTTCGACGCCAGCAAGCTGAACACGATGCGGGCGTTCGGTGCGCGGCTCGACCTGCTGGAAGCCGAAGGGAAGATGATCACGCCCGACCTGTTTCCGCGGATGTTCGCTCGGGTGGATGAACTGCGCCGCGAACCCGGCTACGTCTGGGTGGACCAGTTCAACAACCGCGACAGCTTGCGTGCTTATGAGCGGATGGCGCGGGAGATCGAGTCGGCGCTGGGCGGGGTGCCGGATGCGTTTGTGATGGCTGTCGGCACGGGTGGTTGCTTCGTGGGCAATGCGGAGTACTTCAAGTCGGTCGATCCCGAGGTGCTTTGCGTTGCGGTTGAACCCGCGGCCAGCCAGCCACTCGCGGGCAAGAAGCCAACCGGCGGGCATCGGATGGAGGGGATGGGGGTGGGTTACGTGACGCCCCTGATGCGGCTCGACCTGGTGGACTCGACCTTCCCGGTGTCCGACGACGAGGCGGCGGACATGGCGCGCCGATTGGCGCGTGAAGAAGGGCTGTTCGGTGGCTACTCGACCGGCGGGAATGTGGC
>JANJUB010000193.1 GCA_024710805.1 Fimbriimonadaceae bacterium | reverse complement strand
AGGGCTAAGTTATGGCTAATCTGAAGTCGAGCAAGAAAGACATCCGCCGATCGGCAAAGCGCCGAGCGACGAACCTGAGCACGAAGAGCGCTCTGAAGACCTACCTTAAGAAGGTCCGCACTGCGGCTACTCCGGTTGACGTGCAGTCCGCGTTGGTCGTTGCCAGCAAGGCTTTGGATAAGGCCGCACAGAACGGCATCATCCACAAGAACCAGGCCGCCCGACGCAAGTCGCGCGCTGCCAAGGCCGCGAACGCGAAGTCGGCGTAAGCGAGGACTCACTTTCTAACGGGGCGTGAACCTTATGGTTCACGCCCCGTTCTTGTTGTGTTTTGGTCATCGTCGGGAGGGCTCCGCTCCGTCGGAGCCGGCTTACGCCAATTCCTCGCCCCAGGCGTTGATCCGCCACCAGTTCCCCTGATCGTGCGGGGTGAAACGCGGATCCGTAATCGTCTCCCAACTCGGCATGTAGCCCAGTTGGCCAGCGCCGAAGTCGCGAACGCGCCGAATCACCCGCTCGACGTGCGCCTTCGCTTGGCGACAACGGAACTCATCGGCCCTCGAACCGCCCGCGTTCAGTCGGTTCGCCACGGCAAAGCGCTCCAGGTCGTCGAAGATCACGCGGCAAGGCGCGAGCGACGCAACTGCGATCCCCGGGAGACCCTGCGCATACGACTGCCGAGCCTGATCGGCCAGGCGAACGAACTCGATGGCCTTGCTCACCAACATCGTGACACACATGAAGTTGTTGTCCGGCGTGTAGAACTCCGCTTCCTTCGCGATCCGCAACGCCAGCTCCCCCGCTGGACCGCTGAGCGACTCCGCATGCATATGCGACGCCAAGAACGGATTCCCGTAGAGCAACAACCGTGATCGAAGTGAGCTGCGATGCCGACCTTCCGCAAACGTCGGCCCGCTGTCCACCAGTTCGACCCCCATCAGTCTCGCCCAGTGCTTAGCGTGTCCCTGCTCGTAGGCATCCATTAAGTCAGGATTACCCACACCGGCCGCGACGATCGCCGGTCGCAAGGTCTCCACGTTTCCCATCATCCCGTACTCCCACGTCGTGAGGCAGAAGTTCGGCTCATGGATCATCAAGCGAATGTTCCTTTCTGACTGACGAAGGTTCAGCCAGGCTGAGTTGTAGGTGTGCAGTGTGGGACACAGAACGACCTCGAAACCCGCGTTCCGCAGCTTCTCCGCCGCCGGCTGAGGATCGTCGAAGTACTCCCATACAAAGAGCAGCGTCTCCTTGGGAATCATGTCCATCGCGGCTGGATGCTCCAGGAGCATATCTGCCCAGATGGCGGGGCGCCGACCCGCCGCAAGGACTCGCCGGGCCAAGGCTCCTACATGCTCGCCGTACAGTTCCGCCTTGTGCCGAAGGGCACACGCGGGGCACTTACCAAGTTGAGCCGTCTCGTCACCGCCGAGGTGAATGATGTGACTTTTGAACGACGCGATCGTGTCATCGACAAGCCCCTCCACGAACACCCGGAACTCGGGATTCGACGGACACGCCGACAGACCCTTGAATCGCTCCTCGGCAAACCGCTTCCCCTGCTCGGTGTAGAGAAAGCCCTCCATGTGGCCGAGAACATTGATGAAAGGGACGATCTGGACTTGCGGGAACTTCTGCTCCAGTCGCGATACTTGCTCGGGAGTGATACACCCCTCGCCATGAGCCCACGGGGCACTGGGATAAGCAAACCGATGCTCTAGATAAAGCCCGATGCCGTCATAGCCGCACTGTCCGGTGAGCGAGACCCAACGATCGAGGTGCTCGTTGGTAAAGGACTGCTCTCGGGCAACATCGAGGGTCCACAAGCGAAGGGGCATACATGATTCTAGCGCGGGTAGGGGTCGATGGGCGCAAGTAACACCCGCCAGAACGTCCGTGCCTTCGGTCCAATCAACCCACCCGCGAGAACTCTCAAGAGTGCTCCGAAGCGATTGATCGACCAACATGCCGCGGCGGCAAGCGGTCCTCCGTGCAGCGAGAAGTAGAGCTCCTTGCCACGGTTGTAGTAGGCGACGCTGCGCCACCTTTCGGATACCGAACTTGCGCCAAGAGCATGAACGAAGACTGCGCTCGGCTCGTAAAGAATCCGTCCATGTCGTCGCAGCCGCCTGCAGAGTTCGGTATCCTCACAATAGAGAAAGAAACGCTCATCGAACCGCTCATGGGGACGCATCATGAGACAGGCTCCCATCACCTGCTCGACTTCCCCACCGTTCGGCAACCGACCCGAGATCCAGTATCCATTGAACAGCTTTGAGTTGGGAAGGAGCTTCTCCAGAAACGTCTGCTCGCAGAACACCGCCCACAGCGTGAGTTTGCCGCAGGCGGATTCCTGGAGTCGCCCGTCCTCGTATTGCAGCCGGCCTCCGCACGCCGCTACTCCCGGATCATCGAGCACGTTGGCCAACCGGTCGATCGCGCCCGGGGTCGGACGCGCATCGCTGTTGAGCAGGAGAACGCGATCGTAAGTCGCCGCGTTCACCCCTTGGTTGTTGGCCGCTCCAAAGCCTCGATTCTTCGAGTTCCTAATAAGAAGAGCTTGAGGATACTCAGCGGCAACCCTGTCCGCAGAGCCATCGGATGATGCGTTGTCGATCACGATGATTTGGTGGTGGGGCTCAATCGCCGCAAGACACTGCAACAGCAAGTCGCGCGTATTGAAGCTCACAATGATGACCGAAACCGGAATCATCGGCGCGGGCCTCGCTTCGGTCATGCGTCAATGCTACACTTTCAGTTCATGTCTGAGCACGTTCTGACCCGCAGCGCGTTCGAGAAGCTAAAGCTTGAGCTAGAAGACCTCAAGGGGCCCACCCGGTTGCGTGTGGCGGAGGCAATCCGCGAGGCCAAGTCACACGGGGACTTGCGTGAGAACGCGGCCTATCACGAGGCGAAGCTGAATCAGTCGCGACTTGAGAGTCGCATTGCCGAGCTCGACAAGCTCCTGCAAATCGCCAAAGTCGTCGATGGTGTTCCTGCGAACTCCGATATCGCCGACCTCGGAAGCAAGGTCAAGCTTCTCGATCTTGAGTGGAATGAGGAGATGGAGATCACTCTCGTCAGCTCCTACGAGGCCGATCCCGCCAACGACATGATCAGCATTTCCTCGCCCTTGGGCGCGGGAATCTTGGGTCAAGCCGTGGATGCCGAGATCGAGGTCGAAGCTCCAGCGGGCAAGCAACGATACCGGATTCTGAACATCATTTAGCGGCTGGCGCGTTCCTTGAGCCACTGACCTTCGACCCCGGCAAGACCGGAGGAGGACACAGATGGCAAGGGCAATCCATGCAACGGCGCTGGCACTCGGCCTGGCACTCTCAGGCTCAGCTTCGGCAGTCAGTCTCACGGGAATCTGCGGATTCCCCACCGACGATGCTGGCAACTGGAAGATCGGCTGGTACAACACCCACGGTCCCGATCCTGGCAAGAATGCTTACATCACCGTCGGCGACGTCGGTGCCGATTTTGTCAACTCCGGCAACAATGCCTCGACGGGGATCATCCTCGATCTGAATACGCCCGGCACCTACCACGTTTACGCATTCTTCGATGGTAACGAAATGACGGCCGGGCGCGAGACTTGGGGCGTCAATCTGTTCTTCGACGGCAATAACTCAACGCCAGGCATTTCCGCTTTCGGTCGGGCGAGATGGGCGACGGACAGCGGCCCGATCTCCTTTAGTGCCAACGGTGGCAATACGCTCGACATCACGGGGCTCAACAGCGTCGCCGGCGCAAACCAGCTTTCTTACACGGTGGGCGACAAGACCATCACCTTGACCTCACTCGCGACGACGGCGGACGTGTACAGCTTAGACCGCGTTGACAACTTTGCTCTTGGTGCCAGCGGCCGCAACGACCACATTGCCGTCATGGAGCTGACCGTTGTTCCTGAGCCCGCCTCGCTTGCGATTCTGGGACTCGGTATCGCTGGGCTCGCTCGGCGCCGACGTCGATAGCCCCTAGGATGCAAGCACGCTGGCTCCGTGCTGCTCCATCAGGCGGTACGCCACCGAGCGATCGCTGATCCGAACGGGACGGCCCGCCTTCAGGGCCATCTTGGCGTACCGCTCCATGTTGCCCGCCGGGCTGATCTCTACCGCGTCCATTCGGTCAGACAGGCCGGCGATGAGTCGGTCTCGTACTTGGTTGTTCACCCCCACGTAATCCGCGGCGGGACGGAAAGGCGAGACCACCAAGTCCGTGCGCGGATCGAACTCGTATCTCCACAGCCGCGCCGCGCGAAACGGCTCATCTTTGAGGTCTTCGCCCAACGCGCGGAACAGACCACGATCCAGGCAGAGGATGCGCGGAGATCCCCAACGCAAGGGCACCACCGCCGCACGCTGGTACTCGGGAGTGTCATGTCCGGAGACGATCACCTCTCCGGCAAGCACAGCCTCTTCGGCGAGCCGCTCGACAAGGTCGAGCCCTGCGGGCGATGTGTTGCGCGAGCTGAGCACGCACACGGTCTTCGACTTCAACAGATTCTGGTTCCCGTAGAGGAACAGCATTCCCGGCGGATCCGGGTCGAAGGTCTCGAGGCGATCGGGATAGTGTGCGTCGGCCGTCGTCACCCACGTCACACCGAGGCGGTTGAGCGGCTCGATCTCCCGATCGAATGCGTCCCACGGCTCCCTTGCCCGAGCCGCTAGCGCCTCTGCCTGCGCCTTGCGCAAGCTGAACTCCTGCTGAATGGCCTCCGGCACCAAGCGCCTCAGATCGGCCCGCGTATAGCCCAGCAGGTCGCATCGCGCAATGATGCGGGTGACCGACTTGCCGCCAATCCCCTTCGTCATCGCCAGCCACAGGGCAAAGTCGCGGCGGCTGAGTTCGCTCATCCCAGGCCCGCCACCGCCCGTAGGAGGATTCGAACCGCCTTCTCGCCCGACCGAACCATCTCTTCGACAACTTCTTCGTGTGACAAGGGTGCATCAGCGATGCCGCAAGCAAGGTTTGTGACAACCGCCAAACAACCATATCGAACCCCTGCTTCGTGCATGAGGATTGCCTCGCTCGAAGCGGTCATTCCGACCACATCGCCAACCTTGCCGTACAGGTCGATCTCGTGGGGCGATTCGTATCGAGGACCGTTGCCGCACACGTAAACCCCCCGATCCTTCACGGGCAAGCTCTCGGACTCCGCCGCCGCCAGAATCTCCCTCCGAGCGGGCAGGGGATCAGAAAAGTCCGTGTGGACGACCTCCCGATCATAGAGGGTTAGGTTTCGCGCGGTGAGATCGAGAAAGTCGTGCGGCACCACCAGAGTCCCTGGCCCCCATTCGGGTCTGAGACTCCCGACGGCCGCCGTCGCAAAGCACGCTTTGACCCCGACCGCTCGCAAACCGAGCGCCATCGATGCATAGTTCACCAAGTGCGGGGGAACCTTGTGGCCAGCCGAGTGCCGCCGTAACAGCAGAATCGTCTTGCCCGCATGCCCCACCACCCGGCCTCGCAGCATGCCCGAGGCGGTCGGCACGTGGAAGGCTCGTCCGCCGAGCGTCGCCAAGTGCTCGCCTACGCCGGTACCGCCTATGATCGCCGCATCGATCTTCATGCGGCGATTATGGCCCGGTTGGTAACCTTTAGCCCATGGTCCTGCGGGAAGTCCTCCACGCGCACATCCCCGTGCTTACGCCCGAGAGCACGGTGCGCGACGCGGTGGACAAGATGGACATCTATCAGTTTCCGGCCTTGGTCGTGGTCGATGCCAACGCGTATCCGGTTGGGGTCGTCACCGAGGGAGACTTGGCGCGAGCCGTCATGCAGCGCGGAAACTTAACGAGTCTTGGCGATGAACCTGCTCATATCCACGGCACGCGTGAGCCAACGGTGGCCAACGCCGACACCGAAGTGAGTGATGCTCTCCATCTGATGCTCATGTCCGGCCTGTCAATCTTGCCGATCGTCGATGAAAACCGCTTGTGCGGCGTGGTGCTGCGCTGCGATTTGATGCAGGCCATGCTGATGGATGCCCTCGCCCTTCCGTCAGAATAAGGGTGATGACCGAAGGCCAACGCTTCCCAGATTTCTCACTGGTCAACCAAGACGATCAAGCCGTGACGCTGAACGACCTTCTCGGCAGCCCCACCGTCGTGTTCTTCTATCCGAAGGATGATACGAGCGGATGTACGATCGAAGCATGCGAGTTTCGCGATGCGCTGCCGCAGTTCACGGGCGCAAAGGTTGTGGGCGTCAGCCCCGACTCGGCAAAGTCCCACACGAAATTCCGAGCTAAGTTCAGCCTGAACTACGACTTGCTTGCCGATACCGAGCAAACCCTGTGCAAGGCATGCGGCGTTTGGGTGGAGAAGTCGATGTACGGCAAGAAGTACATGGGCGTCGAACGCACGACCTTCCTGCTCGATGCAAACGGCGACATCGTTCGCATTTGGCGCAAAGTCAAGCCCGAGGGCCATGCGGAAGAGGTCCGGACTGCGCTGGTTGAGATGCTCGGCAAGTAAACTCACCCCGCGATGCCAAAGCGTATGACCGCCCCCGCCATCCGGGCGATGAAAGGCGGCGATCCGATTGTCTGTCTGACGGCTTACGACGCCGTCACGGGTGCGTTAGCCGACCAAGCGAACGTTGATCTGATTCTCGTGGGAGACTCAGTCGGCAACGCTGTTCTCGGATACGAGACGACGGTTCCGGTCACGCTCGAAGAGATGATCCACCACGTCCGTGCGGTTCGGCGCTCGGTCCAACATGCACTCCTCGTCGCCGATATGCCGCTCGGCAGCTATGGCAGCACGGTAGGTCAAGCCGTAGACAGCGCGGTTGCCCTCGCTAAGGCGGGGGCCGAAGCAGTTAAGCTCGAAGGGACTTTCCTCGATGAGATCGCCGCAATCCAAAAGGTCGGCATTCCGGTTATGGGCCACGTCGGGATGACCCCCCAATCGGTCAACCTTTTTGGCGGGTTCAAGGTTCAGGGAAAGGATGCCCATGCCGAGCACGTCATGGCCGCGGCGCGAGAGGTTTCGGATGTCGGCGTCTTTGCCCTCGTGCTCGAGCTGATTCCCATGAGCCTCGCGAAGCAGATTACCGATGCGGTCTCGGCCCCGACGATCGGGATCGGCGCCGGTCCCCACTGCGACGGTCAAGTACAAGTCTTTCATGACCTTGTTGGACTTACCCCTCATCGTTTCCGACATGCGAAGCGGTACGCCGAGTCGTGGGATATTCTCGGGAGTGCGATCGCGGATTACGTTAGCGAAACGCGAACTCGTGCATTTCCAACGGATGAACACGCATCGTGAAAGTCATCACCTCGGCTAGCGATCTCGAGATGTCCCATAGGCGACGCGTGGGCTTTGTGCCCACAATGGGTGCCCTGCATGAAGGACACCTCGCCTTGATCCGTAGGGCTAAGGAAGTGACCGGGTTTTGCGTGGTCTCGATCTTTGTCAATCCAACTCAGTTCGGACCAAGTGAGGACTTTTCCCGGTATCCAAGAACCTTCGCTGACGATGCGGCCAAGGCTGAGGAAGCTGGTGCAGATGTTATCTATGCACCGGAAGTAAGCGATATCTACGGAGAAGACCGTGTTTGGGTACGCGTCGAAGGTGTGAGCAGTCGCTGGGAAGGTGAGTGGCGCCCCGGGCACTTCGAAGGCGTGGCCACCGTGGTTGCTAAGCTGTTCATGATCGTGCAGCCTTCCGACGTCTTCTTCGGAATGAAAGACCTTCAGCAATGTGCGGTAATCCAAGCATTGATTCGTGGTCTCAAGTTCCCTATCGAGATGCATGTTGAGCCCACAGTGAGAGAGGCAGATGGACTTGCCCTCTCCAGTCGCAATCGATTCTTATCAGACACCGACCGAGCTACGGCGGCAGTGCTTCCGCAAACCCTGCGACAAGGCTTACTTAGCATCGCCAATGGTGCACCCGTGCCCAGAGTCCTTGCGGACTCCGAATCTAGGTTGGTTGATGCGGGGTTTGAAGTTCAATACGTAGCCTACGTTGACCCAGATAGCATGGAGCCGCTTACCGAGAAGGATAGCCTAGGCCGGATGATCGTGGCCGCTAAGTTGGGGCAGACTCGCTTGATCGACAATTTAGGGCATTACGATACATTCTGAGGTTCTCGGGTATCTTTGAAAGGTAGAGGTGTTCATGAAGAACGTCAAGTCATTGAAGAACAGTTTGAAGTTTAAGGCGACGCCGAAGACCGGCGTCCTCACCGTCCGAGTCGGCGTTAAGAAGTTCGTTTTGCCGGTCGATGCGCGAATGATCTCCGGTGACGGCTATCTCTTCCTCTCCTTCGGCTCCTCGTCGGAGATTTATGAGGTTGGCCCGAAGTCCCTTACGCCCTTGGCTCCTGAGGCTGATGGCACCGCCGCCGCCGCCGCCTTGACTCCCAAGTCCCGCGGACGAGGCCGAGCGAAGCGGTCCCGCAAATCGGTCGAAATGCCCGATACCTTGGCAAAGGCGCTTGCTCAAGTCCCTGCCGGATACAAACTGGTCCCCGGCGATGGCGGATATCGCCTGGTCCGCACTCGAGTTCGAAAGAAGTAGGCTCTAGCCACTTCATCCGTGTTTACTTGGGCACCCTCCCTAGGTTGGTGCCCTTTCTGCTTGGCGAAGGTATCCTTCAGGGGCAAATGCCGGTGTAGCTCAGGGGTAGAGCAGCTGTTTTGTAAACAGCGGGTCGCGGGTTCGAATCCTGTCACCGGCTCCAGTTCAAATGAACCTATACTTGCTCGCCCAAATAGGACCGTTTCGACGCAGATTGACAGCAGGTTGACAGCAGAGCAGTTTCATGTGACCCGCAATGGGGGCGAAAGCCGCATCTTTCCCTCGACCGTTCCGGCTTGAGGTCATCCACGCGACTAGTGGACAGTCTGTGCACGTCCATAGAGCATGGAAATGCCTAAGGCGGACAAGGCGGCTAGGTTGACCACTCCCGATGATTGGAACAACGGCATCTACGACAAGCGGATCGGAGGCGCAGAGTATTACAAGCCGGGCACTACGGGTAGGGAGAATCCGAAGCGCTTGGCCCAATCCTACTTTCTGCTCACGATTCGCGACGTCGCACCCCAAGTCCTAAGAGAGCTCGAGGCAATGGTGCCCCGGCTGCGCAGGGTGTATCAGGCCGAGCAAGATGCGTGGGACGCGGTGCCGGCGAAGAAGAGAGGCTCCGCAAAGAAGATCAAGGTGCCCGCGCGGGCAACCTTCGCGGACTGGATCTTCGACTTTTTCCAGCAGGTGCGGGATGGTTTCCCCGGGTGGCTCGATGATCATGAAGCGGAACTGGAGAGAGCCGGCGTCGAGGGAAAGGACGCACTACGAGATCTGGTGGACGAGCTCATGCTTTGGGCGGAACGCTACCGGCTGGCAAACTGGATGGTCGAGGACTTTGTCACCGCGCTCGGGCACTACAACAGGGACAGTCTCAAGGAGGATGACGGCCCTAGCATGGGCATCGCCCCGTATATCAGCTCGCCGGGCCAGATGAGCACCTATCCCTTCGGTCCTGAGCGGGAGGAGCACCGATTCAACGCTTATGCTTCGATGATGGGCGATCCACCGTCGGTCAACAGCATCGAGGCGCAGGTTCGCGCCACCCGAGAAGGACCGGATGGCGAGTGGGTGGTCGAGGACGATCCTCGACTTAGCTATCTGCGGGAGTTTGTGTTTCGCTTCGAGGGCTATGACCCGACGATGATGACCCAACGGAGATTCAAGAAGTTCATCGAGTTCGCGTTTAAGAAGGCGGTGCAGGACTATGCCGACAAACTCGAGCTTGATCTGGAGCAAGCAGGATTCAAGAAGTGTCCCGAGATTCAAGACACGAAAATGTTCAAGATGGCGGTCGAACGGATTGTGTTGGGATGGCCGCCTGATAAGATCGCGCAGGTGAACGGCTGCGGCCACAAGGCCGTCGAGAAGGCGCTCACGAGAGTCAAGAAGTGGATCGACGAACCGGAATACTCGCAACGCAAGAAGCGGGCGAGATAAACCTGGACGCAGAGTGCGCAGCTGATTTGATAGTGATTGAACCCAAAAAACCCTACGTTTTCGGACGCTTCGAAACGTAGGGTTTTCATGTAAGTTTCTGGCAGTCAATAGAGGTGTGCGCGGACCTAGGTGGTTCGTCGCGGAGAAGGAGCATCTCTATGAAGTTACTGGTGAAAGTCGCGGACGCCGCAGATCAGCTATCGCTGAGTCGTTCAAAGGTGTATCAGCTGATCGCAGCGGGACAGATCGCGGTGATC
>JANJUB010000051.1 GCA_024710805.1 Fimbriimonadaceae bacterium | reverse complement strand
CCAGATCGAGCGGGTGTGGAAGGTCACCGAGGCTGAGCAGACGTACTTCACGCCGAGCGACTTGCCCAGCGAGACGAGGTTCTCCTTGCTCGGTGGCCGCGTGATCGTCGGTGTCGAGAACTTCTTCGTGCTCCATGTCTTGGCGGCGCCGGTCTCCTCGACCACCTTGAATCCGCCTTTCTTGAAGATCTCGTTCATCGCCTCCTTGGCCTTCGCCCGCGAGGTGTCGGTACCCGACTTGTCGAAAACCACGGGGTAGACAACCACCGAACCTCGGGAAGTCGCTTGAGCTTCTGCATGCGAACAGAACATGGCTGCGGAAGCAATCGCCAAGGCAGGGAGAAGGCGAAGCGCAATGACTTTCATGCTGACATTATGGAGTGGATGGAATCCATGGTGAGTGCTCTCTCACGCATATCTGCCAGCATCAGGCAGTCTCTCTTGCGGCTGGAGCGTGCAGTAACCTCTCATGCATGGCGCCTGCTTACCGCCACGTTCAAGGCGTCCCTCTAGTGCTTGGCAACGCGCACTCATGCCGTGGGTAAGGATGGGAACCCCTCGTCCGGTGCGCACCGACGAAGCGACCAGGTCCGTCCTTCACAATAGTGCGCGGCATTACGACTTGGGCCTACTACCTCGCGTTCGTGACCTTTGTGACGACTGCGTTGGCGATTGCGACCCCCAAAGCCGACCCGTTTCCCTTTGACTATGGCTCGATGTCCGTCGGATACAGCGGACTGCTGGCAGGCCTCGGCGGATTCGCAATAACGGTTCTTGCCGTCATGCTGGGTCTCGAAGCCCTAGATGCTCAGCGGGCGACCCGCGCGCACGTTGCGGCTCATGGCGTGGTGTTGCGGCATGTGTCGCTCTCGTTGGCGGTGGCGAGCGTTATCTGCTTTATTGGAGCGCTCATGCTGGCCGAAGTTAATGCCCAAGCCGTTTCGGTCGAGCAGGCGCGTACCCGGGCCGAAGGCGAGGTATCTCAGTATCTGGAGGCGATGGGTTTCGATCAGTCGCAGATCGCGGGTCAGATGATCGGTCTGCATGGTACTTCTGGAGAGTTCTTTGAGTCAGCGGGCGCAGTGGCTCTCATCGTTCATGAACTCGACAAGGACCCGAAGCTTGCGGATCATCCGGCACTCGACAGGTTGAGGGCTCGGGCAGACATCCTCGATCAGGTCCTGGTAGCGAACGTCCGACGGCACCTGATGATCACCAGTGTTGTGGCCCTGTTGTCATCGCTCTTGATCTTGAAGTCGATCACATTCTTGCTTGTGGTGAGATTTCCTGACTATCCGGCGATCGGTGGTGTCCAGGACTTTGTTGTGCTGGGATTCGGAGGCATGCTGCTCATCAAGCTGCTGCACATGGCAAGCTACGGATTGCCAATGGAACAGGTCGCCCCAAGTCGCTGGGTCATCGCCGCAACGCTGGCTGGTGTGATCCTCTCCTACCGAGCGATTCTCGGTCGCCAGGTGCGCGCTTTGCGAAAATCAGTCGTTCAAGGGGAACTGGGCCGTTACACGCCCGCCGCACCGTATCTGCTAGCCCTCTTCGTGTGCTTTTTGACGATGGTCTACTTGGCCGGGACCTTTAGCAACCTCGGTCCGCCGTCGATGTTGGATCGAGCGCTGGTGGGAGCAGCCGCCCTCATTGGAACGGCCATGCTCATCACGATCCAGATCGAGCGACCAACGTTGAAGCTGTTTGTCGAGGCCGACCGATTCGCGGGTACGTCTGACTAGGCCGCGGGTAATCGGGGACTGGAGTTCGTGGTGGAGGCAAGGGGGCTCGAACCCCTGACCTCTTGCATGCCATGCAAGCGCTCTCCCAGCTGAGCTATGCCCCCACGACTGAGATGTGTATGATACCTCACGTCCCGCGCGTGTTCCCAAACAAATCGACGTGGAATCGAGGCGTGAGCCGATAGCCGCGCTCGATACACCACTCCACCAACACCCGTCCCCGCCGATGAAGGGTCTCCGAGTCGGTGCCCTCGGCCATGATCATCACCTTGGAAGCCGAGGCACCGACCGTCTCCAAGAGTGCGTGGATCTCTCGATCTTGAGACTCCAGATCGTCGTCCGGATCGACCACGAACTTGAGCTGATGCCGATACTGCGCGAGCAGTTGGCGGAGCGGGTTCAGGTCGGACCTCGTCGCTTCATGCCTCTCGCGCCAGTCGGGATCGTCGGGCGTGGAGTTCGCGAGCTTCGGGCTCACCGAGAGCAGATCGATCGGCACATCGCGGAAGACTGTGCCCGCCGTCTCGACCGTTACGTAGTGGCCGTTGGCCGCCAAGCCGTGCAGGAGGGGCTCGACGGCGTCGAACAGCATCGGCTCTCCGCCGGTCACCACGACATCCTTCACGCCCGTCGCGGCAACTTCGTCAAGGATGTCTGCCACCGCTCGCACCGGCCCTTCCGGATTCCAGGAGGCATACGGCGTATCGCACCAACGACACCGCAAGTTGCACCCGCTGATGCGGACGAACACCGAGGGCACGCCAAGCCGCTCGCCCTCGCCCTGGATGGACGTGAAGATTTCTGCGATGCGGAGGTTCATTTCCCCACCCCCCACCCCCCTCCCCGCGAAGACAAGTGCACATAGAGGAGAGGGGGAGCTTGGCGGCTACTTCTTCTTCGCAACACCCTTCTCGATGCCCGGATAGAAGCGCCACGAAGGCTGCCAGTCCGCCGACAGCTTCTGCTTCGTGAAGATCGCCCGCATCATTTCGATCGGGATCGGACCCTCCTTCAGCAACGCGTCGTGGAACTCCTTCTCCTTCATCTTGCCGGTGTCGACCAACTCCTCGCGCATCCGCCAAATCTGCAACGCGCCCAGCATGTACGCGGCTTGGTAGAGCGGAGGATACGAACCATTGAAACTGCGGCGCACCTCAGCCTCGGCAGTGGATCGTTCGTGGCGGACCTTCTCGACCAGCAGATCCACGCATTGCTCCGGCGTCATGGTGCCGAGGTGGTAGCTCAGTGAGAAGATGATCCGCGCGCACCGGTGCATCCGCCAGAAAAGCATGCCCATCTTGTTCTCGGGTGTCGCGGGGAAGCCCATCTCCCACAGCAGCATCTCCCAATACAGCGCCCAACCTTCGACCCAGAACGGCGTGTTGAACAGACCGCGATAGGGCCGGTAGCGCGCGGTCATGAAGCCCTGCATGTGATGCCCAGGGATAAGCTCGTGATGCACTGTCGCGCGGGCGAAGTGGCGATTGTTGCCCCGCATGCTCATGAGCTTTTCTTCATGCGACATCGTGTTCGTCGGGAACGACACCATGATCACCTCGCCGCCCAGGAAGAACGGGCTGGTGCGCTGGCGCTCGGGCGACATCATCGTCATGCGCCAGGTCTGCTTGGCGAGGTCGGGGATGGTCAGCAAGTCGCGCTTCTCAAGATAGTCGATCGCTTCGATCGCCATTTCGCGGATCATCTCGGGCTGCTCGCCGGGCGCGACATGGAGTCCCTTTACGTGCTCCATCGCCTTGTGCCAGTCATCGCCGAAGCCCAAGGCGCGGCTCGCCTTCTTGGCCTCCGCTTCGCACCAGGCGTACTCCTTGTTCGCGATCTCCACCAGTTCGGCGGCTGAGTACACGATCATCTCGGCGGTCAGGTCGGCCTGGAGCCCCTCCGCGCCGATCGGCGGTACGCGCTCCTCTTCCTTGGGGTTCGCGATCAGCTTCTCCTTCAGCTTGCCGATGAACGCGTCGAGCGCGGCATCCGTGCGCTTGTAGGGCTCCGCCACCCACCAGGTGAACATGGGGTCGTAACCGTTGTAGAAGTCGAACCACTCCTTCAACTCTTCCTTGGCGGTGGTTGCGGTCTGAATGGCGCGGTTGGCCTGTCCGCGATCGACGGGCTTGGCTTTGTCGACTTTGGCAGACTCGGCGGCGATGGTCTTCTCGAGTGTGGTGATCTCGGTCGCCAGCTTCTCCGGCTCGATCTTCTCCATCCGGCGGAGCTTCTCGCGCAGGTCCCAGATGGTCTGGGCGAACGGCACCCACTTCTCGCCTTCCTTCGCCTTGGGCTCGCTCAGCTCGTTCTGCCGCGCTTCTCGGGCCAAGTGGTTCTTGAGCAGCAGGTAGTCGACCTGTCCATCGAAGGTGAGCTTGGCAAAGGGCACTTTGGCGAGTTCTTTCTGCCACTGGGTGTAGAACGTCTTCCAGGTCGCGCGGCCCTGCGGGCTGCCGCTGATCGCGAGCGAGCGACGGAGCAGATTGCGGTCGGCGACGAATCGCTCGACGACCGGTTGTAGGTCGCTACCTCGGGTCCACTCGCCGAGATCGACCTTGGGCACTTCGTGGGGAATCGGAGAAGCCATCGGTGGATTCTGGCTCATTGCGGGCGTCGCCGCCAGCAGGGCAAGGGCGAGAAGGGTGGAACGGATCGCCATGGGCGGGTTCTACCTTGGGATGGCACGGAATAGCTCGGAGATGCTGGGCTCGCGCGGCAATGAACACTCCCTCTCAAGTAGAGCTCGATCGCGAAGCGAGACTGAGGGTTGATGTCATGTGGGGCGAGTACAGCTACCCAGGACCGCCCAGACGTGTGGATCCGAACGCTTCACCCCTCACCCGCGGAGAGAGTGAGTCACGCTACTTCGACTTGACCTTCGGGTCGATGATCGCCTTCATGCCGGCCTTGATCCCCAGCCGCTTGAAAGCACCCTGCTGCATCTCCAGCACATACATTGCGGGGCCATCGCTCGGCACGCCGGTCTCGTCAAGCGCTTTCATCGCTTTCGCCGAGACGATACGGCCGTTTGCGGCGATGTAGGCGATGTCCAGAGGCACGTAGGTGTTTCGCATCCAGAAGCTGCGGTCGAGTTCGTCGGGGAACACGAACAGCATCGCGGAGTTGGCCTTGAGCTCGTTCTTCTGGAGGAACATCATGCCCTCGGTACGCTTGGAGTCCGTGTCCATGACCCACGCGGTCAGCTTGTTCTTGCCGATCGTAACGACCGTGGTCTCAAGCTCCTTCACCTGATAGATGCGTGAGGGGTTGTGGCTGGGATCTTTCTTCTGCGGCTCTTCGACGGGCTTCTCCGGTTCCGGGGTGACCGCGGCCGGCTTGGGGTCGGGCGCGACGGGTGTCGGATTCGGAGCCGGTTCGGGCGTCGGGGTATTGGAAGCTGTGGGGGTGGACGACTGGCAGGAGGCCAGCACGAGCGCGGCGAACACGAACCAGGACGCTCTCACGCGACCGTCTCCGCCTTGGGGACGTAGGCCGTGGATCGCGCCTCGTACTGCGAAATCGCGTCGTCAAGCTCCATGGTTGTGCCGATCAGGTCGAGCCCTTTAACGATCGCGTCCTTGACCGTGGCATTGATCTCAAATCGGAACTTCTGGCCGTTCAGGGAGACGGTCTGGGCGGGTAGGTCGACCTCGACCTGCGCTCCCGTTCCCGCTTGAACCAACTGGGCATGGTCAGCTTCTTCCAGTTCGATAAGGAGCAGGCCGCAGTTTGCGGCGTTTTGGCGGAAGATGTCGCTGAAACCGGGGGTCTCTGCGGTCTTCTTGGCGATCACGCACTGGTAACCGGCTTGCTGAAGCGCCCACACCGCGTGCTCTCGGGAAGATCCGCAGCCAAAGTTGGTTCCGGCGACGAGGAGGGTTGCGCCCTTGGCTTCGGGGGCATCGAGCGGAAACTCGGGGCCGCGCACATCGCTGAAGGCAAGCTCGCCATAGCCCGAGCGGGTGATCATCGTGAGGAACCGAGCAGGAATGATGCGATCGGTGTCGACGTGATCGGCGTTGTAAACCGCGATGCGTCCGCGGTGCGTCGTGAATCCAGCCACGAGAGGATTATACGTTAGCCGAGCCGAGATACAAACTCGGCCAGCGCTTCGTCGGTCGGCCGCATCGGAGCGATTCCCATCGCCGCGATCTTCGCGGTACTCAGCACGCTGTAGGCGGGGCGCTTTGCCGGAGTCGGGTAGTCGGCGGTGGAGATGGGAGCGACCTCGTAGTCGATACCCGCTGCCTCTAGAGTTCGCACGGCGAACTGATGCCACGACATTGTATCGGGGCCGACCGCATGGTACACGCCGGGGTAGGCGTCCTTGGCGATGAGGTCCGCGATGACGCGGGCAAGGTCCCGGGTGTAGGTCGGGCAGCCCGTTTGATCGGCGACGACGCGCAGTGGTTTGCCCTCGCGCGCCACCCGGATCATCGTCCGCGGAAAGCTCCCGCCGTTCGGACCAAACAGCCACGCTGTACGCACGACAACTCCCGCATGGGAGAGCGCCTGCTCTTCGCCGACCAGCTTCGAACGTCCATATTCGCCCAGCGGGTTCGTGGCGTCGTCTTCGGTGTACGGCTCGGACTTCGTGCCATCGAACACAAAGTCGGTGCTGATGTGCAGAAACTTCGACCCCGCCATCGCCGCCATTTGCCCGAGATAACCGACCGCGAGGCCGTTCACCATCATCGCCTCGTCAGGTTCGGACTCAGCCTTGTCCACCGCGGTGTAAGCGGCAGCGTTGACGACCCAATCTCCGGCCACCTCGGCACATCCCGCAACCTGGATCGGATCGGTGATGTCGACCTCTTCGAGCGTCGGCGCGGCCACTTCCCATCCCCGCCGCACGAACTCCTCGCGCAGATCGGAACCGAGCATGCCGTAGCCGCCGATCAAAAGGATCTTCATGCGGCCTGATGAACGCGTCGCGAGGCGATGGCCCGCTCGTAAATGGATTCGTACTCGGCGGCGCTGCGGTCCCAACCTGAGTCGGTCGCCATCGCACCCTGCACAAGGCGGTTCCAGTGCTCAGGGTCGGAAAAGGCGGAAACTGCACGCTGGACCGTGGCGAGGAGCGCATCGGGTTGGTAATCGGCGAACACGAAGCCGTTGTGGGCATCTTGTACGGTGTTCGCGAGGCCGCCGGTGTAGCGGACGACGGGGATCGTGCCGTATCGCATGGCGATCAGCTGTCCGAGGCCGCACGGCTCGAAGGAGCTGGGCATCAGGAACAGGTCGGAGCCCGCATATACGCGCTGAGCGAGGGGCGCGTCGAACCGCTCCACGAATCGCATCTGGTGCGGGTAGCGGACCTCGAGGTGGCGCATCTGTTCGGCAATCCACGAGTCGCCGAGACCCTGGACGATTAGCTGCGCGGGCATGTTCATGAGGGCATCGGAGATCTCGAGGATCAAGTCCATGCCCTTCTGATTGCTGAGGCGGCTAACCACGCCGAACAGCGGGACTCCGGGTCGGTCATCGAGTCCTAACTCCTTGCGGAGTTCGGCTCGGCATGTCGCCTTGCCTGCCAGATCCTTGGCCGAGAAGTGGGCCGGAATGTGCGGGTCGATCTCCGGATTGAACTCGTGCTGGTCGATGCCGTTCACGATGCCGCTGAGCCGCTGTTGCGAGGCCAAGTGCTTCATGAGCCCCTCAAGGCGGCAACCGAACTCGGGCGTTTGGATTTCTTCGGCGTAACGCGGAGAGACCGTGTTGACCTGGTCGGCGAACACACTCCCGGCTTTCAGGAAGTTGACAGCACCGTAGGTCTCGAGCTGATGGTGATTAAACAAGCTCCAAGGCAGTCCGCACTCGGCCAAGAGGTCGGGGCCGAACTCGCCTTGATAGGCGAGGTTGTGGATCGTGAAAACGCTGGCCGTATTACTCCACGCCGGGGGAGCACTTTCGCGGAGGAAGACGGGCATGAAGCCGGTGTGCCAATCATTCGCGTGGATGACGTCAGGAATCCAGCCGCTCTTTTCGGCAAGGGCCATAAAGGCGCGGGCAAAGAAGAGATGCTGCTCAGCGCCCGGGAGGTAGACGGTCTGGCTGGAGACGGTATCGCGGAAGTAATGGTCGGAGCCGATAAGCCACACCGGGACGTCGCCGAGCGTGGTCTCCCACAGATAGGCGCGCTCATTCCAATGCGGTCCGCACTCGACATCCAGAGGTTCGCCACCCAGCAGCGGCTTAGGCTGCGTTGCGTCGAGCACCATTTGATAGGCGGGCATGACGATGCGTACGTCATGTCCGCGAGCTTTCAGGGCCTTCGGCAGCGATCCAGCGACGTCGGCGAGGCCGCCGACCTTGGCAAACGGAGCAACCTCGTTCGAGGCAAATGCGACTTTTCTGTTCAACCCAAATCCTCCTGAGCCCAATGCAATCCGCCGCTCTACCAAACGGAGAGAACGCCGCCCGACCTCGCCATTGAGTCCGGAGCGGCGTCGTAGACCTCTTTTCGCGCGTCACCCGAAGGTGTCGTGATTACAATGATTGCTTTCCCGCCCCCGATGTTCCGCGCATCGGCAATTGTGCCGAATTGATGCGGCCTTTCGCGCAACGCTCCGGCTTTACAGTCAGTCAGAATGTATAGATTATGGTGACTGCGCTGGCTCTCTCCCTTGTTCTTCAGGCTCCGGCCCACAACACGCTGACGCCCGCCGAAGTCGAAGCCGGTTGGAAGTTACTGTTCGACGGCAAGACCACCGCTGGCTGGCGAAACTACAAGGCCAAGGCCATTTCGGATGGCTGGCAGGTGAAGGACGGCACCCTCACAATTGTCGATTCGAGCAAGGCCGGCGACATCGTTACCACCGACGCCTACGATTGGTTCGAGCTGAGCATCGAGGCGAATCTGGGCAAGGGTCAGAACAGCGGCATCATGTTCCGCGTGACCGAAGATGGGGCGGCCGCGTGGCACAGTGGTCCCGAGGTCCAGCTTTACGACCATCCTCGGCAGGATGGCGTGGAAACCACCGGCCTCCTGTATCAACTGTATCAGCCGGCACCAGGCGTCGACGCGGCAAAGCCGGCGGGCGAATGGAATCAGATTCGGATTGTGGTGTCGCCCAGCAAGTGCGAGACCTACGTGAACGGGGTGAAGTACTACGAGTACGTGCTCGGTAGCGAGGATTTCGTAGCGCGCGTGAAGAAGAGCAAGTTTTCCCGCTTCCCGCAGTTCGCCAAGGCTGAGAAGGGGCTGATCGCGATTCAAGGTGATCACGGCTTGGTGGCGTTCCGCAACATCAAGATCCGGACGATCAAGCAATGATGCCCGGGGCCGGCCCGCGTCCTCCCGTGCAAACCACTGGAGTCCGGTCGATTCACCCGGCGATCAAGACCGTCTGGCGGCTCTCGGCGGGTATCTCGCTGCTCGTCACGTCCGGCATCTTTCTTCTCATCGGCGTTGCTCTGGCCGGTGCGTTCGATCAGCCACGATGGGTGGGGCTGGCGGCGGGGGGAGGGCTAGCGGTTCTGATCTCGCTGCCGTCGCTGATCCTGGTGGATCGTCAGTGGACGAACTGGACCTATCAGCTTCGGGAACAGGACCTCGTGATGACCTGGGGCGTGTTCTGGCAGACGCGGCGCTGTGTGGCTCGCGATCGCATCCAGCACATCGATATCAACGAGGGTCCGCTGGATCGACGGTTTGGGCTGAAACAGGTGGTCATCCACACGGCGGGCATGATCGGCAGTGTGGCGGCGATTCCTGGCCTCACGCACAGCGAGGCCGAGTTCTTGCGCCAGCAGTTGCTCGATACGCGCGATCCGGATGCCTGATCTATGCAGAGGCTCCATCCCGCTACGATCGTCGTCAATCTGTTCGAGTTTGTTCGGCAGTTTGTGTTTGCGATCGTCGTGCTGGCGCTCACTTCGGCAGGGCGGGATGATGCTACGTTTGAGATCGTCATGGCGGGGCTCGGCGGGTTGGGCGTGCTCTCGTCGGTCTATCGCTACGTGATCACCCGCTACGGTATCCAGTCTGGGGCGTTGGTGGTGCAGAAGGGCGGCATCTGGAAGCAACATCGTACGATTCCGCTTGACCGCATCCAGAACGTCACGATCAAACGCAGCATTATCGAACGGCTGATCGGGGTGTGTACGGTCGTGGTCGAGACGGCGGCGGGCTTGCAGACCGAGGCCCAACTGTCTTCGTTAAGTCAGGAGGATGCGGAGAATCTGAGGTCGAGGCTCCTCAGCGTGGTCAGTACCGAGAAGGGGCCGTCTTTCGAACTTCCGCCCGCGCTGTACATGCTGACCAATAGGGAGTTGATCGTGGCCGGGGCGCTGCAGAACCGTGCGCTCTGGATTCTCGCGTCGGCATTCGGATTTCTCCAGTTCGGCGTCCAAGGTGATGCGATCGATAACCTGATCCGTTCCGGCGAGAACCTCTCGTTGAGCCCGATGGCGTGGATCGGTTTGACGCTCGGCCTCTTCCTTGTGGGCTGGGCCGTGTCGATTGTGGCAACCGTGATCAAGTACGGCGGCTTCCGCATCGACCGGTATGAGAAGGGGTTGCGCATGCACTACGGGCTGCTGGCTCAGACTGAGGTGCTGCTGCCGCTTCGGCGGGTGCAGGCGCTCACGGTCGCCCGGCCGTTGCTGTATCGCTGGTTTGGTTATGCCGAAGTCCGTGCCGATGCCCTTGGATCTTTCGATGAGAAGATTGCGACCGGCGGCGTGACGTTGTCGCCGATCGTCCACGGCACGCGCGTGAATCGTCTCGTCGGGTTCGTGTATCCGGGTCGTACGGCGACGGGGATCGAGTGGCGCCCGATCAGCCGCAAGTCCATTCGCCGAGGCATCATTTCTCGGTCGCTGACCTGGGGCATTCTCGTACTGATCCTGTGGGGCGCGTCTTACTCGATCCGAGAAGCCGACATCCTCGACGTCCCGGTGACCTCGTGGCTTGCCCTGGTGGGTGTCATTCTGCTCTGGGCGGTGCTGATTTCAGGCGCTCAGTTCCGAAGGGCCGGGTGGCGCGTCGATCAAGAGTTCCTCATGATCCGCTCGGGAGTCCTCCGGCAGACCGTCGAGTTTGTGCCGCGGTCGACCATTCAGTGGTGCGAGCAATCGGGCAACTGGTTCATGCGGCGGATGCGCATCGCGAACGTAACCGTCGCGACCGCCGTCCGACGCCACCAGGTTCCAGAGCTTGATTTCCCCGAGGCCGAGGGTCTCTTGGCAACGCTCAGCCAATCCGGAATCGAGCCGGGGGCCATAATCTCCACGTGAACTCGTTCCGCCCGCTGCTGGCGATGGTCAACGCGGAGACCGATCCTGCGCGCGCCCTTGAGGGGCTGACGCGGGCGGCTCTGGAACTGACCCGAAGCCGCAATGCGCTGATCGCCCTGCTCGACGAAGAAGCAGGTTTGTTGGAGATCGCGTACGGAAGCGGACCTGAGTGGAGTGAGCAGCACAACGAGGCGCGCATCGCCCTCACAACTCGGGAGGGGATCGTTGCCTATGTCGGGGCGACCGGTCAGCCCTTCATCACGGGCGATGTGGAGAACGAACCTCGGTACGTGAAGATGTTCGCGACCACCCGTAGCGAGATGGCGGTGCCGATTCGCGACACCCACGGTCGAGCTCGCGGGGTCTTCAACGTGGAGTCCGACGGAGCGGATGCGTATAACGAGGACACTCTGGACTTGCTGCACTCGCTTGCCGAGTGCGCCTCGGTGGTCGTCAATCGCGCGGATGCAACCATCCGCGAAGAGGCGCTGGTCGAGATTGGTCACGCCTTGGATCGCGCCCAGTCCGAAGACGAGGCGGTCCGTGGCGTCATCCGGATCGCCGGCGAGGTGCTGCGGTTTCAGGCATTCTCGGTGTTCTTGCTCGATCCCGCGCGCGATGAGTTCGTGCTTCGCGGCTCGGTTGGGCGGCTGAAGGATCAGGTGGGCAAGCTGGGATACCGGCGTGGCGAGGGGCTCACGGGGTGGGTAGCAGAAACAGGCCAAGCCGTACTTACTCACGACCCGCGCCAGGACCCCCGGTGGCGAGGCAAGAACGTGGAGTTCCCCGACGAGGAAATCGCGAGCTTTGTGGCGGTGCCCGTCGTGTTCCGTGGACGGTGCCTGGGCGTGCTCCGGGTGCTTCGCAAGGTCTCAGAGAATCGGCACCTAGACAATCGATTTACGGGTGCCGATGTCCGCGTGCTGACCGCGATCGCCGAGCAGTTTGCGAGCACGCTTGAGAATGTGCGCTCGCTCAGCCGGCTGCTCCGGTCAGAGCGCATGGCCGCTTGGGGAGAACTCAGCGCGAAGAGTTCACACATGATCGGCAACCGGGTCTTTGCGCTCAAGGGTGATGTCAACGAACTTGGCCACGTGCTGAAGCTGCCGGACTTGCCGCGGGAACCCATCGAGTCGCTCCATCGCTCGCTCGAAGTCAACGTGCTTAGGATCGAAGAGATCTTGCACGAGTTCCGAGACTTCCTCACGGCGACGCTGCTGTCTCCCGAGCCGGTCGACCTGAACGAACTGGTGGAGACGACAACCCAGGAGATCTTCCCGCGGCGCACCCCCGTGCGGCTGAGCCTCGTTCTCGGAGATTCGCTGCCTCAAATCGTCGTCGACAGCAAGAAGCTTCGCCGCGCCCTGTCGGAACTCATCGAGAACTCGATGAACTATGTCCAAGAAGGCGAGTTGCGCGTGCAAACCGCGGTGGCGACTCCGGATGCGATCAAGAAGGGCCGGGTTCCTCCGGGTGGGATGTACGTGATGATCGAGGTCGCAGATACCGGTCCTGGCGTAGAAGACGACAAGAAGGCGACGATCTTCCAGCCGTTCTATAGCGGGCGCGTGAAGGGAATGGGTTTGGGTCTTTCGATCGTGAAGGGCATTGTGGATGCCCACGGCGGTACCGTCTACGAAGACGGGGAACATGGGCGCGGGGCAAAGTTTGTGATCCTGCTGCCCGTCGCCAATCGTCCGCTAGAGGAGAAGTCATGAGTGTGTTCCTTGGAATGTTGTGGGTGATGGCCGGTCCTCAGGTGGCCGACAATGTGGTTTTCGACCATATCGAGACCGGTTTTCAACTGTCGGTACCGCGAGCCTGGAAGCTGACGAAAACGCGGGACAGCCACCGATTCGTGTTCACTGTCACAGGCACCGATCGGGCGGCCCAGCTTGAGATTTATGGAGTCACGTTCACGAACGACATTCCGACTTGGCAAGCCGTGCAGGAAAATGCGGCCAAACAGCTGAAGCGCGAAGTCGCGCGGCAATGGCAAGAAGAGATTCTCACGGTGCCGATGCTCATGACACGCACGACGTGGGAAGAGAAGAATGGCATCGGCAAGACTTCCGACAGCGGTCTCATTTACGCGGACACGAGGCGCAAGTTCCTCTGGCGGCTGACTGCCAATACCGACGATTTCGAGCTGGCGCTCGCGCAGACGCGCAACGTACTCCAGACGATTCGCACCGAGGGAGGCAAGCTGCCCAAGGCGTTCGATCCGACCGTGCCGCAATCTGAGGATCTCCGGCGGCCCGATCGTCCCGAGAAACGCACGACCTGGAAGCAGCCCAGCCAAGATGTCAAAGTGCCGGTCATGGGTGATCGCCTCGCTGAGACGACTGCCGGCAACATTCCCGTGACCATCCGATATTCGGGTGAGTGGACGTTTGCCGCCGACGGGAACGGTCTTTCGGCGACCCATCCGAGCCTAACCGGTAAGGTCACCCTCCGAGCCTATAATGCCAACGAGAACGACCCTCCCGGCAAGGCGCTCCTTCGTCAGTCGGGGCAGTCCCTGGGTCAGTTCGATAAGGTCACGAAGCGCGAGGAGCACGGTCCCGTGCGGAGTCTGAGCGGTAGCCAAATCATGATGATCTGGCGTGAAGGTACTGCTGCTTCGGGTTCGATCTTCACGTTCGATTTGGTTGGGGCGACGGGCGACTACTACTGGCTGGGCTCGTGGAGCGCCACCGATGCCAAGACCGCGGCTGCGCAGCGCGACCTGATCGCACGTCTCGCCCAAACGATGAGCATTGAACCGAAAGCGGCGGGTTCGTGATTGTCGCGTTTTCGACTTCGAGCGCGGTAGCTTCGGTCGCCGTGCAACTGCTCGGCGGTGAGATTGTCGAGCGCTCGCAGGAGGCGCCGCGTGCGGCTTCCGCGGCTTGCCTCGCCATGCTCGACGACCTCCTGGACGGAGCGGATTCCCGCGAAGTCGAGGAGTGGATCGCCGACATGGGCCCGGGTTCATTTATCGGGGTTCGGGTCGGCGTGATGTTGGCGAAGACGTTCGCGTTTGCGGGCAAACGTCAGGCCCGCGGCCTGAGCGCCTTTGACTTGATCGACGCCGATCGAACGGTTGCCTTTCCGAGTCGGAGGGGCGAGTGGTTTGTGAGGGTTCCCGGCGAACCGCCGTATCGCACGGCTGATGTGCCTGCGTCCGCCGTCGGTTTTGGACTGGGCAGCGCGGATCGGTTTCCTTCGGCGGCGAGGGCGATTGAGTTGCGCATGCGGGCGAGCTTGGTTACCCCCGAGGAACTGCGCCCCGACCATCTGATGGAGCCCGCGATTTCGCAACCGAAGACGCCTTACCGGAGGGTCGATAGCTGAGTTCAAGAGCGAGGGCACACCGAAACAGTAGCCCACGAGCACTCAGTCAGAACACCATGCAACCGCCTCAACTGATCCCGGACGTCAGCCTGCGCCCCTTCACCACCTTGCGGGCAGGTGGACGGGCAGAATGGTTCGCTCAGGCAAGATCGGTCGATGAACTTGCGGCTCTCGTCGCTGCCCGTCACCAGAAGCCCGATCCGTTGACCGTGCTCGGTTGGGGAAGTAATGTCCTGCCCTCCGATGCGGGAGTAGCGGGGACGGTCATCATCAACGAGACGCGCGAGCTCAGAATCGATCGCGATTCCGGGGAGGTGGAGGTCGACTCGGGCGTAGGCTTCCAAGAGCTGTTCCTGAAAACGGCTCAGCAGGGACTGGCGGGGCTGGAGTTTGCGGTCGGCATTCCGGGCACGGTCGGCGGCGCATTGGTCAGCAATGCCGGCGCGTACCGAAGCAATGTCTCGGAGTTCCTTACCGAGATCGAGATCGTCCACGAAGGCGAGCGACGCTGGGTGTCCCCGGCGTGGATGGAGTTCTCGTATCGCGATAGCGTTTTGCGCAGGCAGAATCCCCCGCGGGCGGTCTTGCTTCGGCTTCGCTTCCGACTTCCATCCGGAAAGCAGAAAGCGATTTACGACGAAGCACGCGACTACCAGCGGCAACGGATCTCGAAGCAACCCCCTTCGGCGAGCGCCGGCAGCTTCTTCAAGAACGTGAACGACGCTGATCTAGCGCAGCGGTTGGAGACCCTTCCGCCCAAGCTGAAGGAAGCGGGGGTGGTTCCGGCGGGTTATCTCATCGAGAACGTGGGGCTCAGCGGCCACCGCATCGGCGGGGCGATGCTGTCTCGAAAGCACGCGAACTTCATCGTCAACGTGGGCGGCGCGACCGCGACGGAAATCCGTGACCTGGCCGCGCTGGCGCGGTGGAAAGTGACCGAGGCGTACCATGTGACCCTCGAACCGGAAGTGCTGTTCTTGGGCCGCTGGGATTAGGGCGTCACCGGCTTCCGCTTGCGCCACGCCTTGTGGATCTCCATCGCGAGGAAGACCGTCACTGCGAGTCCGAACAGGGTCACGAACGTGCGAAAGTCGACGGGTTCGATCTTGAGCAGCCTCTGAGTGAGCGGGATGTGCATCGCCGCAAGGTGGATGCCACAGGCCAGCAGGACACCGCCGAGCAGAATCGGGCTGCGAAGCGGAGATAGTCGGTATCCCGAGATGGTCTCCGAACGGCAGTTGCCGATGTGGACGTTCTGGAACAGCACCATGAGCAGCAAGACGACGTTCCGCGCTTGGGCCTCTTCCCACAGGGCGACTTCGATGAGATAGCCGAACACGCCGTAGGCGACGACGGTCATCACCCCGGCGGCAAGGATGATCCGCTCGATCATTAGCCGGTCGAAGATGGGCTCGTCGGGTCGGCGCGGGGGGCGGGCCAGTACGTCGCCCTCTTGGGGCTCGAACGCCAGCGCGACATCCTGAATGCCGTTGGTGACGAGATTGAGCCAGAGCAGCTGGACCGGGATGAGAGGCAGTACCAACCCGGCCGCGTTGTTCGGCCAGCCGGTGAACATCGCGAAGGCCAGGATGAGCACCTCGGCGGCGCCGGTGGACGCGGCCAGATAGATGACTTTGCGGACATTGTCGTAGGCGACGCGACCCTCTTCGACGCCCTTGATGATCGTGCTGAACTGGTCGTCGGCGATGACCAACTCCGAAGCCTCACGGGCGACGTCGGTTCCGGACTTGCCCATGGCGACACCGATGTTCGCGGCACGCAGCGCGGGAGCGTCATTCACCCCGTCTCCAGTGACGGCGACGTAGTGGCCCGCAGCACGAGCGGCACCGACGAGATTCAGCTTGTCGCGGGGCGTGGTGCGGGCGAAGACGCGGGCATACTTCACCAGCTCAGCTAACTCCGCCTCGGACTTATCGGCGAGTTCGGCCCCGGTAACCACTTGCGAGGGATCGTCGGCAAAGCCCAACTCGCGGGCGATGGCGAACGCAGTGACCGGGTGATCGCCCGTGATCATACTGACGGTGATGCCTGCCTTCTGGCATTCCGCTACGGCCTCCTTTGCGCCCGGACGCAGCGGGTCGATCATGCCGATGAAGCCGAGGAACTGCAAGTTGTGCGGGACCGCCGATTCGTCGACGACGTCGACTTGGGACGCGGCGAACCCCAGCACCCGAAGTCCCTGTTCGGCCATGCTCGCGGCACGTTCTGAGAACCAGTCCGCGTCGTCGCACATGGCGAGAATTCGTTCCGGCGCACCCTTGACGAAGACGTAGGTCTCGGAGCCGCTGCGGTGGAAGGTGGCGGCGAACTGCCGCTCGGGCTCGAAGGGGATCGCGCCGACCTGCGGGTAGCTCTCGATCAAGACGGCGCGGCTCATGGCGAGCTTCTCACCAAACGAGAGCAGCGCGATATCGGTGGGGTCGCCGAGCCAGGTCCATTCGCCGCCCGTCTGCCGCAGGTCGCCTTCATTGCAGAGGACGGCGCACGCGGCGAGACTGCGCAAAGCATCGTCCTCGTCGAGGCTAACGGGTAAACCATCGCGTTGAACTTCGCCAACTGGGGCAAACCCCTCGCCGGTAATCGGATACTTCCCGCCGTCTGGAGTGAGCGCTTCGCGGCAGGTGAGTTCATTGCAGGTTAGGGTTCCGGTCTTGTCGCTGGCGATCATCGTGCAGCTGCCGAGCCCCTCGACCGCCGCCAGCCGTCGCACGATCACTCCGCGCTTGACCATCCGAGTCGTCGCCACAGACAAGGCAACGGTCAATGCGATGGGTAGTCCCTCCGGTATCGCCGATACCGCGAGCGCCACGCCAAACATCACCATGTGATCCCACGCGTAGCCGTGGACGACCACGCCAACCACTGAGACCACGACGGTTGCGATCAGGACGGTCAGGGCGATGACTTTGGTGAACTTCGCCATCCGCTCGATGAGCGGAGCCTCGCCGCCCGCTGACGCCATGACGTCCACCGCAAGTTCGCCGACGACGGTGCGCAGGCCGGTCGAGACGACAACGCCGCGCGCCCGCCCGCGCACCACGATCGCCCCGGCAAACGCCATGCTCAGCTGTTCGCCGAGGGCAACTTCGCTCTCCGAGAGCCACTCCGCGTCCTTCGCCACCGGGAACGATTCCCCGGTGAGGAAAGACTCATCGCACTCGAATGCTTGGGCGGAGAGCAGCCGCACATCGGCGGGCACGCGCCCTCCCGACTCAAGCTGAATGACGTCTCCGGGCACCAGTTCCTCGGCATCGATGTCGACCAAACGTCCGTCTCGCAAGACGTGGGCTTGGGTATGCAGCAGGTGCTGGAGCGCGCGGCTGCTCTGTTCGGCCCGCAGCTCTTGATAGCCGCCGATGCTGGCGTTGATGAGCAGCACGACCCCGATGAAAGCCGCGTCCTCGGGTTGTCCCGTCATCAGCGAGATCGCGGCGGCGATGAGCAGGATGTAAATCAGCGGGCTCTTGAACTGCCTCAGCAGGATCTCGAGCGGCGTGGGCGGCGGCTCGTGGGGAAGTTCGTTGGTGCCGAAGGTCTTCAGCCGGGCGGCGGCTTCGGGCGTCGATAGGCCTTGCTCGGCGGTTTCCAGCTTTTCGAGCACCGACGAGGCGGTCAGGCTATACCAACGCTGCGAACGGAGACTTCCCATTGCGGCCAAGCACAGGTTATCCGAGACGGGTCGATCCGGGTACCTTGAGGCGCGTTGTCAACCGGGCCACTCACCACCAGCCGCATCTTTCGCTTCTATGTTCCGCTTGCGGCTTCGTGGCTGTTCATGTCGGCGGAGGCCCCGATATCGCTGCGCATCATCTCGCAGCTGCCCGACGCCAAGCTCCACATCGCAGCGTTCCTGATGCTGATGTCGATGTCGCTGTGGATCGAGAGTCCGGTCATCGACCTGCTCAGCACGTCCACCGCGCTCGCCCGAGATCGAAAGCGGTTCGCGCTCATCAGCCGATTTGTGTGGTGGGTGATGGGTTGGTGCACGGTCGTCCATGCACTGGTGACGCTGACCCCGCTCTATCCCCTCATCACGCTGAACATCCTGCGGCTTCCCGTGGCCGTGGCCGACGAACTTCGCCTCCCCTTGGCGGTGATGATTCCGTGGAGCGCGATGATCGGTTGGCGCAGATATAAGCAGGGCCTACTCATCCGCAACGGCCACACCCGCCCGGTGGGAGTGGGCACGGTGGTGCGCATGTTCTTCGCTGCAACCGTCGGCTTTGGCGTGGCATCGACGGCCCAGGTCAGCGGCACGATGGCGGTCGCGATTGCGCTGATGGCGTCGGTGACGTCCGAGGCGATCTTCGTGCACTTGGTCAGCCGGCGGGTGGTCGCCGGTTTGCCCGAGGAAGTCGATGGCCCCGATCTGTCCATGTCCGATCTCGCGAAGTTTCACCTACCGCTGACCGCAACGACGATGCTCACGCTCAGCGCCGGGCCGATCGTCGGCGCCGCGCTCGCCCGATCCCCGGATTCCGTGCTCGCGATGGCGGGCTGGCAGGTGACGACCACCCTCGTCTGGATGCACCGAACGATCGTCTATGCTTTGCCCGAGGTCGTCATTACCCTCGCCAAGGATGCCGACTCGGTTCGCCAGTTGCGGCGCTTCTGCATCGGAGTCGGGGTGTTCTCCTCGTCGCTGCTCGGCGTGCTTTGGCTGACGCGGGGCGATCTCGCCTTCCTTTCCGGACTGCTGAAGACCCCCGCCGACACCGCCGAGATGGCGCATGCCGCGATCATTCTCTGCGTTGCGTTCCCGCTCATCGGCGCGCTGCAGAGCTTCGCCCGCGGCACCTTGACTGTGGCGCGCATGACGATGCCGCGGCTGACCTCGGTCGGAGTCGGCATGGGGCTGCTGTTTGTCGGGCTGGGGATCGGCCTGGCGATGAAGTGGCCAGGCGTCTCGATCGCCGCGTTCGCGATGAATGTGGCGCTGATCGGAGAGTTGGCCGCGCTGGCGTACTTCAACAAGCGCGCGCTGCGGCAGATTCACGGCTGCAACTAGCAGTTGGCAGTGAGCAGTGAGCAGTCAGCAGTTGGCAGAAATCCAACTCCAAACTGCAAACTGCAAACTGCAAGCTGCCAACTGCAAGCTGCCAACTGCCAACTGCAAACTGCCAACTCCCCGGGCTACGCCGCGCGCTGATCCGTCGCGGGTTCCATCTGGGCGCACTGCAGAATCCGCGCGAGCTTGCGCAACACCGCCCGGCTCGTCTCGTTGTCGGGTTCCGCGCTGTTGAGGCAGCGGGACATCAGTTCCCACGCTTCTTCTTGCGTCAACACCAGAAAGAGTTCCTCGTCCCTCCACATACCAAAGGAGATGTTTGGCATTCCGCGCGGTGTTCCGCACCTGATTCTTGTGCGAGGTTGCCGGTTCTCGTCGCTAATCCGTGACTATCGGTGCTTTTGTTCGGGTCGGCGCGAGTGTCATCTCGGCACACCTTGCGCCATCAAGATCTCCCCGAATGTTCGCTAATTACTTGGAGAAGCGCCAGATATCGTGTATAGTACGATCATGAATCAGATGGGTACTCGCTTGTTGGTCTTGGCAGTGCTGCTCATCGGAACCTGTTTTGCAGGGGCGCGGGTCTACGGACAGGTGCAAGAAACTGTCGACAATGCGATTCTGACCGCAAAGGTGTCCATCCCGGGCGTTACGAGTGATGGACACCGGATCTCCGGGACCAACGTGGCCTTGAATTGTGAGTCCAAAGCGCAGAATAATGGCGCATCGGTGTCGGATCCGGTGGTACAGGTGCGACTGAAACGGGCGGTGCTGACGATTGGTGGACAGTCCGTCTACAACGATGTGTTCACCGTGGCATTCAATGAGCCTGAGCCTGCTTCAAAAGCACTGAGCCTGCGGCACCGGCACCTCAGGGTCAGGAACCCGTGCTCTATCCCGACGTCAGGGACCCACGGGACGTGATCTTCGCGAGTACAAAGTTCGACCATGATTCTGCTGTCGCAGTAACCCTGACCTTGACGTATGTGCTCAAGAGAAGCTCGGGAGCATCGGATGAACATGAGTTGAACCCAGCTGTGATCACACCGCAGGCGTACAACAAGCTTCTTATCTGGCGAACCCATGTAGCAGAACTTGATTCCGACCCACCCTCACATATTCCTTTACTTCCGTGGCTGCCAACGTGGGATGCTTGGGTAGAGGACTCCAAAGAGGAGGCCATTGCGTGGTATGAGAGTGCGAACTACGGCGTCAACTACATTTCCATGGCCACCAAATCGCAGCTAGAGGCAGCACTTACTAGCGTCACGAGCGTTTTTGGCATCACTCATGGGAATGCCACAAGTGTGACAGACGGAGTAGGTATCGGTTCTGCTTACAGCCTAACATGGTCTGACATTGAGAATGGTCTGGGCAACAGGTACACGTCCACAACGTTGCCGCAAGTCAGCCACTTGTTCTTCTATGCATGTGCGACGATTCCCGGTCAGTCGCCCGACCTATTCTGGCTGACGCGGGTGCCACGCGCGGAATCCGGAGTCATTGTCAACGCAGGTAGCTTGGGATTCGACAGAGGTTATATCTTTACTTACCACGAAATGCAGCACATCCATGTACTGTTTCATTACCTTTCTGAAGGTTACGCGATAAGTTCTGCCTTGCTCGAAGTTAACGAACATAATGGAATACCTGTGGATGCTAACTCCTCCGAAGAAGAAGACCCAGAGGTAGCCATTGCAGTGTGGACCGGCGACCCATATGCAACATTTAGCAATGTGTATTTGCCGCCCGATGTTCGCGATGCGCTGTCTGCTCCGCACGCTTATGTCAATTGGTGGTGGGCACCGCCTCATGTCCCGTAGGAATAGTTACCATGATAAACACTCTTGCACTCATTCCATTGATGATATCCGCTCAGGGATTGAGTGAAGCTAAGGTTCAGGAGATGCGACAGGTCTTTGAGTCCCTGGCGCTGATCTCACAGTCCACGATGCTAGAGCGGATTCTCTCCGATCTTAGATCACCTGAGAGCAGACCCGTTCAAGGTCTGCCTAGCATCGGTTCGTGGCGATTGCATGCGGGGTTGTCATCAGTTTCTTACACTCGCCGTGGTGATTTTCGTGGATACAACGCAACCCATTTGCCGTTGGCGCAGAGAGCACCACGCACCGACGCCGAAATGACCGATGAAGCGCGTGTTGTCTTGTCCAAGATTCGGCATTGGAACTTCCCGATCACGTACACGGTCAAGCAAGACGGTCTTGATCCGCGCGTGTTGGTTCGGCCAATGATCGATGGTACTAAGAGTAATCATGGCGGTACGGTCACGTTTGACCGAAAGAGTGGCTACCTGAAGAGCGTCATCCTGCTCGATCGTCTTGACTACGAGAAGTATCGATATGCCAGCAGAGTGACATCCGAGGTTGCCCGAGAGTCGGCGATCGCAGCCTACTCGCGCTACGCACCCTTCACACTCGCCGAAATCGGCGGACCGAACCTCTGGTTTGGTGCCCCTATGGCTATTCAACGATCGGATCCACAACTGCACGAGATCAGCCCCGCGGAGCTCTCGGAGTTTCGAGACTACGTGGCGATGCCCCTCTACTATGTTCACTTCCGTAATGTCGGCGAGCCCAACGGCATCGCAGGCCAAACCGTGATTGTCAATGCGATGACGGGGCGAGCACTGGTGCTAAACCTCGAGTCATTTCGTTCGAGTTCCACGGGCTCGTCGGGAGGCGCTCCGCCCCGTTGGAAAGCGGACGCGAGCTACGCTTTCAAAGACGCAAAGGGCAGGCAACTCGGCACGGCGAAGCGTGGAGAGGCCGGGATTGCGCAAGGCGACATCGTGACCCTCGTCGCTGACGGGAAGGTCTTGAGCATGCGCTACGATCGCAGCACCAATCGCCTCTATCTCTCCGAAGCGGGCAAGGACGTGATCTACCAACCCGACGAGCCATTGCAGAAGCACCTTGCCTCACTGCCAAAGCCAGCCAAGAAGTTCGGAAGCTAATGCCCGATTTAGCTCCCATGCGTCATCATCCAACCATGCTCAGAGTCGGATTGGTGGGTTGTGGGTTTATGGGTCGCATGCATGCGAACGTGTATGGCTTGCTCGATGGGGCGGAGTTCGTCGCGGTGGCGGATCACAAGCCGGATCGGGCGGAGACGTTCGGCCGCGACTTTGGCGCGAACGCCTACGCCAGCCTCGATGCCATGCTCGCCCGCGAAGAGCTCGACGCGGTCGACATTTGCCTCCCCACCCATCTGCACAAAGACGCCACGATCCTCGCCGCCCAAGCCGGCAAGCACATCTTTTGCGAGAAGCCGATGGCGCTGACCGTCGCCGACGCCGACGCGATGATCGCCGCCGTCGACGCCGCGGGCGTGCAGCTCATGATCGGCCACTGCATCCGCTTCTGGCCCGAGTACGCGCTCCTCAAGGAGATCACCGACGACCGGCGTTTTGGCAAACTTCTCTCGATCAACCTTCTGCGTTACGGCGAGTTTCCGCACTGGTCGAGCGACAACTGGCTCGCCGATGAGAAGCTCGCAGGCGGGGGCGTGCTCGACATGCACATCCACGACACCGACTTCATCCACTACCTGCTCGGCGATCCCGACTCGATCAGCTCGTGGGGCACGGTGGACGAGCGCGGCCCGGGTCACGTGTTCACGACGATGACTTACGGCAGCACGGTCGCCCACCTGGAAGGCGGCTGGAATCTGCCTTCGCACACGCCCTTCAAGATGGCATTCCGCGCGATCTTCGAGCGCGGAGCCGCGATTATGGATGCGGGGCCGCTGACGATTTATGAGCCGGGCAAGGACCCGGTCGTGCCGGAGTTTGCGAAGATGGAAGCCCAAGGCGGCGGGAACATCAGCGACCTCGGGGGCTACTACCACGAGCTGCGGTACTTCGTGGATCGGGTGAATGCCGGACGGCCGCTGGAGATCGTGACGCCGTTGACCTCGCGCCAATCGCTCGCGACGACGCTGGAAGAGATTCGGCAGATCAAATCCCGAGCTTAGCCAGCAGCTTTCGGAAGGGCGCGGGGATGGGGATGTCGGCGAGGTCTTCTCGCTTGATCCACATGATGTTGGTTGGCGGCTCGTCGGGTTCGACGGCGATGAGCGTCACGCGATGGCGGGTGACCGTCGTGGTGACTCGCGCGTACTCGGGGCCTGTGGCGGGAGGCAGGATCCAAAGCCCGGTCCACCAATCGCCTTCCTCGGCTTGGGTGAGGGCGATGGTGTTGTCTCGTCGGTAGATGCCGACGCAACGGTCGATGTTGAGGGTTTCGGGCCGCGGCTTGGGGGTGGGGAACTCGTGGACTCGGCCTTCGGCGTGGGCGCGGCATTCGCTGAGGAGCGGGCAGGTCGGGCACTTGGGTTGACGCGGGCGGCAGACGGTTGCGCCGAGCTCCATGATCGCTTGGTTCCAATCGCCGGGTCGCTCGTGGGAGATCAGCTTTTGCGCCCAGGCTCGGGCGGCTTTTCTGCGCGTGTCTCCGGTTGACGGGTCGGCGCAGACTCGCGCGTAAACGCGCTCGACATTGCCATCGACGACGGGCGTGGGTTCGCCGTCGAGGATCGATGCGAGCGCGGCGGCGGTGTAATCGCCGACTCCGGGCATCGCTCGCCAGGCGTCATGACCCATGGGAAAGCCGTTGGCCACACATTGGCGCACGCCCTCGAGCAGATTGCGGCATCGGCGGTAGTAGCCCAGGCCCTGCCAATGGGCGAGGATGGTCTCGTCATCCGCGTTCGCCAGCGACGCCGCGGTCGGGAATCGGGCCATCCATCGCTCGTAGTAGGGAAGGACGGTCGCGACTTGGGTTTGCTGGAGCATCACTTCGCTGACCCATACGGCGTAGGGGTCGCGGGTACGACGCCAAGGCAGGTCGCGACCGTGTCGGTCGTAC
This sequence comes from Fimbriimonadaceae bacterium, assembly GCA_024710805.1. Lineage (GTDB taxonomy): Bacteria > Armatimonadota > Fimbriimonadia > Fimbriimonadales > Fimbriimonadaceae > JANJUB01. The sequence goes on along the minus strand of JANJUB010000051.1, from coordinate 10,576 downwards.
CAATCCAGCAGACTCACGAACCGACGGTCTCGAATCCCAAGGCGGCCAGGGTCAAGTCGATGTCGGGCGAATCGGTGAGGGCGCGGCCGATCACCAGATAGTCAGCGCCATCTCCCAAGGCTTGCTTTGCGGTGCCGACTCGCTGCTGATCGTGGGTTTCGCCGTGGGCCAAGCGAATCCCCGGCGTGACGATGATGCCGTGGCCAACGACTGCGCGGATCGGCTTGATTTCATGGCACGAGCACACGACGCCGTCCATTCCGCAGTCGATCGCGAGCTTGGACAGATACACCATATGATCTTCCAGAGACCGATTGACGCCAAGATGGTCGGTCAGCACGTGCTGATCGAGCGACGTGAGCACGGAAACGCCGACGAGGTTCGGGGCTTGTTCTTCGCCAAAGGACCGGGCTTCCTCGACGGCGGCGGTCATCATGGCCGGGCCGCCGGCGATGTGGAGCGTCATCATCCACACGCGGTGGCGGGCCGCTTCTCGAACGGCCAGCGCGACCGAGTTCGGAATGTCGTGAAACTTCAGGTCGAGGAAGATCTTCGAGGCGCCCGCGTCTTGGAGTTGGGCAAGCACATCAAGCCCGTGGGGCAAGGTTAGGGCATGGCCCACCTTGAATCGCGAGATTCTGGGGGCCAGACGACGAACAATCCGGAGCGCTTCTCCCAAATCGCCCGTATCTAGCGCGCAGATAACCTTGCGAATACCCATGATGTGATCTCCGAACTTCAGTGTACACGCAGAAGCCCGCAATCCTTCCGGGTTGATCGACCCTTTTGGATGCCGATACCTCACTTGAGGGAACAGCGGTGAGTCAGGGCGTACGAAACTGGACACGTATCGAATCGGGTCTTGGGTTGCGAGTCGACCCAAAGATCGTGTTAACCAGCCAGATTCTGGCGTTGACGCAGCAGGAGCTCGAGCAGGCGATCGACGCCGAAATCAACGAGAATCCTGCTCTTGAGCGGCTCGAAGAGGAACAGCCTCCGATCACCGACGAGGCGATTTTGCGGGCGATCGCTCCGCATGAGCTGCGACCCTCAAGCGAGGACTTCGAGTTCCAGCGCAGCCTGCCCAACGACGATGACTCGGTCGACTGGACCGATCTTGCGTCAACCACCACCTCGCTTTGGGAGCACCTGCGGGCCCAGCTGTTGCCCATGGTGCCGAAAAACCTCGAACCGCTGGCGGAGTATCTGGTCGAGTGCATCAACGAGAAGGGCTACCTGGCTACGCCGGTCGAGGAGATTTCGCTGGCGACCAGCTACACGCTCGAGGAAGTCGAGTTGGTTTTGAGTCATCTGCGTCGTTGCGAGCCGGCTGGAGTTGGCGCGACGACCGTCGAAGAGTGCTTGCTGCTTCAACTTCGCGACGACGATACGATCGAGTCGAAGCTCGCCCGGCTGATCCTGAAGCATCACCTCGACGATTTCTTGGCGCGAAAGCCGATGCGGATCGCTCGCCGTTACCGGGCGCTGCCCGAGGTGGTCGAACAAGCGTTCAAGGCCATCTTGCAGCTCTGCCCGTACCCCGGCGAAACGTTCTGCCCGGGTCATGTGACGACCTCCCGGGCGATCCGAATGCCGTCGGTCGTTCCGGACTTGATCTTGAGTCACGACGAGACCGGCTGGCACGTCGATGTCCGCGGCGCCGACCCGAACTCGCTCAGCATCAACCGCGCCTATCGGGTTCGTTTCGAGCAGATGCGGAAGGCAGCCCATCCCGACAAGGAAGAGCGCAGACACGTGACCGAGTATGTGAAGCGAGCGGCGAACTTCATTCAGAGCGTCCACCAGCGCCGATTGACGCTCCGGCGGATCGGCGAGTATTTGCTGGAGCACCAGAGCGGATTTGTGACGACGGGGCAGTATCAGTTCCTGAAGGCGCTTACGCGAACCCAACTGGCCCGAGACTTGGGGGTTCACGAGAGCACGATCAGCCGCGCCACCATGGGCAAGTTTGTTCAGATCGGCAATGGGGAAGTGGTCGCCTTCGAGGTCTTTTTCAAGCCCGCGCTGCGCGTGCAGAAGATGATCGAGGATATTTTGGCGACGGAAAACCCGGGCAATCCCCTCTCCGACGAGCAGATTGCGGCGATTCTGAAGAAGAAGGGCGTCGAAGTCGCTCGAAGAACCGTCAACAAGTATCGAGATCGCACCAAGCTGCTGAGTTCTCGCAAGCGACGAACGGCGTAGTCACCGTTTCGTCGAATATTGGGCTGTCCTCTTGACCCTAGCGCGTCGGGGCCGGGTAGAATGAACGTTCGCGCCCAACGCCCCGGAGGTCTGATGAGAGTAATTCAGCCATCCTCGAAGCGAATCGATCGATTCCTCGAGGTGCCGAATCTTATTGAGTTGCAGCTAAACAGCTACAAGTGGTTTCTCGAAGAAGGACTACCTGAACTGTTCCAGACGTTTTCCCCGATCTGGGACTTCACCCAAACAAACTTTATCGAACTCGTAGGCTTTTCGCTGAGCGAGCCCAAATACGCCATTCAAGAGTGCCGTGATCGGGACATGACCTATGAGGCCCCGATCAAGGCGATCGTGCGCTTTGGCGGCAAAGACCGAGACACCATCGAGACTGAGGTGTACCTCGGCGATCTGCCGTTGATGACCGACCGTGGAACGTTTATCATTAACGGCCGCGAGCGCGTCATCGTGTCTCAGTTGAGCCGATCGCCCGGTCTCTACTTCGAAGAAGGCGTCGACTCGTCGATGCAGGTCCTCGTCTCCGCTCGGATCATCCCGAACGAGGGTCCGTGGCTCGAAGTCGAGTCCGATTCCAATCTCGTCGTCCGTACTCAGATCAGCCAGACCAAGAAGTTGCCGCTGACTCAGCTCATCAAGGCCCTGAGCGCCTTTGAGAAGGGCCATGCCATGGTCACGCAAGAGCTGAAGAAGTCGGTGCACCGCAAGCTGATCGAGCCGGTTGCTGATGCAGAGACGGGCGAAGTTCTGCTCGAAGCCGGCACGATCATTCGCGCCGAGCACCTGAAGGATCTGTCCGACGACGTGCTGAACGCGAAGGTTCAGACCGAGATGCTGCTTTCGAACAACGAGGAGCTCCTCCTCACGTTCGGACGCCCGGCGACGCTCGAGAATCCGACCGCCGAGCAACTCGAGGGCAAGCGGCTGACCGCCGACCTGATGGAGAGCGGCAAGCTCATCATCAAGAAGCACGAGAAGATCGAGAAGGAAACTGCGAAGAAGATCGAGAGCATGGCTCTCGAAACGCTCGAGATTCTCGACGTTCTTCCCCTGGCCGATGCGACGCTCGAGCAGGATCCGACCACGAACTGGAAGGAAGCGATCCTCGACATCTACAAGCGGCTGCGTCCCGGTGAGGCCGCCAATGAAGACGCGGCGAAGCAGCTGATCTACGGTCTGTTCTTCGACGTCAAGCGATACGATTTGGGCAAGGTTGGCCGACGATTCCTGAACCAAAAGTTGGGCTGGGATCTTCCGATCAACGTCCGCAATCTGACCGCGGAAGACCTCGCCGGCGTGCTCATGGAGATGGAACCCTATCTCCGGAGTGAAGCCAAGCGCGATGACATCGACGACCTGAAGAACAAGCGCGTCCGATCCATCGGCGAACTGTTGCAGAGCCAGCTCCGCCTCGGGTTCGTGCGCATGGAAAAGGTGGCCCGCGAGCGAATGACCTCGACCGACCAGGAGAATCTCCTGCCGGGCATCATTCTCAGCGTCAAGCCGGTCAGCGCCAGCATCAAGAGCTTCTTCTCGTCGAACCAGCTCTCGACGTTCATGGATCAGACCAACCCGCTGTCGGAGCTTACGAACAAGCGCCGACTTTCGAGCCTCGGCCCGGGTGGTTTGCAGCGAACCAGCGCCAAGCTGGAAGTTCGCGACGTCCACCGTTCGCACTACGGCCGAATCTGCCCGATCGAGACCCCTGAAGGTCCGAACATCGGTCTCATCAGCCAGTTGACGATCCACGCTCGCGTCGACGAGTTTGGGTTCATCATGACCCCCTACCGAAAGGTCGTGGGTGGTCGGGTCACCGACGAGATCATCTACTACACGGCGCAGGAAGAGACCGGTTTGCTGGTTGCCCCGGCCGACACCGAAACCGAGGCGGACGGCATGATTCAAGCTGCTCAGCTTCAGGCCCGGTGTGCAGGTGGAGACCTCGGCGGCGCGAGCTATCCGATGGTGACGCGAGACCGCGTCGACCTGATGGACGTTTCGCCCGTGCAGATCATCTCGGTGGCGACCTCGCTCATTCCGTTCCTCGAGAACGACGACGCGAACCGTGCCCTCATGGGTGCGAACATGCAGCGGCAGGCCGTGCCGTGCCTTCGGGCGGAACTTCCGCTGGTCGGTACCGGATACGAGCGGGTCGCAGCGGTTGACTCGGGTGCGGCGGTCGTCGCCCACCGGTCGGGCATCGTCGAATCGGTCACCGCGCAGGAGATCAAGATCCGCACCGACGCAGGCGAGCTGGATGTGTATCCGCTCCTCCACATGGTACAGAGCAACAAGTCGACCTGTTTCACGCAGCGGCCGGTTATCGCTCTCGGACAGCGCGTTCTCAAGGGAGATGCACTCGCCGATGGCCCGTGCGTCGATGATGGCAACCTCGCCCTTGGCAAAAACGTGCTCGTCGCGTTTATGCCGTGGGGTGGTTACAACTACGAAGACGCCATCCTGATCAGCGAGCGCATGGTGAAGGATGACGTTTACACGTCGATCCACATCGAGCGTCATGAGACAGAAGCGGTTGACACGAAGCTCGGTCCCGAGGAAATCACGCGTGACATCCCCAACGTGGGCGAAGAAGCGCTGAAGGACCTCGACGAGAACGGCATCATCCGCATCGGAGCCGAAGTTCGGCCGGAAGACATTCTGGTTGGCAAGGTTGCGCCGAAGGGTCAGGTCGAGATGACTGCTGAAGAGCGGCTCATTATCGCGATCTTCGGTAAGAAGGCCGAAGAAACCCGTGACGTGTCGCTTCGACTGCCGCATGGTGAGAAGGGAACGATTGTCGACGTTAAGGTCTTCAGTCGATACAAGTACCTCTCGCCGTCCATCAACAAGGTCTACAAGGAATCGAAGAAGCGCGATCGTTTGGTGTGCGACATCACCGACGAGCCGCTGATTCAGATCCCGGGTGACGAACTGCCCGCTGGCACCAACATGACGGTGCAGGTGTACATCGCTCAGAAGCGCAAGCTGATGGTCGGTGACAAGATGGCAGGCCGCCACGGCAACAAGGGCGTCATCTCGAAGATCCTCCCGCTCGAAGACATGCCGATGCTCGCCGACGGTACGCCGGTGGACATTGTCTTGAATCCGCTGGGCGTTCCGAGCCGAATGAACATCGGCCAGATCCTCGAAACGCACCTCGGCTACGTGGGCAAGCACCTTGGTGTGCGCTACGTGTGTCCGGCGTTCGAAGGCGCAACCGAAGGCGAGGTCCTCGATGAGATGGCCCGGCTGGCCCAGCACATGCAGCGTCAGGTCTTGGGTGCTTACGTGAACCATGAACTCGGTTTGCCGGTCAAGATCGGCAAGACGGACACGGTTGCGGATGTCATGGCCAAGATCGAAGAAGCGCTGCGCAAGCTGGATGAGGCTCATCTCGAGCACGTCTCGCGCATCGTGGCCGGTCCTCCGGTTGCCAATGTCGATGACTTGTTGGCCGTCGATCTCGAAACGTACGAGCCGGTCGAACTTGAAGAGAATGGCAAGCCGCACAAGGCCGACGCACTCGTCTACAAGGCGATCCTGGAGCGCATCGAGCACAACGCTCTGAAGCGCGCCGGTATCGACGCCAAGTCGATGAAGTCGCGGCTTCGGGACGGTCTCACCGGCGACGACGTTCCGAATCCGATTACGGTCGGCATGATCTACATGCTGAAGCTGGAGCACTTGGCGGACGAGAAAATCCACGCCCGCTCCATCGGCCCATACTCGCTCGTCACTCAGCAGCCGCTGGGAGGTAAGGCGCAGTTCGGCGGACAGCGCTTCGGTGAAATGGAAGTGTGGGCGCTCGAAGCTTACGGCGCTGCTTACACGCTCCAGGAGTTGCTGACGATCAAGTCGGACGACGTGACGGGCCGTGTGAAGGCCTATGAGTCGATCGTGAAGGGTGAAGCCTTGGCGGAGCCGGGTATTCCGGAGTCGTTCAAGATCCTCGTCAACGAGTTGCGTTCGCTCTGTCTGAAGGTATCGGTCGAGGACCTTGCGGGTAAGGAAATCCCGCTCAAGGACCTTGACGAGCTGAGCGCTGGCGACGATACACGCCTCGCTCGAAGCGTCGGCTTCTTCAACTAAGCTAAGGACTAGGGCCCCGGCCGCCTCTTATGGCAGCCGGGGCCCTTAGTTTTGTCTGTCGTTAAGCGGCGCCGCCCGCTACAATATGGAAGTGACCGTCTCCGAGTTGTACGACACCTTGCCCTACGGCCCCGCACCCGAGGACCCAAAGCTCGCGCAGGCTTGGCTCGACGATCGTAGCCGACGGTTCGGCGTGTACATCGACGGCGCGTGGCACGCGGTGGAAGACCAGTTCGAGGTTTTTTCGCCCGGCACCGGGAAAGCCATTGCCACCGTCGCCCAGGCTAGCGACGACTTAGTGGATCGGGCGGTTCGGGCCGCACGTGAAGCCCAACCCAAGTGGGCGGCGTTGGCGGGCATCGAGCGGGGGCGCTACCTTTACGCGATCGCGCGCCATATTCAGAAGCACTCCCGTTTGTTCGCTGTATTAGAGTCCCTAAATAACGGAAAACCTATCCGTGAGACTCGGGACCTCGACATTCCGCTCGTGGCACGTCACTTTTACTACCATGCAGGGGTCACGGACATGCTTCCCGATCACGAGCCGGTAGGCGTTTGCGGGCAAATCATCCCGTGGAACTTCCCCCTGCTGATGCTTGCCTGGAAGATTGCCCCGGCCATCGCGCTCGGAAACACGGTGGTGATGAAGCCAGCCGAATTCACGCCGCTGACTGCGTTGCTGTTCGCCGAAATCTGCGCCGAGGTTGGCCTGCCTGCCGGCGTCGTCAACATCGTCACCGGCGATGGGAGGACGGGGCAAGCCATCGTCGAGCATCCCGACATCGACAAGATCGCCTTCACCGGTTCAACCGAGGTCGGCCGGATCATTCGGCGGGCGACGGCCGGAACGGGGAAGAAGCTTTCGCTTGAACTCGGGGGCAAGTCGCCGTTCATCATCTTTGATGACGCCGATCTCGATGGGGCAGTCGAGGGTTTGGTCGACGCGATCTGGTTCAACCAGGGACAGGTGTGCTGCGCGGGATCGCGCTTGCTGGTGCAAGAGTCGGTCGCAGATGTCGTGCTGAACAAGGTGCGACGCCGCATGCAGACTTTGCGGGTTGGTGATCCGCTGGACAAGGCCGTGGACATCGGCGCAATCGTCGCTCCCGTGCAGCGAGATCGCATCCAAGAACTCGTGACAGTGGGGGTGAATGAGGGAGCCGAACTATTTCAGGCCGGCGCATGCCCCTCAGAAGGTTGGTACTACCCGCCGACGTTGTTGACCAACGTGAGCCCGGCCTCGACGGTTGCGCAAGAGGAGATCTTTGGCCCGGTGCTGGTGGCCATGCCCTTCCGAACGCCGGCGGAGGCCGTCGACCTCGCGAACAACACGGTTTATGGTCTAGCGGCGAGCGTGTGGTCGGAGAACCTCAATCTCGCATTCGATATCGCCTCTCGGGTGAAGGCGGGCACGGTGTGGATTAACTGCACGAACCAGTTTGATGCGTCCTCGGGCTTTGGTGGTTATCGCGAGAGCGGCTTTGGGCGTGAAGGCGGGCTCGAGGGCCTACACGAGTATGTGAAGCCACGGCACCACGTCAAGCGCCAGTTCGAAGCAGCCGGCGACCCTGTGGCCGCTAGCGACCTCATCGATCGCACACACAAGCTTTACATCGGCGGAAAGCAGGTGCGCCCCGATTCAGGATACAGCCTGGTGATCCACGGGCACGAAATCGCCCGCGGCAACCGCAAAGACATCCGCAACGCGGTCGAGGCGGCACGCTCCGCTCAGCCCGGTTGGCAGAAGTCAACCGCCTATCTGCGGTCGCAAGTGCTGTACTACTTGGCGGAGAACCTACAGCGGGCTGACGTCTTCGGAGCTTCTCTTGAGGAGATCGAAGCCGCAACGGAAGCCGTGTTTCGGATCGCGGGCCGGGTGGACAAGTTCGAAGGGCGGGTCCACGCTGTGCCCAGCCGAGGGATGGCTTACACACAGAACGAACCGATCGGGGTTGTCGCTGCGATCCTGCCCGACCACGCGCCTCTCCTCGCCCTGGTGACTCTGATCGCGGCCGGCATCGGTATGGGGAACGGGATGGTCCTGATTCCAAGCGAGACGAACCCGCTGCCTGCCGCAGCGCTCTACCGAGTCTTGGAGGCGAGCGACATCCCGGCAGGGGTCGTGAACATCGTCACCGGTTTGCGTGAGGAACTCGTGGCCACGCTGGCGGATCACGATGGCGTCGATGCAATTTTTGCTTTCGGGAGCGATGCCGAGCGGAGGGACGTCGAGTTACGTTCGACGGCGAATCTGAAGCAGACGTGGACCGGCAGCGAACCGGATTGGCGTGACCCACAGGTCGACGAATTGCTCCGCCGATGTACTCAAGTGAAGAACGTGTGGGTGCCCTACGGTGAGTGATCGGCGCAAAACTTGCATTACAATGAGATAGCGAGATGAGTCGTCCAATCCTGTTTCCTGAAGTCATCGAGTCGACCAACGGCACCGGCCGTTGGATGGTGATGATCTTCAATAACGAGTTCAACTCGTTCGATGAGGTCATCGGCGTCCTCATGAAGGCGACGGGCTGCATGGCCGAAGAGGCGTTCATCGAGGCATGGGAGGCCCACACGTACGGCAAGGCACCGTGCCACTTTGCCGATCGAACCGAGTGCGAGGTTGTCGCTGCTATGATCTCGACGATCGGGGTGAGGACCGTGGTGCAGCGAGAGTGGGACGAGTCGTAAACCCCTCCATCGAGATTCGACCGGAAGAGTTCACCGCGGATGAGAACCGCGGCGAACGCTGGTTGGTGACGGTCTTCAACAACGAGACCAATACGTACGAAGAGGTCATAACGATCTTGATCATTGCCACGAGTTGCTCACCGGAAGAGGCATGGATTGAGACCTGGGAGATCGACCATTTGGGGCACTCGGTCGTACACGTAGGTAATGAGGAAGAGTGCTGCGCGGCGGCGGAAATTATCGCCACCATCGGTATTCGTGTCGAAGTAACCCCCGAGCTTTAGCTGGTAATTGTGCGGATAGGCGTTCGATTCGAGATTGTTTTTCTCCCGTTGGCGTTCTAGTATTTGTATGTACACCAAGGGTTGTGTTTTTATTGCTTTGGCTTTGGGTGCGACGGCTCTGACATCAGCTCAGAGTCGCAATTCGTTTCAGGTAGTTACGGGACTGACAGGTTTAACCTCATCGCTGTCTGGAGTGACGATGGACACTTCGTTGTCGAACAATGCGTCGTTCATCCTGAACGCGCAGCAGTATTTCATTACTGATGTCTTCGGTATTTGGCTTCTTGACGACACCAACGATCTCATGACGACGGGTGAGGACATCGGCGTTTGGAACTCGCATTCGAACTGGGCTGGCATCGGCGGTATCGGTGGCTGGAAGACCAATCCGAACACGGGGCTCACCCCGGGTGGGTCGAACTCACTCACGTTCACGTCCGTGATCGGCCAGCCTGAGGGCTTTGGTTATCACGTCCGGGTCGCTGGCCAACTGCCTGGTGGTAGCGATACGCTCTACATCCAGAACAGTTCCGCTCCGCCCGTGCCCGAACCCGCAACGATTGCCGCATTGGGCTTAGGCGCTGCCGCTCTGATGCGACGTCGGAAGCGAAGCTAAAACTGCGTTTTTGAATAGCTGTGAGATTGATTTAGACCCCTTCATGATTAAGGGGTCTAAATCGATTATGTTGGACTCAATTGTGCGGTAGCCTATTGATATGAAACGGCTCCTAAGCATCACCTTAGCTACTGCCGTGAGCGCAAGCATCATGGCGCAAGATCGGGCTTCTTTTGAACTCATCAGTGGACTGTTTGGTCTTACTTCGTCACTTACGGGCTTGGATATGCAGACTTCCTTAAGTCTGGGTGCCCAGTTCGTATACCAGGCACAGACCTATTCGATTACAGACGTGTTTGCGGTCTTTCTTCTTGATGATAACGATGACTTCGTCGCAACTGGAGTAGATCAGGGCGTATGGGTGTATCATGACAACTACTCGTTCACGGGTGGGATTGCAGGTTGGCATACGAATCCCAATACCGGCCTGACCTCCGGGCAACAGGTGACTCATAACTATGCGTCGCTTACCGGTACGCCAGAGTGGTTTGGCTATCACGTCCGCGTGACCCCCATCCTTCCAAACGAGGAAGACACTATCTACATCGTCGCCGGGGCGGTTCCTGAACCGGCTGGCTTGGCCGTGCTCGCCTTGGGTGGGCTGGCTCTCCTCAACCGTCGTCGTCGCTGAGTCCTCCGGGATGCCCCGGTCTCCAAAACCGGGGCATCCGTTCGCCCC
>JANJUB010000033.1 GCA_024710805.1 Fimbriimonadaceae bacterium | reverse complement strand
CGATGACGCTAAGTTGAGCCTGATACCTCCGCTCGGCGCATTGCCGTTCATCGTGACCGTAGCGGTGCTGCTCGTATTGCCCTTCACGCTAGATGGAGACAGAACCAAGGACGTTGGCCGCGGGGCTTTCAAGATGAACTTGTGCCGTCGGATGATCTTCTCGTTGTCGCTACGGCCTTCGAGCGTTACAAACCGATCGACCGCCGTAGGCAGCAACGTGACCGGAGCGGTAACGGATGAGTTTCCAGCGGCGATGGTTGCATTGGGTGGAACCGTTGCGAAGGTCGAGTCCGAGTACAGATCGACGGTGAGGCTTGTCGGCATCGAGACATACCGCCGAATGGTGGCGTTGATCGTCTGGCCGCCGAGATACTCCGCCAGCGGTACGGTCAGGTTCATGAGATCGTTCTGGCGCAGGAACCACACGAAGCCGGTAGGTTGCGCACCGGCCCCGGTCTGGCGGTAGCCGACCATTGCGCCGAATCCTCGGGAGTTGACCGCGACGTGCGAGGCCTCGTACCGGTAGGAACTTTGGGTGACGATGCCATTGGTCGTCCAGAAGTTGATCGCATCGACCAAGCTTGCTTCGACGGTGTCCTGACCCCAAGTTCGAAAAGCGCTCAGGATCGATCCGAATCGATCGGCCGCCAGAGCTGCGTCATAGCCGCCAATGAAGCCCGTGATGTCACCGTGGGTCGCCAGATCCTCCCACTTGAATGCCCACCGGGCTCCTCGTTCCGCGTAGGCCACCGGATCGACCACCGCATGGATGACGAAACGTCCGTCGCTGTCGCACAGGACTCCTTTGATGGTCAGGTCGGTCAACTCCATATCTGTGGCAAGACGGGTAATCGTTGTGCCACCGGTAAGGCTCGTGCGGTAGAGGCGAATCGAGTTGCCGGAGACTTTGCCGACCCCGAACAACATGCCGCCTTGGAGTGGTGAGTAGGCTAAGTGGGTTGCGTCGGGCATCGAGATCGTGAAGGGCAGTGCGGGGAAGGCATGGATCGTTGTCGCGGGCGTGGTACCTAGACCGCCGAACCGCCAGATAGAGGTGCCGTTGGCGGTAACTTGGAGTTGGTTGGCTACCGCGCCGGTCTTGGTGGCTGTCGTCACCGACGAGCCCTCGATGGTGCCAGCGGCGTTGTAGCGTCGGAACCGCCATTGGTTGAGGGCGAGCGATGTCCCACGGGTGTAGACCACACAGACCCGCTCAAGATTGTCGAGCGCGATGCTGTAGGGAGTGTAGTTCACCCAAGATCCGGCGGCATCTTCCATGTTGCGAGTCCAGACCAAGGTGCCGGTCGGCGAGACCTTGTCAAGACGGGCACGAAGGGCCCCGGATGTGCCCGTGCGGTAGAAGATGTAGGTGTATCCCGCCGAGTCCACAACGTGACCGACGGGAACAACGTCGGCAATCGGCGCCCCCGGCATGATCCGGTAGATCCACTGGTAAGTGCCGCTCGAGTTGTACTTGACGAGAATCGTGTCGCTCGGCGCGTACTGACGCCCAAGACAGTAGACGTTGTTGTTGACGTCCACAACAACTTTGTCAAACCATGTCTGGTTCGCATAGAAGCGAGTCCAAACCAAATTGAGTTGTGACTGGGCCGTCGAAAGCCCGCCAAGAACAGCAATTCCTGCGAGGCAGGACTTAAGCCACGTCGCGATCATCTCGGCATTTTAGCCGAAGAAGGGCCAGTTCGCCAAGGCTTCGAAGCTACATCTTCTCGACTGAGCTGAACTCGAGTTCCACCGGCGTATCGCGGCCGAAGATGTTGATGAGCACCTTGAGCTTCTCGCGGTCGGTGAGCACTTCCTCGATCTTGCCGACGAAGTCGCTGAACGGGCCCTCGATAACGCGCACCGTGTCGTTCTTCTGCCAACTGACCTTCGGGACCTCTTTGCTGGTCTCGAGGTTGGTCATGATACGGCGGACTTCGTATTCCTCGAGCGGAACGGGCTTGTTGCCGCTCTGTACGAACCCGGTCACGCCGCTGGTGGACTTGACCAGCTTATAGGCGTCGTCCGACATGGACATCTGCACCAAGATGTAACCGGGGAAGACCTTGCGGTCGCGCTCGACGCGCTTACCCGCTCGGGTGGTCAGTTCCCGCTCGGTGGGAATGAGGATCTCGAAGATGTCGAGGTTCCAGAGGCCTTCAACTTGGGCTCGGCGGGTGAGAACGTCCTTGACTTTGTTCTCATGGCCGGCAATGGTGTGGACGGCGTACCAAGTCTTCGGCATGGCTTACAAATTCCCCTGCAAGATTCGCATCAGCGTATCGGCGATCAGCGACATGCTGGTCATGATAACGGCGATGAGCAAGAGCACCGACAGCACGACGCCGGTCAGGCGGTGCACTTCGGGTACCGGGGGCCAATCGACCTTCTTCAGCTCGCGCGAGACATCCGTGAGATATCCCTTGAGCCCGCCCCGTTTTACCTTGGGGATGGGCAGCGACGAAGGCGCTTGAGGTTGGTTCGCATCCATAGTCTGATCTCGGACCCCACCAACTCCGGTGGGTCCGAGAAGCGGTGGGAACGCCGCTACTTTACCCGATCTTACTTGCGGATTGCGAGAATCGCGTACCGCTTGAGGCCGCTCGGCGACTCGAACTCCACTTCTTGTCCGGCGGCAAACCCCAACAGTGCTTGGCCCATCGGAGACTCGATGCTCACGCGGTCCTCGTTCGGATCGGCCTCGATTCCGGCCACAACCTGAACCTCGAACTCGTCGCCAAACTCCAGGTCCCGCACCGAGACGATGCTCGCCACTCCGACCACATCGGTTGAGACCTTTTCGGGATCGATGGCGGCTGCTCCGGAGAAGAGCGTTTTGAGTTCGGCAATCCGGTTCTCGACCATCGCCTGCTCAAACTTGACCTCATCGAGTTCGCTGTTGTCTTCGGAGAACTCGCCGTGTTGCTGGCTCTCTCGAATACGGTCAGCGATCTCGGGCCGTTTGACAACGGTCAGATGCTCAAGCTCCGCCTGGAGGCGCACATAGCCCTCCGGGGTCAGGTACGTGATATGCCCGGTGTCTCGGGTGATTTCCAACTCGCTCATCGTGACGTTGCTCAAAAAAGCACTCCTTCAAGTCCAGCCATTATAACCAATGGTCTTCAACGCTATACGCACATTTCAGATGTTTCGTTCAGCGATCTCAGATGTTTCGTTTCAGCCTAGGGTTGACGGCTCTGGATCTTGCTTCGGTTCGACGAATTCCCTGGTAGAGTGTTCCGTAGATGCGGGCCTTTTTCCTTAGCTTTTTGCTCCTTCTTTTTGCCGGGTCTTTCGCTCAAGATCCAGCGGGCTCCAGTCTGTTCTCGACGGTCCGCCCGGATCTCATGATTGTCGTCCGCGAGCACAGCACGGGCGCGGAGATGGTTCAGGTGACGGCGATTGCCAAGGAGTACCCGGCGGCTCTGCTGCGCGAACAGGTCGTCGCTCTGGGAAGGGAACTTGGAATCGAGGCCCGCGGGCTGGTCGTGACGGCGCCGAAGCTAGGCACGGAGGCGAGCGTTTCCTTCGTTCGCGCCGAGTTTGCCGTGAATGGGCTCATCGAACGGGATCTGGGCATTGTGCGCCTGCAACCGCTCGTCCGTGCGTTCTGCGGTGCGCCGGAACCCCACACGGTCCGAGGCCTCAAGATTGCCTTCGAGGGTGAGCGCCCCACGGGCAAAATGCATCAAAGACTCACGATTACCGACGTGCTTGCTTTGGAAGGGCGGGCGAGCGTGTCTCCACCGGGCATCGAGTACCAGATTCGACTCGACTCTCAGGACCCTTCGAAGATTCTCATTCCGGACGAATACGCCGCGAAGTCGAACCAAACCCCGGTAGAGAGCCCGTCTACCGCTCCGAGTCGATCGCTTTTGATCGGCTTGTTTGTGCTTGCGGGGCTCGGCGTTGGGGCGTTGGTATACTTGGCGATCCTTCGATCCGGTTCCCGGAGTACGCCTTAGGTGTTGGAGTTCTGTCGAATATGGTCAATCCTTCTGAAGTCTCGATCCACAAGCTGATCGAAATTGGATTCTACGAGCGAGCCTCGGACATTTTTGTCAAGGCGCACTCGATTCCCATGATGCGCCAGCACAGCAAGATGGTGCCTGTTCCCGGAGAATGGCCGGTCATGGATGAGGCGAACACCACGCGCATCAACCATGACCTCATGACCGATCGCCAGCGCCGTAAATACGAAGAGCACTGGGAAATGGACTTGGCGTTCGAGGTTTCGAACAACGAGGGGAAGCAACTCTGCCGCGTCCGCGCCAACTTGCACCGGCAGAAGGGAAGCGACGCCATCGTCTGTCGTATCATTCCGCTCGACATTCTCTCGATCGACGATCTTGGTCTCCACCCGACGCTGAAGAAGCTCGGCGATCCGCGGATGGGCCTGATCCTGTTCACCGGACCCACGGGCTCGGGCAAGACCACGTCGCTCGCTGCGGTCTTGGACATGATCAACCAGAACCGCTCATGCCACATCGTCACGATTGAGGATCCGCTTGAGTTCGTCCATCGCGACAAGATGAGCTACGTGACCCAGCGCGAAGTCGGTATCGACACCGAAGACTTTATGCCGGCCATGCGCGCCGTCCTTCGTGAAGCTCCCGACGTCATCCTCGTCGGTGAAATGCGCGACGCCACCACGTTCCAAACCTCGCTCCAAGCAGGTGAAACGGGCCACTTGGTCTTCTCCACGGTTCACACGTCTTCGGCCTACGAGACCATGGACCGTATCATCAACATGTTCCCGCCGCACGAAAAGGATCACCTTTGTATGCGGCTTGCGAACTCGTTGCGGTTCATCGTCTCGCAGAAGCTGGTTCCCAGGGCGGACGGCAACGGCCGCGTTTGCGCCATGGAAATTCTGGTGTGTACGCCGACGGTCAGCAAGAAGATCGAAGACGCCCAGTTCAGCGACCTTTACGACCTGATGAACGAAGGCGACTTCTGGGGCATGCAGACCATGAACCAGTCGCTGTACAAGTTCGTTAAGGCGGGAGTTATCGACGAACAGACCGCGCTCAACTATGCGGGCGTCCAGTCCGAGTTGAAGCAGATGCTCCGCCGCTAGGCTGGCCGGAGTTCAAAGGGCCCCATTCGGCGATTGCCGGGTGGGGCTTTTTTGTTTGGTGTTGACTTCCTCCCTTTGGACGATCTTCGGGCTAAACTAGATGGGCGCCAGAATCGGCCCGACGGAGGAAGCACCTTGGCCCTTGTTATCGACGAACTGCTGCGGGATCTCGTGAATCGTGAAGCGAGCGACCTGCATTTGACCGCGGGACAACCCCCGGTCATGCGGATTCACGGCGAGCTGCATCGCTTGCCCGCCCCTCCGCTCACGGAGCCTGAACTTGAGAAGTTGCTCTTTGCGATGCTCTCCGAGGATCGTAAGAAGCGGTTGTTCGAACAGCGCGAGCTCGACCTCTCCTATTTTGTCGAGGGCGCGGCACGCTTCCGCGTCAACATGTTCTGGCAACGACATCGCTTGGGTGCCGTCTTCCGTGTCATTCCGTATAAGATTCGCACCATCGACGAGCTGCGGTTGCCTCAAGTCACCAAGAAGCTGGCGCTTCTGCCCCGGGGCTTGATCCTGGTGACCGGGCCGACGGGATCGGGCAAGTCGACGTCGCTCGCCGCGATGATCAACCACATCAATCTGAATCAGAAGGCGCACATCATGACGATCGAGGATCCGATCGAATACGTGCACGAAGATAAGATGTGCATCGTAAACCAGCGCGAACTCGGGACGGACACCTTCGCGTTCCACGAGGCTTTGCGCCACGTCATGCGGCAGAACCCGGACGTCATCCTCGTTGGCGAAATGCGCGACTTGGAGACCATCCAACTCGCCATTACCGCGGCGGAAACCGGCCACTTGGTGCTGTCGACGCTCCACACGGTCGACTCAGCCCAAACGATCGACCGTATCGTCGACGTATTCGATCCTGACCAGCAGGCGCAGATTCGTACGCAGCTCAGCGTTACGCTCCGCGGCATTTTGTCGCAGACGCTGGTTCCGACCAAGGATGGCAAGGGTCGTGTTGGTGCGTTTGAAGCGATGGCGGTAACACCTTCGATCCGCACGCTCATTCGCGATGGCAAGACGCACCAACTCTACAGCGAGATCCAGACCGGTGCAGACGAAGGAATGCAGACCCTGGACAGCGATCTGTTGCGACTCGTTGAGACCGGCCAGGTCGAGTTTGAACAGGCAATCGCCAAGTCGTCGATCCCCACGGAGTTCATGAGAATGGCCCAGAAGCGGGGAGTCGTGGAGACACCAACCCATGCATGAACGAATTGAACGCCTCTTGAGACAAACCGTCAACATGGACGGTTCGGACCTTCACTTCAAGACGGATACCGGCAAGGTGTACGTGCGGGTCTACGGTCAGCTGGTGCAGCTAGAGGACGAGCCGCCCTTCCCGAGCGATGAGTTTCAGAAGGCGCTGTTCCAGATGTTCTCTGAGGACCAGCAGAAGCGCTATTACAAGGAACACGATCTCGATTTTGCGACGGAGGTCCCGGGCGTCGCCCGGTTCCGGGGCAACGTCTATCAGCAGCGAGGATGCACCCAGGCCGCCTTCCGCGTGATCCCGTACACGGTCAAGTCGATGGAGGACTTGATGTTGCCAGCGGCGGTCTACGAGTTCATCACCAAGCCCCGCGGTTTGGTGCTCGTGACGGGGCCGGCCGGTTCTGGCAAGTCGACGTCCCTCGCGTCGATGATCGATAGGATCAACTCGACCCAGGCCGTCCACATTGTGACGGTCGAGGACCCCATCGAGTTTGTCCATGACGACAAGAAGTCGCTCATCCACCAGCGTGAGCTGTACGAAGACACCCTCACGTTCTACAACGCGCTGAAGTACGTGCTCCGTCAAGACCCTGACGTCATTCTCGTCGGCGAGATGCGCGACCTGGAGACGATCCATCAGGCGATCACCTCGGCGGAAACCGGACACTTGGTCTTTGCAACGTTGCACACCGTCGATGCCGTTCAGACCGTGGATCGCATCATCGACGTGTTCCCAACCCACCAGCAGCAGCAGATCCGGACGCAGCTTTCCGTCAACCTCGTCGGAGTGCTTTCGCAAACCCTGGTGCGGCGCAAGGACGGCCGCGGTCGGGTGGCCGCCTATGAGGCGTTGGTGGCGACCAACGCCATCCGCAACCTCATCCGCGAGAACAAGAGCTATCAGATCGGCTCGATGATCCAAACGGGCATGAAGCAGAAGATGCAGAGTCTGGACCAGTCTTTGGCTCAACTGGTGGCGAAGGGCATTGTCGACCTCGAAGAGGCGCGATCGCGGGCGAAAGACCCCGGCGAGTTCATGCGGCTGGTCGAGTTGGGCGAAAACGCCTACCTGCAGGCACATCCCGCGTCGACCCCGCCTCCGCCTTCGACTCCGGCATTTGGTGAGCCGCCTGAGTCGGGCGAGCCTCCGAAGTCGGGCGGCGTCCGCGGACAGCCTTGGCGTCCTCAGGTAAAGCGAGACTAACCGTGACGCTGATGCTGGCTTACGCTCTCGTCGTTGGTGTGCAGATCGCACCGGTAGAGATTCGGGTTCGTCCGACCCCTCGGCTGGTGCTGACCTACGAAATGCGGGTCCACATGGAGGCCCAGGAGAGCACCGTCGATGCCCGCATCTTCATGGAGGATCGGTTCCGGAAGCAAGTCGGGAACACGCTCTTTTGGGAGACCGACGTCAAGAGTGTGCTCATCGAGACGACGGGTGAGTTCAAGGCCGGGGAAGCGGCGCTCAAGGAGAGCTTCGATTTCGACGGAGTGTGGGAGCGCGATGATCGCCACCGGACCTTAGCGATTTCGATCGGCGACTTTCGGGTGCCGGCCGGAAAGGACGAGGGGACCTCGGATGTCGTTCTTCCCGATAAGCCGGTTCGCCCTGGAGATCGCTGGCCGGGCCGATTTATGGTCGGGGGCAAGACCGTGCGCGTGAACTACGTCTACCGGGGAACGCACCAGCTTAACGGCACGCCGACCTACCTGATCGAGGCGCTGTTTGACGCGAGCGACATCAAGCAGGTCAAGCCGTATCGCTTCTATGTCGCCCAGGACGATGGACGCACGGTCCTTGCCTCCGGGGGCGCCCAGTTCACGACGAACGGGATCACGATCTCCGCTGAGTTCTCGATGCGCCGTACCGCCAAGTACACGGCACCCGATTAAGGCTCGGATTGGCTCGGGTGTCTACCCGGGAGCATTCGGACGAAGGATGCCGACCTCGACCTCAAGGTACTTCTGCCCTTGGTCGTCGAGGGGAATGCCTCGATCACGAAAGAGGTCGAAGAGGGGCTTCCGCGCGCCCTCGGAGGTCGGGAACTGGATCATAACCGTCCCCGCGCTCTTGAAACTCGGATCGTTGGGATCCGGCGCAATGTCGGACACCCGGACTTCGACGGCTCCCGCCTGATTCAGCGCCCCCAACACCTGAACAGCATGTTCAGGAGACAGGCCACGCAAGGTGTGCTTGGGATTGACAAGCCACTCTGCGGCATTCGCCGCTTGCGCAAAGGGTGCCTCGAGCGGATCGGGTGGGGGCGAGGATAGTGAGCTTGAGGCATCCTTGGGGGCCGAGCAACCGGCCAAGAGGACCGTCAAGAGCAGGGCGGCGCGAGCGAACATCGACGAAGGCTACCCGGAAGCCGCCGCGGGCCAGTAAAGTAGATGCGTGCAGTGGCAAGAGGCGGTCGACAACCTGCGGGCCTCGCTATCGGAGGACGCCGTCCTACGG
The DNA here is from genome assembly GCA_024710805.1 of Fimbriimonadaceae bacterium. GTDB lineage: Bacteria > Armatimonadota > Fimbriimonadia > Fimbriimonadales > Fimbriimonadaceae > JANJUB01. The sequence goes on along the minus strand of JANJUB010000033.1, from coordinate 25,187 downwards.
CTGGTCCTGTCGGGCACACCGATGGTTGCCGCTGTCTGGTCCTCTGACCATTGCCCGGCTTGTGGCGAGCTGGCGGTAAGCGACCGGTCGCCGTACTGCGGAGACGCCTGCCGGGATCGGTCGGCCTTTGTCCGACAAGTCAGGGCGCTTGTCGTCAAACACGAACCTCTCGACGCCGATCGGCGAGCCGCGCTTGATCAGGTGCTGTGGGCGCTGCTTGGCGGTGGCTATCCGAGGCGTCTGCACGAAGTGCCCGAACGGGTGATCGCCAAAGTGCTCGAGCGCGATCAGCACCGATGTCATGCCTGCGGAGCCGAAGCGAGGCAGATCGAGCACCTGAGGACCGCCTGCAACCGTCCGATCAACCTTGGCGCTGTGTGTGAGGCCTGCCGCAGAGTCCGTGAGTTTGGCGACGTGACCTTCCTCCGCATGAGAGAGACCGAGTCGGTTCGGCAAAACATCGCCGGAAGAGTCCTTGCCGACCCTCCCGCACGAAGATGCGATGATCCCGAAGTCTGGGACTGGCGGGCGTTCCTTCGCGAGCGCAAAGCCTGAGGCGGCCGACTCTTTGTCCGCAGAAGGGAGGGTCCCGCGAGTTTAGAATGTCGACCGCCTCAGCTTGAGAGAGCTCCTAAAAGCAGCGCAACTAACTGACTCCATTGTGGATCTCGAGCCTTACCTAGCGATATCGTTAGTTTCTTGTCGCTGATTCTTAGGACAGCTAGGCTCAATGCCCTTGCGCGCGAGGCCCCGTGTACGCAAAAATAGGGACAGATGACGGATAGTCTTTCCCCGCGCGAGCGATTGATCCTTGAACTGGCCGCGAAGGGCCATACCGACAAGGGCATCGCTGCCGAGATTGGCATCGCGCCATCTACGGTTCTCACGTATTGGCTGCGGATCCGGTCGAAGCTCGGGCCGCACCCGCGGGCCGAACTCGTCGCCGCGTTTGTTCGGACCAACGCGGAAATTGGAGTTGCCCAACTGAAGGCAGAACTCGACCAACTGCTGGCAAAGTCAGAGCAACTCGACCGTGAACTCTCGGTCTTCAAGCAGTTCATCGAGAGTGCGCCGGAAGCGATGCTGATCATCGGCGATGACGGGATCATCCAGTTGGGGAATGCCCAGGCTGCCGAAATGCTCGAGGTTCCTGAGGAGACGCTGGTCGGCACCCCCGCCGAGCGATTCGTCCCCGAGGAGCTTAGGGCTATCCACCAGATCCACCACATGAACTACATTCGGGAGCCGCAACGCCTGCAGATGGGGCATGCGGGCGGCGTGCCGATGATCACGGGGCGCGGACGGCGCATCCACGGGATCGCCATGCTCAATCACGCGAAGACGGCCAGCGGCTCTGCGGTCATTCTGATCATGCGCCCGTTGCAGGATGAGCCTCTGTGGGATCGCGGAGAACCGATCGCTGAAAGGGATTGATTCAAGAGCCGACAATGAAGGGGATGAGATTTCGGACAGTTGCGTTGTTGGCGGTTGCTTCGGCCATGGCCCAGGCTCAAGTGGATGTGATCGACGGGATCACCTTTGCCGATGAGCCGGGCATCACCTTCGTGCCGATCAAAGAAATCGGATTTCGAGTCGGCTGGGACATGACCAGCGATGAGGGCGGCTTCTACGTCAATGGGACTCCGGTCCAAACGCCCCGCCTGCTCTTCGATGGAACCCGGCTCGCACGGTTGCGCGAGTTGACCGCCTTAGGCGTCGGAGTCGGTTCTCGCGAAGGCAACGAAGTTCCGATCTGGTTCGAGGGCCGCGACTTCATCGTTCGGCTTGGCACCAAGCGCGTGGTCATCAACAAAGCCGAACAGAAGCTCCGGGCTTTTCAAGGCGACCGCCTCATCATCGAGACCCGAGTCTCAACCGGACGGCGTGGCTACACCACTCCCAACGGCACCTGGTCGGCGGGGCCAGAGAAGTCGCGCATGCGCTACTCGCGCAAGTACGACAACTCACCGATGCCGTGGGCGGTTCAAATCTGGAACGGCTACTTCATGCACGGCTATCCGAGTGTGCCGAAGCGGCCGGCATCGCACGGGTGTGTTCGGCTGTTGGTCCGAGAGGGCAACCCGGCCAAGTGGATCTGGCACTGGATCGATCTCGGCACCCCGATTACGATTGCCAACGACTGGGCCAACACCGATACCCTCGTGGCCAAGCAGAAGCCGACCGAGCGCGAAACGATCCCGGTCGGCAACTGACTCGGTGCCCGCTAGCGCTCGGCTTCCGAGAGCACTTCAGCCAAGGGAACACTGACGTGGCCTTCGCGCGTGTTGATGACGCCCTGCTGTTCGCGCCGTCGGCGCCTTTGAAGCAATGCCTCGTGGGCCGCCTCCAAGTGATACAGGGCCGCCGCATTCTCCTCACAACCCAAGTCGCGGCCCTGGTGGTCCAGCAGCCGCTCTTGCAAGACCTCGATCACGTCTTCGATGCGGCAACCGTTGATGCCGACCTCGGGGACCGGGCCCCGCTGAAAGATGATGTGAATAAAGGGCTTCATCACGAAGCCATCGCTTCCGTCCATCGACCGGAATCGTTCCATATTCTCGCTCATACGCAAAATCTCCTTGCGCGTCCAAACCGCGCCGCGTAGAGAGGCCGTAACCTCTTTCGATAAGCCTACGGGGTTAGCTGACGGGCTCGGGCCAAAAGCTACCCTTCGCTTGCGCGATTCGCCCCCAAAGTTGGGTCCCCCGCTCCGAAACTGGATTCGGCGTCACCGTTATGTTACTCTGCAATGGGAGCTTCGGTTCCGCTAGGCCTCGCTGATCTCGGGCTCGCTCGCGTGCCCGACCGGCAAGCGGATGAAGAACGTGGAGCCCTGATTGAGTGCGCTCTGGACGTTGACCTGACCCCCATGCGCCTCGACAATATGTTTGATGATGCTGAGACCCAGGCCGGTTCCCCCAGTCGAGCGCGACCGTCCCTTATCCACTCGGTAGAAGCGCTCAAAGATCCTCGGCAGGTGCTCGCTCGCGATTCCCATCCCGGTATCCCGAACCATGATCACGACCTGATCACCCTCGGGCTGAACGACAACCTCGACGGACCCTTCGCTGGTGTAGTTGATCGCGTTGTCGACGAGGTTGATGGCCACCTGGCTCATCTGAGCTTGATTTGCCTCGATCACTAAGTCGCTTGGGCCCGTGAACTCCAGTTTGAGTCCCTTGTCGTGGGCTTTCGGACCGAGCTGTTGGACCACCGAGCGGAACACTTCGGCGATGTTGCACCCATGCTTGCGAACGGGGTTGCTTTCAGCGGCGCTCAGGATGAGAAGATCATTGGCAATGAGCGACAGTCGATCGACCTCGGCGATGATCTTCGCCAGATAACGATCGAGCAACTCGCGGTTACCAGGTTCGTCTTGCAAGGTTTCGGCCATGGCCCGGATGGTCGTCAGTGGGGTCCGAAGTTCGTGCGATACATTGGCAACGAAGTCCGTGCGCACCCGCTCCAACCGCCGGAGGTCGGTGGTTTCGTAAAGGGAGAGGAAGACGCGATCTCCCTCGGGCTCCATCCACGCCTCGGCAAGCGCCGTTCGTTCGTCGGGATAGGCAAACGTGAGTTCGGCATGCTGCTTCTCGCGAGTCTGGGCGCACGCCGTCACGAGGGACTCGAGGTCATACGATAGCGTTACGGCCAGCATCGTTCGTCCGACCGGGTTTTCGAACTTGAACATTTCGGTCGCCTTGCGGTTGGCGTAGAGAATGATCGGGCGGGCGTCGCAAAGAAAGACCGCGATCTCGAGTCCTTCAGCAAGAAGATCGACCGCGTTGCGCTGGCTATCCAGCTTGGCTTCGAGCAGGGAAGCCCGGCTTCGCTCACGCTCAAGGTCTCGTCGGGCGCCCAGCGTCCTCCGCTGGAATCCGATCCCGGAAGCAAAGGCGGCCAGGATTGCGCCGACAACTGCAGGCACCACCATCGCGGGCACCGTTAACGCGACGATAGAGAGAACGGCCACTAAGCCAAAGCCCACCTCTGGCCACGGAAATGCAGATTGAGTCTCTTCGATAGCTTAAGGACGCGTCCGCATGGATGAACGTAGCACGGGTCATGTCGGGTACAGTCCGCTCCATCGCGTGACCAAGTTTGCCTTTGTCATCCACCCTTTGAAGCCCAAGGACGCGGCCCGCAAGTATCCGATCGCGCGATACGTGCCGGATGCCGTGCTCGAGTGGTTCCTTGCCCGCAAGCACCCGGTTGTTGCGAGCCACGTCACTGGCATCAAGTCGATCACCGGCGCCGAGACCGAAGGCTGGTTCATCGGCTGCCCGCTGACGCCGAAACAGATGATGGCCGACGTCGATCTTGCGTACAAGCGGATCATCGAATGCACTCAGTTGGCTGCCGACCTCGGTGCCCAGGTCATCGGGCTTGGAGCATTCACCAGCGTGGTTGGCGATGGCGGAATCACTGTCGCCAAGAGCTCGCCGATTCCGGTCACGACCGGCAACAGCTACACGGTCGCGACTGCCATCGAGGGGACCCTGCAGGCGTGCGGCCTGTTGGGGATCGTGCCGGCGAATTCGACCCTGGCCGTGGTCGGAGCCACGGGTTCGATTGGCAAGACGTGCGCAGTTGTTCTCGGACGCGACTTCGGCAGGACCATTCTTGTGGGACGCGATCAGGCCCGCACAGAAGCCGTCGCGGCTGAGATTCCCAATGCGATCGCCACGGTCGATGTCTCGAGGATCAAAGAAGCGGACGCGATCATCACCGTGACCTCGGCGGATGCGGACGTCATCCTCCCCGAGCATCTGCGGCCCGGTGCGGTCGTCTGCGATGTGGCTCGCCCGCGCGACGTCTCGGTTAGGGTGTCTCAGGAACGCCCAGACGTCTTAGTGATCGAAGGCGGAGTCGTTGCCGTGCCGGGTGACGTGGAGTTCAACTTCAGCTTCGGCTTCCCGCCTAAAACGGCATATGCTTGTATGAGCGAGACGTTTATGCTCGCTTTAGAAGATCGTCCCGAGTCATTTACGCTAGGCAAGGACGTAAGTGTCGAGCAGGTGGATACCACGCAGCAGTGGGCTCATAAGCACGGCTTTCGACTCGCCGGTTTCCGTTCATTTGAGCGAGCGGTCGATGAAGCTTCGATCGAGAGGGCCCGAGCGGCCCGCCGCGCCAGCCTCGGCGTTTCCGCGTAAATCCTGTCTAAATCCTGCGTCTTCAGGCGGAACTCTCAGTTATGCTTGGAGTCATACACTCTTGGTACAACAATGTTCCAGAATGAGCCTTGGCGTAAGTATTTTCGGGAGGACCATTGCCTGCATCCCAGTCTGAGACTCATTGGATGGTCGAAGTTCCGGGCGGCGGAGCGATTGGCGTTACCTCCCCACCATCATGGCGATGCCTATGAGTTGCACTACATCCGACGTGGCCGGTTCGATGTAGTCCTCGACAATCGGGTTTGGAGCGTGCGAGCAGGGCAAGCGGTCATCACGCGCCCGTTTGAAGTTCATGGCGGCGTTCAATCGGCGCTTCAAAAGTGCGAGTTCATGTGGGCCCAACTCAAGAAGGAGCATCTGGAAGACGGCATGATCGAAATGCTCGATGAATGCGCCGACCGGCACGTGATCCGCATGAGAGCATCGTCAGGCGAGCGGTTGAATAACGTCCTCGACTATCACCTGCAACCGCGGAAGACCTCGGGGGTGGCCAGCGCGGCGATGATGGCGCTCTTTGTCTGCGACATGCACAACTCGCTTACCGACCAGCAGGTCATCTCCGAGCCCATCCAGCGCGCCATTGCGATCATGCAGCAGAATTTGGCCGATCCGCCTCGCCTCGATCACGTCGCGGACGATTTGGGGATGTCGACGAGCCATCTCTCTGCGACCTTTCGGGACGAAGTTGGCGAAACTCCCGGCAAGTGGCTGCTGCACGAGCGGCTGGACGCCGCGTGTCGCCTCCTGGAAAAGGGATCGTCGACGCGCGACATCGCGTGGGAACTCGGCTACTCCACACCGCAGAATTTCGCCACCAGTTTCCGCCGCGAGCTTGGCCTGACCCCGACCGAGTACCGCACGTACATCCTCGGACTTGCCGAGGGTGAGCTGCCCGAGCCGTACTACGATTAGAACCCGATGCCCGCCGAGCCGGCACTGATCGGTACCGGCGGTTCCTTCCCGCCAAAAGCGTCGACCGATGTGCGCTTCTTGCGGATCTCATCGATGAGTCCGGGAATCTGGTGGGGTGCCTTGGCTGGGCGTCGGAACGCCTGTGCGAACACCGGCCACATCGGCTCGATGTCGTGCGACAGATCGAAGACCATGACGCCCTGGGTCGATGCGCAAGCCGCCTGAAGGGCGTTGGCTAGCCCCTCGGGATTGTCCTTGAACATGCTCAGCGAGATGCCCGCGTAGGCCCACGTGGTGTCGCGAACGGCCCGGTTGGAAAGCTGACCGGCTGCTTCGACCGTTGGGCCGATCGGCTTGCCCGCTTGCAGGGCGTCGAAGATCGTCGGAATCCCGTAGTAGCAGCCCGTCATCAGCAGGTCGAGCTTCGGCGCGAACCCGGTCTTGCGGTACGCGTTGGTGAGGAACCAGAATCCGGCGTTGAACTCAGGGGACGCCCAATTGTTGCCGTACTGCTGGTAGTCGCCGTACCAGCTGCCCGCATAGACGCCAAACTTCGCTCCGGGACGGATGGAGCGCACCTTGGATCCAACCACGTCCACCCAACCCTGCATGACTTGGGCTCGCCATGCCATCCAGGCGTCAAAGTAGGGACCCGGGCGGATGCCTCGTTCGAGCCTAGGCGAGATCGTGTATCGGAACACGTCGTCGGGCCACAGCAGCTTCTTGCCGATATGCTTCTCGAAGAGGGAAGTGGTGAGCGGGCTGAAGTCGGCGTTCAGGCCGCCGTACCGCAGGCGATCGTCATAGACAATACCGTCGACCGGGTAGTCGCGCATGATTTCCTCGACGATGGCGAGTCCGTACGCGCGCACCTCGGGGTGGTTCGGGTTGGTGATCAAAGGGAACTGCTGCTCGGGGCGCTCAGAGATCGGCAGAAACTGCGGAGCCGTCTCAAAGGTGATGAGACGGCCGGGGGTGGCCCGAGCGCGCAGAAAACCGGCACCTCGCCCGCGGCCGACCAAGGCGACCCCGCCTTGGGGAATCGTTGGGACCCCACGTCCCACCCCACCGAACTCAAAACCATCGACCACGCGGTTGCGCCGATCCAGCGTCACGGCGAAGATCTGGTCATCTGGATTCTGGATACGGTTGGAGTCGGTGAACGAGGACACCTCGTCCCCCGTCGGCATGGTGTTGATCTTTGGGTTCAGTTGGGCCCAGACCTTATCGTTCTTGTCATTGGTGTCGGATAGGATCAAGCGCGGTTCGTAGATGACGGTCTGCCAATCGAGCTTGTCGTAGCCCGGGCCTCGCTTGAACAGGGCGTGCCCTTCGCTGAACGCGTTGAGGCTGATGAGCAACTCCATCCCGTTGGCCTTCGCGTGCCGGCTCATCGAAGCGAGGGGATCGAACTCCTTGGGCAGGGTTTGGCCCCGCCACTCCTCGATCTTGGGAGCGTGCTTGGATGGATACAGCACTTGACCCGAGATTGGCTTGACGTCGTAAACGATGGTGTTGAAGCCGACCTCTTTGATCCGCTTGACCAGCCGCTCGATGCGGTCATCCGAGCTGCATCGCTCGAGGTTCGCTGTCCCGTCGATCCACAGCACCCGGCCCTGGAGTCCCCGCGCTCGCGCCATTTGTTGAGCCAGGCCGATGCCGCAGTTGATCGCATCGATCATCACCGGTGGGACCATGAGTGGCGAGGCGAGTTCGAAGCGGGATTGTTGCAACAGGACGGTTCCGACAAGCGCGGCGAGCATCGTTAGGTTCTACCCGTTTAACTGAGCGACCGCCGAGCGACCGGTCCTCAATCGACTTCATTGAGGCCGTGCGTGGGTACCACCTTCCGCGGAACCTCCGCGTTCTTATGTGGGTGGAGATGAGTCGTGCCCTCGCGAGCCTGGAGGCGCATCAACGCCCACGCCATTACGAGGCCACCTGCTACCCCTAGGCGATGAGGGTAGGCCGAAATTGCAAAGCCCCCCGTACAACTCTGTACAGGGGGCCATGATTGGAGGAATTAACGGGCGTAAAACTCGACGACGGACTGCTCTTTGAAGAACTTCGGAAAGTCCTCGCGCTCGGGCAGGGCTACGATCTTGCCCGTCATGTTGGTCACGTCGGCATCCATGTAAGCCGGAATGGCGGCACCTTCGTAGTGGTTGCCGCGAACAAGCGCCTTGCTCTGGTCGCGGTCTCGAACGCCGATCACATCACCCACGCGGAGCTGGTAGCTGGAGATGTTGACCATGCGGCCGTTGACCGTGATGTGGCCGTGCGACACCATCTGGCGGGCCTGGAAAATCGTGCGGGCATAGCCGAGACGCCAGACGGCGGTCGACAGGCGAAGCTCCAGCAAGCGCAGGAAGTTCAAACCGGTGTTGCCGTGCATCCGCTGAGCCTTCTTAAAGGTGTTGTGGAACTGGCGCTCGAGCATGTTGTAGTAGCGGCGAATGACCTGCTTTGCCAGCAGCTGCTCGCCGTACTCCGACTGTCGCCGATCCTTCAGGTTCGGACCATGTTGGCCCATCGGATACGGGCGCTTGCTGCTCGGATCCTTACCCTGACCCCAAATGTTGAAGCCAACGGTGCGGCAGATGTCGTGCTTTCTTCCTCGATACGTCGCCATAGATGTGTCCAAACGCGCGATGCGAAGAGTGATTATACCACGCCGGCCCCGAATCGGCAACCCAGCATGGTGTCCAAGAAACGAGGGACAGAGTTCCAAGGTTCAGCGACGGTAGCCTTTCGAATGAGGTGAGGTCAATGCGACTCCGGTTGCTGATTCCAATCGTCATCTTTGCCGCCGCCCTTGCGGCACCCGTCGTAGCCCAAGGCGGGCAATCTCAGGAAGCGCAGGCCGAGGCTTGGGCGAAACGCCTTGACGAGTATAAGGCGAGCACCGCGCCCGGATCTAAGGGCGAGTTCGGCATTCCAACCATGGATGTCGACAAGATTCTGGCGACCCACAAATACTATCTGGAGGCGAAGAAGCTCTATGAGGAGTTTCTTGCCACCAAGATTCCGCCGGATACTCACTGGATGCTGCGGCAGGCCGAGTACGACATCCGAACGTCGCTACGGGTCTATCAGCAGAGCATTCAAAACATCGTCGATGATGTGGCGGTTCAGATTCGGCAGGGCCAAGCTTGGATTGCGACGCAAGGAACCAAGCAACAGCCTCTGATGCACGGTTCGGGCCGTATGGAAGAGTTCTTCCAATACATGGCGGCGATCCGCAAGCTGCTTCCTCCGGACGACGCGCGGCGGATGGAGCTCGAAGGGCTTTACACCAAACTCGTGGCTGACCAAGAAGTCGTCGAGCGGGCGATCCTGAAATCCCGCAAGATGAAGCCCGATGTGTACAAGGGCGGCGATGCGGCGACGATCAAGCAACTCGCGGCGAAGATCCTCGCCGAAGACACCGAGAAGCGGTACGACGAAGCGAAGGTCAAGCCTACGGTGAAGTTGTTGCGCACGCATATCACCAGCCCCTCTTGGGACACCGAGAGTGCGGTTGAGTGGACGGACACGACGAAGTCCGCGCTTCAGTACCGGGTGTCGAAAGGCGTGTTCGTTCAGGTTGCGTGCATGGTGGGCGACAACTGCTTCGTTTACACGCTGTACATCCACCGGGATACGATCGGCGGTGCAACCGGCAACCTCGTGGGGCACGTGATGCACCGCGACCGATACCTGAGAGAAAACATCCCGAACTAGGCGCGGGATTCTTTCTTCGACGTGAGGTGGCCGGCCACCAACAGGATGAACACGAGAGCGGAAGCTCCGACCAGGAGGCCTCCGGGATAGAATCCCTTCTCGGCCACGGTCGGAGCGAACCGCCCGATGATGAGTAGGCAGAGGATCGAGGCCATGATTCGTCCGGCCCGAGGATTCTTCTTCCAAAGGGCGATCGAGGCGAGCAGCAACACGCCGATCGCGCCACCGGCGATGAACGAGACGAGGGAGGCGGTGTGTCCTTCGCGAGGAGCAAAAGAGGCTTGGGCTCCGAGCGCAATCGAGAGGACACCGAGAATGGCGATCGCAACATTGATCAGCGCAGTCATCGAATCAAGAGCCTACCCGTGAACCTGACTTAGTCGCAGAGTTCATACAGTTTCCGCCAGGCGGAGAGGCTGAGTTGATGAGGCCGGATACTGGGCTCCAAACCCGCCTCCACGATGATCTCGCGTGGGTATCCGGCCGCCCCAATGTTGTTGGCGAGCGTCTTTCGTGGCTGGGTGAATCCGGCGCGGACCAGCGCCACCATTTCGAGGGGCATGCGCTCGCCCGCTGGCTCGAAAGCCAGCACGATGCTGTCCACCTTGGGTGGTGGCAGGAATGCACCCGCCGGCGCCTCGCACACGCGACGAATCTCGAACTCGGCCTGCATCCGAACCGACACCGCTCCCCGCTCGGAGTCGCCGACCGGAGCCAGGATGCGCTTGGCCACTTCGCGCTGCATCATCAGCACGGCGACTTCCCACATGTCGCTGACCTCGGCAATCCGCTCCATCAGCGGTCCGGTGATGTAGTAGGGAAGATTCGAAACCACGGCGCGCGGCTTCTTCAGCCGGACGAGCAGTTCGCGCAAGTCGGTCGTCAGCGCATCGCCAAACACGACCTCGGCAGTCGGGGCGGATTCTCCAAGTGGCACGCGCATGCGCTCGTCGAGTTCGAGCGCGAGTACGGTTTGGTTCTCGGCCAGCGCTTGGGTGAGAATGCCCGGCCCCGGGCCGATTTCGAGAACCGATCGGTCACCGGCGGCGGAGACGATCGCCCGGACGACTCGCTCGGAGCATAGAAAATGTTGCCCAAGTCCCTTCTTGGGACTCAGGCCATGACGATCCAGAAAGACGCGCAACTCCTCGGGGCGCGCGAGGTTCACTTGCTGAGGATGTGGACCTTAACCGGTCGACGTCCCCATCGGAGGGCTTCGGCGCGGCTGCTAAAGCAAAGATCGATCTTGTTGCCCTTGATGGCTCCGCCGGTGTCTGCGGCCAAGGCAAATCCATAGCCTTCAACATAGACGTAGGTGCCCAGAGGGATCACTCGCGGATCCACCGCCACGACTCCAAACCGAGCCGGGATGCCGGTTGCAGTGCGGCCCGTCGATCCGGGAAGCGTCTGCGGGCTGATATCGTAGCCGGTCGCGCTCATCGTGAGCACCCGCGAACGAGTGAAACCGCTACGACTGGTTCGATATCCGCTTGGACCGATCAGCATCACGTGATCGACCGGAGCGACGCGTTGGGTTCGGATCGGTTGCTTGCTGACGACTTTGCCGTTCAGCGTCTTGATCTCGTAATACGTGATCAAGTGGCCGTCTTTGCCCTGGGTCTTGAGGGCCGTCTTACCTCGGCCCAGCGTTCTAGAAAACTCTACTTTCACCGAGAACGGGAGCGGCTTCTTGTGCTCCTTGATCTCGATTTTTTGTTTGGTTGGACCCGCCGCCGCGAATGTGCAAAGTGCAAGCAACATCCCCGGGACCGCAGCCCGTTTGATTTTCTCGCGCATGGAACCTCCTCTTGTATCCAGCGTGGATAGACAAGAAGTTACCCAGCGCGAAGGCGCAAAAGGCAACCTGAAGGAAAGGCAGTTATCCGCAGTCTGCCGGGATTATCCTGAGTTAAAGGCGATATCCGCTCGCTTTCTTTCGCGACAAATCTAACGAAATTTCGCAAAATCTCGCAATTTTACGCCGGCTTGGCCTTCTCGTCGACCGCTGCCTCTTCTTTGCGGGTGAGTTCCTCGCGGTAGGAGTCTTCGAGTTGGCGCTTGCCCTCGTTGATGCCCTTCTGGAGTTCGCCGACGCCCTTGCCAACGCCGTGGAGCAGTTCAGGGATCTTCTTTCCGCCGAAGAGGATGAGGATGATCACCAAGACGATGATCAGTTCCTGACCACCAAGGGTCCAAGCTAACATTTCACTTAAATTTGGGAATCCCATGTGGCTCCTTCATAGCGGGGCTTGCGCCCTCAATCCCTATTATACGTTCAGCGGATCAATACGTTCATCTTCGGCAGAACGAAACTCAGGCGAGACCTCCATGCGGGAACTTGACCTCGGCCACCGCCCATCCCAGGATGTTGCTGATCTTGAATCGCCCTCCCAAGGCCCTCGCCAAGTTCTCCACGATCTGAATCCCCAATCGGCCATCGCGAACCGGCTCAAACTCTTCGGGAAGCGGATCGCCCGAGTTCGACACCCACAGTGAAACCTCGTGTTCTGAGCGCTCGACCGTGACGTGGATCTCTCCCTCCATCGTCTCATGGAACCCATGCTCGACCGCGTTTTGGATCAACTCGTTGATCAGCAGGGCGACCTGGGTGGCCTGTGCCATGTCCAGCCGGACGTCGTCGCCCCGTACATCGAAGCGCACGCGCCGGTCGGGGAGGATGAGCGAGTTCTTCTGGTGCTGAACGAGCATCTCCGCGATACTGCGGATGCCGACGTGGTCGAGGTCTTCGCGGCTGAGCAGATCATGGACCGAGGAGATCGCAAGGATGCGGGCCAGCGAGTCGTTGATGGCCTCCTCAAGCGACTTATAGTGCCCGTGGCGTAGCTGCAAGCGAAGCAGGGAAGCCACCTGTTGCAGATTGTTCTTGACCCGGTGGTGCATCTCTTGCATCAGCGTGCTGCGTACCTGGAGCTTCGCGTGTTCGATGCTGATGGCGGCCTGTTTGGCCAGCGTTTCGAGGGCGGCGATCTCTTCCGGTGCGAAATCGCGAATTTCGTCGGTGTAGCAACTCATCACGCCGACCGCGCGATCCTGGATGGTGAGCGGCACGCAGATCATGCTTCGCATCCCTTGCTCGATCGCCAGTTCGTGGCCAATGTAGCTGGCCTCGACCTGTACGTCGGGAATCACTACGGGCCGGTTCTCGGCAATCGCTTTACCGGCGATCGACTCGCCCAGCTTAATCGCGCGCTTCTTGGCGTAGGCCTTGGCCGGGGCTTGGGTGGCGCGGAGCACCAACTCTTGGTGTTCCTCGTCGAGCAGCCGTACGGTCACGACGATGTAGTTGAACCGCTGGGCGGTCAGGTTCACCAGCAGCTGGAGAATTTCCTCGATGTAGGGGCTGCTGGCGATGGTGCGGCTGACGTCGCTGAGGGCACCAAGCGTGCCGGTTTGCGTGCCGACCGTGTGCGCGTGGTCGAAGATCGCCACCGCGGTTGCGGTGCCCGTCGCCCATTCGCCGAGCCGCGCTTGAATGGAAACTGGCCACCTCTTGGCCAACCGGTGGCGGAGCATGGCGACTCCGAAACGGCGCCCGTCGAACTCAAGCGGAAGGACCGCCGCCGCCTGCCAATCTGGGTGGTCGATCCCCGGATATCGAGCATATTCGGGCAGGTTCTCAACCCCACGCTCGACGAACAACGCCTGACCATTCTCAAAAACGCGGCCGCAGAGCCCGACCCCCGGACCCAGGCGAACCCGGTTCACGAACTCCGGAGCGGTGGTGCTGGCGCGCAGCACCATCATATCGGCAACCTTCAGAAAGATGTCGCACGCGTCGATCTCGAACTCGACCAGTGCCGCTTTGGCAATCTCCCGAAGCAGCAACTCTTCCGACCGCGCTTGGGTGGCCAGTCGGTAAGGCGTCAGCGAGCCATCGTTACGCGGCATGGTCAAACGGTCCGAAGGCGGTCGTGCTGATCTTCTCCTCGACAAGGATATCGGCCGCCATATCGCGCACCTGCTTCTCGGTGACGGCGTTCAGCTTCTGGAGAGTCTCTTCGACCGTGATCTCGCGTCCGAAGATCAACTCGTTGCGGGCCATACGGTTCATTCGGGCGCTCATGCCTTCGAGGGCGAGGACAATGTGCCCGCTCAGGTTCTTCTTGTTCCGTTCCAGTTCGCCGTCTTCGAGCCCGGTGTGGATCAGCTTGTCGATCTCCACTCGCACCAACTCTTGCACTTGAGCCCAGGTCTTCAGGCTCGTGCCGCCATAGATGGTGAACGCCCCGCCCGCCGAATAGTTCATCCCATAGCTGCCCACCGAGTAGGCCAGGCCCCGCTTCTCGCGGATTTCCTGGAACAGTCGGCTGCTCATGCCCCCGCCGAGGATCGAGTCCATCAGGCGCAAGGTGTATATGGCATCGTCGTAGATCGAACACGCATCGGTCCCGATGCAAAAGTGAACCTGCTCGACTTCTTTGGCGATCTCCTGACGGCCGGGCTTGCCGACGGGAGTGCTCAAAGGCGTTTCTTCGCTGCCCGCCTGAATACCGCCAAGATAGTGCTCGGCCCAACCGCGGACGTGGTCGACGTCGACTCGCCCGGCAACTGAGAGCAGCACATTGCTCCCCCGGTATCGGCGGTCCATGTATTTCGTCAGGTGATCCCGGCGAAATCCGGCGACTGACTCGCGGGTGCCAATGATCGGCTTACCCAGCGGGTGCCCCGCCCAGCGAGTCTCGAGGTGAACATCGTGCACGTGCGATTCCGGCTCATCTTCGCTCCGGCTGATCTCTTCGAGGACCACGCCTTCCTCACGCTCAAGTTCCTCGGGGTCGATGAGCGAGTGCAGCATCATGTCGCTCAGCACGTCGATGCCGTTCTCCACATCGTCGGCCAAGGTCCGGCAGTAGTAGCACGTAGCTTCCTTGTCGGTAAAGGCGTTCAAGGCGCCGCCGCGCCCCTCGATCGCTTCCGCGATTTCCTTGGCCGTCCTCCGTTCGGTGCCTTTGAAGAGCATGTGCTCGATCAAGTGGGTGATCCCGGCCTCGTCGTCGTGCTCGTGGCGGCTGCCCGTTTGGCACCAAAGACCGATCGCGGCGGACTGGACATAGTCGACGGGCTCGACCAAGACGCGGACGCCGTTGTTCAGCGTGAACTTCTGCAGGGAGGACATCAGGGAGATTATGGCGGATGCCATGCTGTAAACCCGCAGAACTTACGTTATCATGAAACTGTGAACTGCTATCGTACGCTCGTCACGGTCCTTCTGCTCATCCTAATGGGGTGTGTCTCACAAGGCCAGGGAGTCGCCTGGAGCCAGCACGTGGATTCGATGGAGGGTGCAAAGATCGCCGTCGGCGACGACGGCACCACGTATGTGGTCACCTGGCGGCCCTACAACTACCGGCAACAGGTGATGACCGTTATTCGCTATGCGCCAGGTGGGGCCTTCTTAGGTGCTAGGGAGCACAGTGTCGTGCCTATTCGCAACTCGCACGTTGCCGGGGTTCACCTTGCGGGTGGAGTGCTCCATATTGTTGGTGCCGGACGTGATCCTAACGCCGAGACGCCATCCCTTGTTTACTATTTTCAGTACTCAACTGCGACCAACGAATGGGACTATGCCATCAATGCCCTTGCTTCAGATCAACTTGCGCTGGAGTCCCTTGCGTTTGGTACAAGCACATTTTGCTACGTCGGTGAATCGAACGGTGCTCGATACCTCAGGAAGCATCGGTACAGTGATAACGCTCAAACCCTTTCGCACCTGCTCCCCAACGCTGAGCACAGCAATGTAGCCTGGAAGAGTGGCGACGTCTTTATCGCCAGTTTCGGAACGCCGGGCGGCAGCTTCGGCTCCGCCACGACGTTGATTGTTTCGACCAACGTCTCAAGCCACAGCACGGTGATTCCCGCCAATCTGGAAGGACTACGATTGGTTGTGAGCCGCGATGGGGCCACTGCTTACTTGATCGTTCAATATTCAGGGCAGGTCTACGTCCGCCCCTTCGATCTCGTCAACTTGACTTACTTGACCGCCCTGACGTCCGCGCTCTGGATCCATGTCACGGCGCACGAAGCTCTTGGCACGGCCGATGCGGTGGTGGCTGGACAATCCGGTGGGAACGTCGAGGCGATCCTCCGCTGCAGCCGCACTGAACTCAATCTGGTGCAACTGAATGAGCTCGCATCGAACTGGGCCGATTTGCGGCGCAAAATCCGAAGAGACTCGTCGGGCAACGCCGTTTACGGATTCTCCAGTGGGGACAGGGACGCGCTCCGTTTCGTACGCCTTCGCCGTAGCAATGTGCTCGAGATGAACCGAGTCTCGGTTGGCCTGGCCGATCTTGTGGAGTTCGCTGACTTTCACGTTGACGCTACAGGCTCAGTTCGAACTCTGGTTGGAGTGCGCCTAACCGGGGGATCGGGCAACGCCCAGCCAACCTATCGATTGATAAGGGTCGATCCGGCCCGGCTCAGCATCGCCGGTCCGTTTACCATTGGTGGCCAACCCGCGACGGGCACGGTGACCCTCGACCAACCTGCGCCGACTGGCGGGGCGACCTTTCTCCTCTACTCAAACAACGCGGCCGCGGTTGTCCCGACGTCCGTGACCATTCCCGCAGGGCAGACGAGCGCGAACTTCACCATCACGACCGCGGCGGTTGCCGCCAATGCCAAGCCTACGATCAATGCCCGCTACGACGGGCTGAACCTGCAGACGAACTTCGACCTTGCCGCGCCGCTCATTCAAAGCGTGACTGCCGCTCCCCAGGTTCAATATGGGGGGCTGACGAGCACCGGAACCGTCACCCTAACCGGGCCGGCTCCCACGGGAGGCAAGGTCGTCACGTTGAGTAGCTCCAACACCGCGCGCGTCACGGTGCCCGCAAATGTCACCGTGCCCGCGGGGCAAATCAGCGCCAACTTCACGATCACGAACATTCCGACGCTCGCGAACGCCAGTTCCGTCATTTCTGCGACCACCGGGGCCGTGACCAAGACCGTATTCGTGGCCGTCAATGCGCCCTTCCTGACGACCGCAACCCTTGCACAAACGACCCTGAGGGGTGGCCTCAGCACGACGATGACGCTCAACCTGAATGCCCCGGCGCCGGCGAGCTTCACGATCGCGCTGATTTCAGGTTCGAGTCTGTTCGTCCAACTGCCTTCGAGCTTTGCTATCCCTCAGAACACGACCACGGCGAATGTGCCGGTCAACACGAGTGCGGTCACCTCTACGATCCCCGTAACCCTCGTCGCTCATCGGGGCCCTCATGTTAAGGTGATGACCCTCACCTTGACGCCCTGATCGGGCGTGTGCTAGACTCGCCGATGGCTCGGCTTAGGCTCATCGTTGTTTTTGCATTCGCGGCTTTCGGGGCGCTGGCGACGAGCCAGGGCCTGATCTGGCAGCAACCCGTCTCTCCGTCCGTTGCCCGAGCGGTCGCTCACAGCAGCGGAGATATCTTTGTCTTCTCGATGCCGCACAGTCCGTCTGGGCTCTTGACCGTCAGGATGCAGCGCTTTACATCGGCAGGTGTGTTGCAGTCCAACGTCGCCTACACCGCATCGACCTCAGGTAGACCCTCGAAGAGCTTTGTTGCCATTCGTGGGGACAAGATCTACTGCCTGATTTCGATGCCGGACCCTTCAAGCGTAGAGCGCACACGAATGTACGTATACGATATCCCTAGCCAAGACTGGGTGGGCGGTGGCCAGTGGCTCGAAGGCACAGGCATCTTCATGGAGACAACGACCGCTGCATTCGGGGATACCCACTACTTCATCATGGGCTTCCGAGACTACTACCCCGCCGAGCAAGGCTTCTACCAAAAGCGTCGCCTCTCCGACAATGGGGTCGTTCTTCAGTCCAACTTCACCGGCTACCCCGGCGAGGTCGTTCGATCGGGCGGCGACACGTTTATCGCCAATCGATCCACCACGGGAAGCCCCGGCCAACTCATGGTGATGCGGATCGGTGACCTCGTAGACACGAAGACAGTCAACGCATATGACCCGGGTGGGCTCTTCAACGGGGTGCTGAGCGCGGATGGTTCGACGTTCTATTCACTCTCAAGGTCAAGCGGCACGTTCGTGTACGTACGTCGCTTCAATATCGCGGCCGGAACTTTCGGGTCCCCGACCGCCTACAACTTCGGCGGGGGATCAAGCGTGTTTGTCAGGGATGGACAACCCCACGGTTCCGACGCAGCCGGATTCTTCATCAGTAGTGCAAGCACCGCTTGGTTCCTCCGTGCCACGCCCACTTCCGTCACGGCCCATGTTCTCGATGTTCCCGGCGGTGGATTCGCAAGACTGGGTCGAGATGAGAACGGCAACTCGGTAGCTGTTCTGGGCTGGAACAACGTTGATCAGCGCTTCATCCGCTCGGTCAGGCTTTCTCGATCTACGGGAGCGCCGATGAACTCAACCTCATTCGCGGTGCCGTGGAATGGTCGACGAGTTGCCGATGTGTTGATTGACGCTACCGGCAGCCATCGCTTTGTTTACGAGATTGCCCAGGACTCCTACTACGCCGAGGCATATCTGGCCCAAGTCAATCCCGCTCGGCTGAGCGTCGGTGGTCCGTTCACGGTCGGTGGGCAGCCCGCCATCGGCACGGTGACCCTCGATCAGCCCGCTCCGGCGGGCGGAGCGACGTTCTTGCTCTACTCGAACAACGCTTCCGCAGTTGTGCCGACGTCCGTGACCATTCCCGCCGGGCAGGCGAGCGCCAATTTCACGATTACCACCACGGCCGTGGCCGCCAACGCCAAGCCGACGATCAACGCCCGCTACGACGGTTTGAACCTGCAGACGAACTTCGATCTTGCGGCTCCGCTGATTCAAAGTGTGAGTGCGACACCGCAGGTGCAATACGGCGGCCTAACAAGCACGGGAACCGTCACCCTAACGGGCCCCGCCCCCACGGGAGGAAAGTCGGTGGCGCTGTCGAGTTCGAACACGGCACGCGTCACCGTGCCCGCGAGCGTGAACGTCCCCGTGGGACAGACGAGCGCGAACTTCACGATTACGAACATTCCGACACTCGCGAACGCCAGCTCGGTGATCTCGGCGACCACCGGGGCAGTGACCCGCACGGTGTTTGTGGCGGTCAATGCGCCGATTTTCCAGACCGCGACGCTCGCGCAGACGACGCTTAAGGGTGGACTGAGTACGACCATGTCGCTGACGATCAACGCTCCTGCTCCCAGCGGCTACACGATCACGTTGGTCTCGGGCGCGGCGTCGTTGGTCACCCTTCCCAGCAGCTTCGCGATCCCGCAAGGAGCGACCAGCGTGAACGTCCCGGTGAACACCAGCGCGGTGACCAGCACGATCGCCGTCACGGTCGTCGCCTACCGCGGTCCGTACGTTCGAGTGATGACTTTAACGTTGACTCCTTAGAAAGTTGGCTTATAATGCGATGATGCGTTGGTTGGTGGTGGTCTATTCGCTCCTCGCAGGCCTAGGGGCGGTCACGCTGGGTTCCTCCCAAGGTCTGCAGTGGAAACAACCGCAGACCGGTCCGGTGTTACGCTTGGCCGCCAATACGAATGGCGACCTCTACGTGTTCTCCACGCCGTACAACGCATCGGCCGTGCCGGCGCTTCGCATGAGCCGATACTCAGCATCCGGACAGCTGATTTCCGACGTTGCGGCCCAGTCGGGATCCACGGATCAGCCGATTCGGGCGCATATCGCCATTCGTGGCGACATCATCTACTGTTTGGTGACGTACTTCTACTCCACGGATTCTCGTTTTCGCACGCGGATGTCCCGATACAGCATCTCTACGGCAACCTGGTCGTCCGGAGAATGGCTAGGAGTCAATGACTACGTCGACGTCACGAGCGCCGCATTCGGCGATACCCATTACGTCATCACGGGCAAGAGTGCCCTCCTAACCGACAACATGTTCCTTCAGAAGCGACGGTTGAGCGATAGTCAAATCGTCCTTAGCCAGAACTTCGTGGGGCGACCAGGGCAGGTTGTAAGGTGGGGAGCCGACAACTTTGTTGCCAACTTGAGTACGACGGGCGGAACAACGCTGTGGGTCGTGCGAGTTACGGACACGTTTGATCTCAAGACGACCTCAGTTCCCGATACACAAGGGTTCTCTCTGGTTCTCGCGGACGACGCAGTGAAGGCCTACTCGATCGCGCAGTTGAACCAAGCTTTCGGCTTCTACACGCGCGTATTCGATGTCCAGACCGGGTTGTTTGGCGTTGCCCAAACGTACAGCACGAATGCTGTTGGCTCGTTCCAAGGGGCAACTCCTCTGGGCACGTCCGCAGCCGCCTTTCTCTTCTCGACCTTTACCCAATGTCTGTTGGTCAAGGTAGACGCCAACAACCTCACGGTTCGCGATCTTGGGCTGCCGGTCCCTACCTATGGTCGCTTGGCTCGTGATGGCGCGGGCAACGCCGTCGGAGCATTTGTCTGGAGGGATGAGGGCCCGCGTTCCTTGCGGACGATTCGCTCGAGCCAAGCAACCGCAGAAATCATGAACACCACCGAGGTCGCCCTTTCGATGGATGGTTGGGACGTGGCCGACGTTCATGTGGATGCTGCGGGCAACCAGCGAGTCCTGTACCGAAAGAGCAACGAGGGTCAGTACTTCGAACAGTACCTTGCCCAGATAGCTCCCGCGAGACTTTCGATTGCCGGACCCTTTACCATCGGTGGGCAGGTGGCCACCGGCACGGTGACGCTCGACCGCCCCGCCCCAACGGGCGGAGCCACGTTCCTGCTGTACTCGAACAACGCCGCCGCTCCGGTGCCGACGTCGGTTACGATTCCCGCGGGCCAATCGAGTGCGAACTTCTCGATCAACACGTTGGCGGTTGGTATCAACGCGAAGCCAATCATCAATGCACGATACGACGGGTTGAACCTGCAGACCAACTTCGACCTCGCCGCGCCCTTGATTCAATCGGTTACCGCGACTCCCCAGGTGCAGTACGGCGGGATCACCATGAGAGGCGATGTGCATTTGACGGGCATCGCGCCTTCCGGAGGCCGGCGGGTGAGCCTCAGCAGTTCCAACACCAACCGCGTGACCGTGCCGTCGGGCGTTACGGTGCCCGCCGGAGCGACCACAGCGTCGTTTACGATCACGACGATTCCAACAGCGGTCAACCAAAGCAGTGTCATTTCCGCCACCACCGGCGCGGTCACCAAGACCGTGTTTGTCGCGGTGAACGCGCCGTTCCTTGCCTCGGCAGCGCTGGCGCAATCCACACTCCAAGGTGGGCAAAGTACGTCGATGAGACTTGAGCTCAATGCGCCAGCTCCCGCGTCGTTCAGCATCACGCTCGTTTCGGGTTCGAGCTTGTTCGTGCAGCTGCCGTCGAGCTACGCGATCCCACAGAATGAGACGAGCGTCAATGTTCCGGTCTTGACAAGCGCGGTATCCGCCACGACGCCGGTCACCCTGATCGCCTACCGCGGCCCTTACGTGAGGACGATGACCCTGACGTTAACCCCATAATAGAGGGGTGAGCAACTCGCTTCTCGAGGCTTTGGCCGAGCGCGTCCTCGTATGGGATGGCGCAATGGGTACGCAGATTCAGGCCGCGAACCTGACCGACGAAGCCTTCGTCATGCCGCGCTCGGGTTCTGCGGCTGTCGAAGCTGCGGCGGCGCGGCTGGGGACCACCTTGCTCGATGGCTGCAACGAGCTGCTCAACCTGACCCGCCCGGAAGCCATCCAAGCGATTCACGAGCGCTACCTTTCTGCGGGTAGCGACCTCATCGAGACCAATACCTTTGGCGCGACTTCGATCGTGCTCGCCGAGTACGACATCCCCGAACTCGTTTACGACATCAACCTCGCCGCGGCGCAGATCGCGCGCCGGGCGGCGGACGCCCATTCGGCGTCGAAACCTCGCTGGGTGGTCGGTGCACTCGGTCCCGGCACGAAGCTCATCACGCTCGGCAACACAACGTGGCAAGAGCTTGAGGACACCTACGCACTTGGGTTTCGGGGACTCATCGAAGGCGGAGCCGATGCCTTGTTGCTCGAGACGCTGCAAGACCTTCTGATGGTCAAGGCGGGCATCGTCGCCGCAGAGCGCGCAATGGCCGAGACGGGCCGCAAGCTGCCGCTGTTCGTTCAGGTCACCATGGAGCAGACGGGCACCATGCTCCTCGGCAGCGAGATGGGCGCCGCGCTGAACATGCTCGAGGCGTTCCCATCGGTGGTCGCCGTGGGTTTGAACTGCGCCACCGGTCCGGTCGAGATGGCCCCCCACGTGCGGTTCCTCGGTCAGAACTCGACCCGTCCGATCACCGTCCAGCCGAACGCCGGTCTGCCGGTGATGGAGAAGGGGCAGGCGGTGTACAAACTCTCGCCCGACGAACTCGCCCGGCATCACGACCACTTCGTGCGCGACTTTGGGGTGGCGATGTGCGGTGGCTGCTGCGGCACCACCCCCGACCACATTCGCGCCGTGGCCGCGACGGTCGGTGGACGGGGCCACAACGACACCGCCCATTGGCGCAAGGTTCGCCACCTGTTTCCGGGGTTCGACTTCAACATGAGCACCGACGAGCAGGCGGCCGCGCTCTCGCTCGTGGGTTGTTCGTCGCTCTATCAGTTCGTTCCGTATCGCCAGGATGTCAGCTACCTCATCGTAGGCGAGAAGACGAACGCGAATGGCAGCAAGGCGTTCCGGGAGATGCTGGCAGTGGAGAACTGGGAGGGCCTGACCGAGCTTGCCCGCGAACTCGAAGCCGAGGGATCGCACGTGCTGGACGTGTGCACCGCATACGTCGGGCGCGACGAGCGGCGCGACATGGTGACGCTCCTGGCGTCCTACAACCGACAGATCACCGTTCCGATCATGATCGACTCGACCGAGACGCCGGTTATCGAAGCCGCGCTGCAGTGCCTGGCCGGGAAGCCGATCATCAACTCGATCAACTACGAGGACGGCGGCGAACGGGTGGATCAGGTGCTTGCGCTCTGTCGGAAGTATGGGGCTGGGGTCGTGGCCTTGACCATCGACGAAGACGGGATGGCTAAGACCGCGGAGAAGAAGATCGAAATCGCGGAGCGGTTGCTTGCCGCGACCCGAGCGGCGGGCTTACCGGATCATGACGTGTTCGTGGATACTCTTACGTTCACCTTGGGTTCCGGTGACGAAGAGTTCCGTCGCGCGGGGGTCGAGACGATCGACGCGATCCGCGAGCTTCACCGGCGCCATCCCCGCGTGAACTCGATCTTAGGCGTGTCAAACATCAGCTTCGGCCTAAAGCCCGCCGCACGGGTAGCGCTGAACTCAGCATTCCTCCACTACGCTCGGGAGGCCGGGCTGACGAGCGCGATCGTGCACTTCTCGAAGATCCAACCCGAAAACCAGATCGGGGAAGAGACGTGGCAAATCGCGAGCGACTTGGTGTACGACCGGCGCAAGTTCGCGATGGTGTGAAGCGACCCCGAAGGGGGAGAACCTCCCCAGGTGGCGGTTAGCTCACTCTGCTTTCGGGTCGTAGTCGACTTCCCACGGACGCGGGCCGATCGTGAACTTGCCCGTCTTGATGCTGACCACAACTTCTCTCTGAAGGTCGATCAGTACGCCTCGGCTTCCCGTGAGCGGACTGGAACTGCCTTCGTGGTACATGAGCCGTCGGCCGAGGAATCTCCCGTTCCAGCCGGGGTGGTTGCTTTGGTCCGGCCCCATGATCTCGCGAACTTCGTCGTAGGTCTGTCCGACCTTGAGGCACGCGATTTTGTCTTCGATCGGTGATCGATTTTTCGACAGTGCCCATGCGACCAATCTGTCATCCACGTAGCAGAGAACCAAACCGAGCTCGGGCCCGATGAAGTACTCCCGGCGGTCGGCTGGGGTGTTCGGAACATCGACAGGGTAGGGAAACTTCGGTTCGCCGAGGAAGGAACTTGAGGAGCCCGTGACCGCTTCGCCTGGGCCCTCGCCACCGATCATCGCGGCTACTTCTTGGTGGGACATTCCAAGGCGGAGCCGTGAGTCAGCCTCTTTGAGCGTTCGGGCCGGGCTAGGTAGGCAACCTGCGACGAGGAGGGGAACCCCCATGCTAACGAAGAATGCTCTTGCCAGGCGACGACCCTCCACGCGTCCATTGTACGCCCAGTAGGATCAAACGAGATTGCTGAGATCGCTTAGCGCAGGCTGCGCCAGCGGCCAGCGGGGAACCAGATGACCTCGGCTCGGCCGATAATCTCTTCGCGCGGTACGAGTCCCCAACCGCGCCCATCGAAGGAGCCGGGTCGGTTGTCGCCCATCATCAGATAGAACCCGGGTGGGATAGTCGCCGCGGGAAGCTCGCGGATCCGGTCCATGACCGAAGTGTCTTCGAGAACGAACGGCTCAGCGACGCGCCCGGTCGGAAGGTTGACCAGATCACCCTCGATCGCGAGGGGCCAAAGATTCTGGCCGCTCGGGTTGTTCTGAATCACGTTCTTGACGTCGACCAGCTTGAAGTCCCAGTCGGGCTTGGCCTTCAGGTATGGCTCGCTCATCTCCTGACCGTTTCGGAACAGCGTTCCATTCCGGATTTCGACCACGTCACCGGGGACGCCAACACAGCGTTTGATGAAGTCGATCTTGACCGTGCCGTCGGTGTCGATTTGCTCCGGCCGGCAAGCGTAGGTCGGTGGGCGGAACACCACGATGTCTCCGACCTTCGGGTCGGAGTAGCGGTAGATCATCTTGTTGGCGACGATGAAATCGTTCACCAGCAGGGTGTCGATCATCGATTCGCTGGGGATGCGGAACGCTTGGACGCCGAATGGGCGGATGACCAAGAACACGAAGACGCCGGCATAGACGATGGCGTCCATGAACTCGTTGAACACCTTGGCGACCGCATAGAGTCCGCTCCTGCGATGGGGCGCAACGTTGGCCAAGTAGGGAGCGATCGTAAGCCGAAGGACGGTGACGATCGCCACCAAAACCATGACCTGACTCAGCGGGGTACGTGCGAGACGATCGATCGTCTCGGCAGTCGAACTGACTTCGTGCTGAGCCAGGAAATCCAGCACGGGTTAGCGGCGCTCTTTGATGCGGGCGGCCTTACCGACCTTGTCGCGGATGTAGTAGAGCTTTGCGCGCCGAACGCGGCCGTGACGGACGACCTCGAACTTAGCGACGTTCGGCGAGTGGACCGGGAAGGTGCGCTCGACGCCGACGCCGTTGCTGATCTTGCGCAGCATGATCGTCTTGGCGATGCCGCCGTGCTTGATGGAGATGCAGAGCCCTTCGAAGATCTGAATTCGCTCTTTGCCGCCCTCACGGACCTTAACGTGCGCCCGAACGGTATCACCCGGTCGAAACTCAGGCAGGTCACTCTTCAGGTTCCCCGCGACAACACTCTCTAAAATCGCACCTTTGTTAGCCATTTGGCGGTCTCCAGGCAAGGCAA
>JANJUB010000203.1 GCA_024710805.1 Fimbriimonadaceae bacterium | reverse complement strand
GAAGATGCTCGCGTATTACAACGACGCGAAGACGTTTGCGGGCACGATCCGGATGGTCCAGACCGCAGGCAACAAGCAAGCCATCGTCACCACCGAACTTCAGGCGGAACTGCCGGCCAAGCTTTATCTCCGTCAGGAACTCAAGGCCAATTACGGCTCCGACTCCTGGCTCGTGACTTCGAATGGAGAGTACTTCTCCTACCAACCGCCTGAGGGCGTCGAGGGACGCCGGTTGGTAGAACCGGTCGAGCATGCCCGCGGCAGCCACGATGTTCGGTCCATCTACGCGGCGATCGTCAAGAGCATCTATGATCGCTCAACTCCGCTGGATATTGTCATTGGCCGTACGGCAGACCTTCGCTTCCGCAGTTACCAGTGGGTAAGTGTGTCCGTTTTAGGGGAAACCCAAGTTGGCGAGGACACATGTACCGTCGTCGGGGGGCCTTGGAGAGAGTATGGATTCACGACCGTTAAGCGGCAGGAACTTGCCCCGAGTGGTCAATACTCGATGGCCATCGACAGCCAAAGTCGGCTACGACGCTTCACGATCTCCGAGAAAGTTGGCGTAAGCACGGGCGGTCAGCAGATCGTCCAGCAAGTCGACACCGTCTGGGAAGTGAACATCCAGAAGAACGTCGCCGTCCGTCAAGAGCTGTTCAATTTGGTCCGCTAAGTCGGTTCGGTAATCTCCGCGATCAGCCGTCGGCAACCGGCGTCGAGCATCTCGTACACACGCTCGAACCCCTGCGCCTCGTCGTAGTAGGGATCGGGTACGTCGTGATCCAAGAACCGGCGCACTTTCTCAGCGCGCGCTTCGCGCCACCCCAGGGTGTCCCGCAAGTTCTGGGCGTCCATGGTGAGAATGAGGTCGAAGACCTCGAAGTCCTCCGCGCGCAGTTGTCGAGCGCGGCCATCGTAGTGAATGCCCCGCGCGCGAAGGGTCCGTCGGGTTCGCGGGTCCGCCATTTCGCCAGCGTGCCAAGCGCCCGTGCCCGCAGAATCCACCTCGACGTGGTGGAGTCCTGCCTCATCGAGTTGGTGTCGGAGAATCGCCTCCGCCATCGGGCTGCGGCAGATGTTGCCTAGGCAAACGAAGAGAATGCGCACCTACTGAGGGTACCGGCCAACTTGCCGGGTTGACATGTTCTGTCATATCGTGATATCATGATGTGACGTGAACGATGTTGTTCTGCTCGGTAAGGCGTTGAGCGATCCCACTCGGGTGCGCATTCTCTACGCGTTGCTCCAGTCGGACCTTTGTGTGTGCGAAATGGTCGATGCCCTCGAGATGGGGCAGAGCACTCTCAGCTCGCACCTGCAGACGATCCGACAGGCGGGCGTGGTGGAGACGAGTCGTCGCCACAAGATGGTGAGCTATGCGCTGACCGCCGAGGCCCGGCCGCTGATCGAGACGATCATTGACAGCAACCGCTCGGCACTTGAAGCCGACCGCCGGATTGCCCGCGACCAGGTCCGGGTTCAAGAGCGGATTCAGTTGCGGAAGAACGACGTTTGCGTACTCGGTCCGGGGCAACTCGACCGATCGGAGGATACGAAGAAATGAGCGAAACTACCTGTCCGTGCTGTGCCAACGGCCCCTGCGCCTGTCCGCCTTGCCAAGATGGCGAGTGCAAGTGCCCTTGCTGTGCGAACGGCAACTGCCCGTGCCCGGAGAACTGCCCGAACTGCGACTGCTGCTAATGCGCAACTCGCTCTTTCTGCTGTTGGCGGTTTCGTCTGCGCAAGTGCTTGCCCAAGAAGCACAGCAGGCGGCACCGCCGACGCGGCCGACCCAGGTCCCGACGTGAACTGGGTGACCCGGCGAAGGCCAGTTCCTCGGTTCGGGGAACATCAAGGGACAGTTTCAACTGACGGGCAGGTTTGCCGACTTGAAGGCGACTCGGCCGCGGTGGCGATTCAACCTCGCCTATGGCGTGACCGACCGCTTGCTCGTCGGGCTCGAATACAACCCTGTCGTCAACGAGTTGCTTCCGACGGCGAACTACACGGTGCTCTTCGAGAACGAGCGTCAGCCGCTCATCTCCTTGGGTACGTCGAGCGATCGGATATTCTCGCCCGAAGGCACGCGCAGCTACACCGTGACGTTCGGAAAGTCGATTCCAAGTTCGCGACTTGCACCCTATTTCGCGGTCAACTGGAGCACGTGGGAAGATCGGCTTACGTATCCCTTCGGTGTCAACTACTCACTCCACCCGCAGTGGGATGCGATGGTCCAGCACGATGGGCGAAACACCCACTGGCTGCTGACGTACAAAACCAGTGAGACCTCGACGAGCCTGTTGCTGGTCAAGGGACGCTATTGGGGCGTGAGTTTCGGCGTCCGATTCTGAGAACACCATGCTGACCCTCTTACTTACCACTTCATTCCTCGTACCGGGCCAGGACAAGCCCGTCGATATTCCTAAAGGCGAGCTACCGAACGCCCCTCAGGTCTGCGTCGTGTGCGAGGCGGCCGGATCCGGCCATGGGGCCGAGAAGGCCGCGGCTGGAGTGCGTTTCAAGGGTCAGGCGTACTACTTCTGCAACCCGAGCGAGGTGGCGAAGTTCAAGAAGGACCCGGAGGCTTATCTCCCACCCATCCTTCCGCGACCGATGCCGGCGTTCGCCTTGGCCGATACGGCAGGGAAGACCTGGAACGCGGAAGCGATGAAGGGCCAGTTGGTGCTGCTCGACTTCTGGGCGACCTGGTGCGTGCCCTGCAAGGAGATGAAGCCGGTCCTCGAGCGAGTGCAGAAGCAGTTTGGCGACAAGCTGACGGTGCTGAGTGTCAGCATCGACGAGAAGCGAGCCGACTTCGACAAGTTTCTCATCAAGAACAAGTTCTCAAATCCGGTGCTGTTCGACGACAAGCAGACATGGGCCGAGTGGCGGGTCCGCGTCGTCCCGACGTTCTTCTTGGTGAAGGACGGCCAGATCGTGGGCCAGTGGTCGGGGAAGAAGCCTGAGAAAGACATCGTAGCGCTGGTGAAGAAGAGCCAGTAACAGGCCGCCCCGGTGCATAGGGCCGAGTTCTTGGAGGCGACGCTCCTGTTTGGCCCCAGATTCGGAGGCGCTGACAGAGCATGGCCCTCCCTAAGGGGTTGACAGACGCATAATATGCACGTTATAATGCATATTATGCAAGTGCAAGCACGCAGAGCCCGCATTCGAGAGCTGGTCTACGCCAATCCCCAGGTCACCCAGGAAGAACTCGTCACCCAGCTTCGACACGAAGGGTTTCAGCTCACCCAAAGCACCCTCAGCCGGGACCTCAGCGAGCTGAAGATCGGCAAGCGAAAGGGCATCTACGTGTTCACCGACGAGCCCAAGAGCAACCTGAAGATGCTCGGGTTCATGAGCGCGGTCGCGGCGGGAGAACATCTCATTGTCGTGCGCACCGAGATCGGTGCGGCCCAGAGAGTGGGCGTGCTGATCGATGAAATGAAGGTGCCGGGTGTGGTTGGCACACTCGCCGGCGACGATACGATCTTCTTGGCCCTTGAGAGCGCGAAGGCCCAGGCGGCGGTGTTCACTGCGCTGGAGTCAGCTAGTTGAACAAAGTCGTCCTCGCGTTCAGCGGCGGCCTCGACACCAGTTGGTGTGTGCCTTATCTGCAAGAGCAAGGCTATGATGTCGTCACAGTCACGGTCGATACCGGATTCACGCCCGAAGAACTTGCCCAAATCGAAGCTCAGAGCCGGGCACTTGGTGCGGCCGAACACATCACGGTCAATGCCAAGCGCGCGTTCTTCGACGAGGTTCTGCGCTATCTGATCGCGGGCAATGTGCGCAAAGGTGGCGTGTATCCGTTGTGCGTAGGCGCGGAGCGGGCGATTCAAGCCCGCGAGTCGGCCCGGATCGCCAAGGAGCTCGGCGCCAACGCGATCGCTCACGGCAGCACCGCCGCCGGCAATGACCAGATTCGATTTGAAGTCGTCTTGCGTACGCTTGCGCCCGACCTGAAGCTTCTCGCGCCAATCCGCGATCTTGGCCCGAAGCGTCCCGAGCAAGTCGCCGACCTCGAAGCGAAAGGGCTTCCCATTCCCGGATTCGGTGCGGCCTATTCGGTCAATGCCGGCCTTTGGGGCGTTACGATCGGCGGCACCGAAACCAAGACCTCGGCGGGGATCCTGCCCGAAGCGGCTTGGGTGCGAACTGCGGGAGCTTTCGATGCGCCAAAGCCTGCGCGTAGCCTCACGCTTGGGTTTGAGCAGGGTATTCCGGTCAGCCTCGATGGCCAATCCCTGGACCCGGTCACGTTCATCGAGACGCTCGACGCGCTCGCCGCGAGCTACGGCATCGGGCGCGGTATGCATCTGGGCGAGACGATTCTCGGTATCAAGGGCCGGGTCGCTTTCGAGGCTCCCGCGGCGACGGTCATTCTCTCCGCCCATCAAGAGCTCGAGAAGCTCGTCCTGACCGGAGGGCAACTGACCACGAAGGACACCCTCGCGGCGATCTATGGGGACTATGTCCACCGAGGACTCTGGACCGATCCTCTCTGCCGGAGCATCGAGGCGTTCTTCCGCGACGTGCAGACTCGCGTGACGGGGACCGTCAACATCGAACTCGCCCCAGGGCGGTGCTTTGTCGCGGCTTGCGATTCTCCTTTCTCGCTGATGAATGCCAGCCGCGGCGAGTACGGCGAATCGATCGGAGAATGGACCCCCGCTGACGCGATCGGCTTCTCGCGGATCTTCTCGCTGCCGAGCGAGCTTAGCGCTCGCGCCGGGAGATCCCGGTGAAGCGCGTCCTGGCCGACAAGATCGCGAGCGTTACCAAGTCGCTTCCCCTGAGGCGCGATCTCCGGGTTTCGGAGACGATCCACTGTGAGGAGGGGGCGGTTGTGGCGGTTCGCATCCTCAACGAGAAGTCGCACTACAACACGCTCGAACTCACCACTGGGCGATTTGCGGCGATCAAGCCAGGCGATATCATCGTGGGTGCGCTTGGGTTTAGGAATGCGCTGCTCGGCTACTCGGGAGTCATCCC
>JANJUB010000199.1 GCA_024710805.1 Fimbriimonadaceae bacterium | reverse complement strand
TCTGAGCTATAATTGACGAGTCTCCGCAGACCGCCGGTGGCGTTAAGCCTTAAGGGTCCGATTCGGACCGCCAGCCGAGGGGCGTACAGATTGGGATGATCGAGCTTTGGCTCGTGCATGCCTCTGCCGCACTTCGGCAGGGGTTTTTCGCTTTTTGGGGTGTGCGGAAGCGAGCAAACTATGCCTACCGCACAGAAAGCGCAAACCATCGAGCAGGCGAAGGAGTGGTACACCAAGGCGAGCGGGGTGGTCTTCACCGACTACCGCGGCCTCAAGGTGAAGGAACTCCAAGCGCTGCGGCGCGACCTGCGGAAGAAAGGCGCAGAAATCCACGTTCTGAAGAACACGTTGTTCCGAATCGCCGCCGGCGATGCCGCGAACAACCTTCCGGACGAGTTCCACAACGGACCCACCGCCGTCGCGTTCATTTTCGAGAATGAACCCGATTGCGCGAAGGTCTTGGTCGACTTTGCCGTCTCCAGCAAGAGACTCGTCGTTAAGGGCGGGCTCTTCGGAGGTAAGGCGATGTCGGCGAAAGAGGTCGAGCAGCTTTCGAAGCTGCCGCCGCGCGACGTTCTGATCGCTCAGGTGATCGGAGCCGTTGCCGCGCCGCTCTCGAACCTCGTTGGTGTTGTGGAAGCGCTGTACGCCGACCCGATCCGCGTGATCGGAGCCGTCGCCGACAAGGTTGCCGAGGGTTCGCCCCTTCCGGTCGCTGAAGCGCCTGCCGCCGAAACTCCCGCTGTCGAAGCCGCCGCCGAGCCGGAAGCCCCGGCCGCCGACGTCACCCCTGAAGCTGAGGCACCCGCCGAGGCCCCGACCGAAGAATCCACTCCCGAAGGAGAAGCATCCTAATGGCTACCACCGTTGAATCCATCGTCGATCAAATCAGCAACATGACGGCCCTTGAGCTCGCTGACCTCAAGAAGGCCCTCGAAGACAAGTTTGGCGTCACCGCCGCGGCTCCCATGATGGGCATGCCGATGATGATGCCGGGCATGGGTGGCGGCGACGCTGCTCCGGCCGAAGAGAAGACCGAGTTCGATGTCGTTCTGACCGCCGCCGGCGAGAAGAAGCTCGAAGTCATCAAGGTCGTCCGCGAACTGACGGGCCTCGGCCTGAAGGAAGCCAAGGACCTCGTCGACGGCGCTCCGCAGCCCGTGAAGCAGGGCGTTTCGAAGGACGAGGCCGATAAGGTCAAGGCTGCGATCGAAGCGGCCGGCGGCAAGGTCGATCTCAAGTAAGTTCGGCTTAGCTGAACCTATCTGGCTCCCCGCGCGCTTCTGCGTGCGGGGAGTTTTTGCTGGGTCATGCCCGGTCTCTCGGGCAGTAGATCCTCAGCACGCCGAGTTGGCGGTAGCCCAGCTGAGGATACAGGTGCGATCCGGCGGTGCTCGCAACCAGCACGCTATGCTCGATCCCGGCTTCGCGATCATCGCGAAGCAGCCGGCTCATCAACGCCCGGCCGAAGCCACGACGGCGAACTTCGGCATGAACGAAGAGATCCTCGACCCATGAATCAGCGCCGGTCGGGCGACTCATGACCCATCCGTAATCGCGCTCGCCGTCCCACGCCGCATACTGGCGAGCGTCGACGCGCCATCTTCGCGGCTGCGACACCCGCTGCGGAATGGCCGCGAACGCCTCCGCAGTTGAGATCAATCGAACCGGAGGGGCGCACTCGAACTCCGGGATATCGTGCAGGTCGTGGCTGAACACCCACTCGGTGGCAAGGCGACGATAGCCCAAATCGGCGTACGCTTGGTCTCCCTCCTTCGAGTCAGACTCCGCCGGGCGAATGTCGGCAATGAAGTGCCAGCCGAGGTCACTCGCCTCGATCACCGCGACGACTTCGGAAGGCGTCGCTCCCGCGACCACGACTTCAGATTTCCGCGGACGACGACGCGGTGGATCGTCGCGCATGACCCAGATCGACCCGTGCCGCACGAAGCGATAAGGATGCACCACGCTACGACCCGCGCTGAACGCTTCGACGAACACGTCGGTCGCGCGCTCGAGGGTCATCTCATCCCTTGGGAGGCGGGGCGGGCGTCACTTGAATCCCCGCTGCGGCGACCTTGCCCCGCGCAACTGCGGACACGAACACCGTGCCTTCGCCAGTCGCCCGGAGGAAACCGCCCTGATCGATCCAACCGCTACCCGTCGCGGACCAGATGACCTCGGCATTCTGAATCGGATTGCCCTTGTCGTCAAAGACGCGAAGGTACGTCGTCGTTCCCGCAACCACACTCACGGGAGCGGGCATCGTCAAGGCGATGTCCTCGACCCGCGGAGCCGGAGCGAGAAACACGACGGCATTGGCAATGTCGCGCTCGCGCCCGTCGGAAGGCCGGCTGACCGTTTGCCCCAGCACATGGAGCGCAGACGACCCCCCGCCATCGAGGTTGACCGCATCCTGACAGCCCAGCCGCTGCATGACCCGAGCAAGTTCTTCTAAGGTCGCGCCGTCGCTGAGCTTCTGCCGACCGTCGATCGTCACCCACCAAAGGTCACCCTCACTCGTACGCCCGACCGCGGTGCGCGGGTGGCGTCGGGTGGTGAAGTTCGCATCGAAGCCTTGCTCGGCAGCATCGACGGATACGGCGCCATTGCGAACCAGCTGCGGGCCGCCGCCGATCACGTGGTCGATCTTCGACCAATCGAAGCCATCGACCGCGAGGTCGAAGGTGACCCGCTGGCCGGGACGAAGCCCGG
Organism: Fimbriimonadaceae bacterium; assembly: GCA_024710805.1. GTDB lineage: Bacteria > Armatimonadota > Fimbriimonadia > Fimbriimonadales > Fimbriimonadaceae > JANJUB01. The sequence goes on along the minus strand of JANJUB010000199.1, from coordinate 11,754 downwards.
CGATAAACGGCATCATCGTGCCGGTTGCGGTAAGAAAGGCGTTCCCCGGCGCGATCGGGATTGACGCCGAATCGGACATCAGATACTGGACCTCGGCAGTCACCTTGGTGCCAACCTGAAACTTGCCTTCGACGACCTTCAGCACCGCATGGACGCAGTTCGCGGTCGCCGATTGGGCGATTCCCGCGCGCTCCGAGTTCAAGGTGATCGAGTTCGCCTTGCACGCCTCGTTGAACTGGGAGATTGGGATCGGACCGCCCCCATCGCTGGTGAACGTCAGACGGGCTACCGGTTGGGCAGACTGCGAAGTGGCGACTCCCCACCCGAAAACGCTGCGCCCCGGATAGGGCAGGCTCTTAAGTTCCTTGGCGCTCACCATCAGCCCGAGCGGGTCCCCAGTGAAGGGGAAGAAATCCGCATTGATTGCGGCGATTGCGCCGGTGCGTTGGGCCATTGCGGAGAGCGTCTCGCGACCTCTCGTCGCGCCCTCGGCGTAAACGACTCCGAGCCCGAGTTCCGGCACCGCTTGTACGACCCGTGCGCCGGGGGTCCAACGCAACGCGTGGATCATGCGCGGCTGAGTGACGTCGACCTCGGCACGATAGGTCAGCCCCGGGGCGAGCAGTTTCTCCCACACTTGGGCAGGAGCCGCCACCGCGGCGGAAAGCAACACGGCAAGGCCGAGCGCCCTTCTCAACCCGCAACCTCGGCGAGCCTCAAGGTTCCTGCATCGGCGTCAAACTCCACCATAGCGCCCATAGGTAGGGTCAACATCGCGGAGTTGTGGCCGAAGGGATACTCGAAGACCATCGGTTTGCCGAGTGGCGCGAGCCGTTCGGTGACGATCTCTCGCCACGGACGCCGGCCGATGCTCGCGTCCTCGCGCGTATCGGTGCCAGTCATCTCTCCAATGACAAATCCGGCGGCGGCTTGGGCGAGCCCGGTGTTGAGCAGTTGGGTCAGCATGGCGTCGATGCGATGGGGATTCTCATCCACATCCTCGATTAAGACGATCCGACCTTCGGTTTGGATTGCATCGGGCGTGCCGATGCTGTCCGTGACCAGGCACAGACAACCGCCTGTGAGTCGCCCCACGGCCTTCCCGCCGACCACCGTCTGTCCACGCGGAGCCGCAGGATGAAAGGTATCAGCGCCCGCAAGAGCCGCCTTCAGCGACTCCAGGACCCAGGATTCCCGTTCCCTCGAAAGGGTGAGGGGCATAGGGGCGTGGTAAGTGATCAGCCCACGACGGTTCAGCGCAAGATGCAGCGTCGTGATGTCGCTGAACCCAAGAAACGGCTTGCCCGTGGCGGCGATGCGGTCGATATCCAAGTACGGAAACAACCGAGCACAACCGTAGCCGCCCCGCGAGCAGAAGACGGCGGCGACATCGGGATCGTCGAAAGCACGTTGCAGATCGGCAGCCCGGTCTTCATCGGGACCGGCAAGATACTCCGTGTGGTCGAGCGCATGGTCGGACAGCGTGACCCGGTAACCCCACTCTTGAAGCTGGGTCATGGCCAAGGCCATTTTGTCCACCGTGATCGACGACGCGGGCGAGACGATCTCGATTCGGTCTCCCGGTTTTAACCGGTTCGGCATTCGCATACGGGAGAGTATACGTTTCTGAACCCCGCAACAAGACAGGGCACGGATTGACTCCGTGCCCTGTCGATTCGAGGAGAGGACGAGTTAGCGGCGACGACGTCGCAGCAAGACCGCGAGGCCTCCACCAAGGATCGCCATCGTCGCGGGCTCAGGAACCGCGGCGTACTGGAGGTAACGGCCACCCCCTGCGTAGACTTGCGACGACGACCCAAGACCGATGTCGTAGACGTGCACGCCTGCCGAGTTCGACCAAAGGATGTTGCCGTTGCCGAGTTGATAAACCCCGCGCGCGCCCGAGGCGAGGAAACTGTTCACCACCGCGCCCGTGTTCGCATCCAGAGTAACGATGTTGTTGGACGAGAACCCAGCCACGAGGATGTTGCCCGCCGGATTGAAGTCCATCTGCTCAGCGAAGTTCAGACTCGTCGAGTTGTGGAAGGTGCCCTGGGAAGTTCCACCAAGCGAGTAGCGGTGGATGTCGTCGTTCGCGCTGGACGAAGAGACCAACAGGCCACCTTGATGGGCGAGAATCCCGAAGGGGCTCGGCGCGTTGGGCGTAGCAAAGCTACCCATGGGATTGCCGTTGGTGTCGTACATCACCACGGCTGCGCCGGGGGCACCATTCGCCGTACCCGCATTGGTCACGTACACGGTATTGCCCACCATGCCCATGCCGCGGATGTTGTCCAAACCGCCGGTAATCGCGCCGAGAGCGGTGCCGTTCAGGCTCCAGCGAGAGACTCGGTCGCCGATCTGCTCGGAGACCCAGATCTCGTTGCCGACCTGCATCGCGTGAACGGTTGTCCCGCCCGCGAGGGCAAAGTAGTTCGGGTTCACCACGGAACCGTCGGTCGGATTGAAAAGCACCATTCGGTTGTTCGTGCTATCCGGCATGATCACGTAGTTGCCAAAGGCGGCGGCCGTTGCCCCAACACAAGCCATCATTGCAAAGAATTTCATTGATTTCCCTCCAAGGATTCCCCTTTTACTAGGTTTTTCAGACGCAAGTCAACTCGCAAAAATGCTGGGGCCTACGGCAACGCCTCGCCGCCGGCATCCACGTTGTCCTTTGTGAACACCCGCGAACCCAGCGTGATCGTCTTCTCGACGGTCTCGCCCTTCAGCACCTTGAGGACCACCTCGATCGCCTCTTTGCCACCGGTTGGATACTGGAACGTCGACGCGAGCAGGCCGTTCTTGACGTACATCACGCCTTCATGCGGAAGCGCGTCGATGCCAACGAAGAGCATCTCCTTGTCCCGCCCGGCCGCCTTGGCGGCCAGGTAAGCGCCATGCGCACCCGGATCGTTATGGGCGTAGACCGCGTCGATCTTCGGCAGGCGAGTCAGTGCTGACTCCATTTCTTTACGGGCGTCGGGCTCCAGCCACTTCATGTCGGCTTCGAAGGCAACCTTGATGTCGCTGCCCGCGATGCCTTCACGGAAGCCCTTGTTGCGGTCGATGCCGGGCTGCGAGGTCTGCAAGCCCTTCAGTTCGACGACGGTTCCCTTGCCGCCCAGGGCGTTCTTCAGCCACTCTCCGGCCGCGCGCCCGATCTTGACGTTGTCGGCGCCGATGAAGCAGGTGTACTTGTCGCCGATCACCGCGCGATCGAGAACGATGACGGGAATGCCCGCCTCGTACGCCTTAGCGATCGGCTCAGTCAAGGGCTGCGATTCCTTGGGGCTGACGATGATGGCGTCGACCTTCTGAGTAATGAACTCTTCGATCTGCGATCGCTGCTTCAGCGTGTCGTTCTGGGCGTCTTTGAAGATCACCTTGAGGTTGAGATGCTCGCCGGCCGCCGCTTTGATGTCCGCATCCATTTGAACTCGCCACGGTTCACCCCGATTGCACTGGCTCATGCCGATCGTGTAGATCTTGTCGTTGGGTGCCGCGTTGCTTGTTGAGGTCCCGCCCTCGGGGCTACTCGAACCTCCCGAACATCCCATGGCGATCGCCCCCACGGCCGCCGTACCAAGCCAGACTTCCCAGTTCATAACTGCCTCCGTCGCTGCATCATCACAGCTATCACGATAATAGCACCCGTCAACATCAGCCGCATCGCTTCGGGAACCGCGTTTAGGCTGAGCATTTTTTCGAGGTAGCCGATGGTCAGCATGCCGAAGACGGTGAGGGCGAGGGAGCCCTGCCCGCCCATAAGGCTCGTGCCACCAATGACCACGATGGCGATGGCCGTGAGTTCGTAGCCGACCCCGGCTTCGGGGTCGCCTTGCTGCTCTTGCGCGGCTTGACAGATTCCAGCGACGGCCGCGAAGAACCCGGATGCGATGTAGGCGACAAGCTTGGTGCGGACCACCGAAATCCCCGACACATACGCGGCCTGCTCGTTCCCTCCTACTGCGTACACGTTGCGGCCCCATACGGTCTTAGCAAGCGCCCACCATGAGACCGCCACGCACACCGCAAGAATGATCGTCACCACCGATAGGTTGTCGCCGAGCACACGCGAGTCGATTCCGCGGAACACGGCGGGCACGTCGACAAACTCGAACGAGCCGTCGGGTTGCGGCACCGCGGTTGCGACCTTCACGCCGCCGCTCAAGGTCTTGGCTAAGCCCCGGGCGAACACCATCATCGCCAGCGTCGCGATGAACGGCTGCAGGCGCGGATACACCACCAGCAAGCCCGACGCCAATCCGCAAACCGCGCCTGCCGCCAGTGCGGTCGGGACGGAGAGCCACGGAGACCACCCCCACCAAATCGTCATCTTCGAGACGAACACCGCGACCAGCGCCAACACGCTGCCGACCGCGAGATCGATGCCGCCGCTGATGATCACCAGCGTCATTCCGCAGGCCAAGATGCCGTAAACCGACGCTTGGCGGAGGGCGTCGCGGTGGGTGGTGAGCTTGAAGAACGCGCCGTCGGCGTTGAAGATCACGCCGAGCAGCAGGACGATGACCAGCGCGGCCAGCGCGCGAGCCGCCGCCCCGTGCCGGAATGCGTCCTTCACCCCTCCGCCTTGCCCATGGTGCCTACTGCTTCAGATGTCGATCCCACCAGGCCGAAATCTCGCCCAGCCGGTGCAGGCGCAGGTCGGGCGGGCCGTTGCGGCTCATGCCGTGGGACGTGTTCAACGGGTATCGCACGAACCGGCATTCGATGCCCTGATGCCACAGCGCGGCGTGGACTTGCTCCGACTGCTCGATGTTGCACCGAAGGTCACCCTCGCTATGGATGATCAGCGTCGGCGTCTTCGCGTTCCTGAAATGCGAGATCGGCGAGCTCTTCCAAAGCTGCTCGTTGTTGTCGAAGAACACGCCCGGCCAGTACAGATCCTCGCTCTGCAGAAAGTCGCTGCTGCCCGAGAATGAGACCATGTTCGAGACGCAGCGGTCGGTGATCGCGGCCCTGAAGTCGTTCGTGTGGCCGATGACCCAGTTCGTCATATAGCCGCCGTAGCTGCCGCCCATCACGCCCATCTGGCCGGGGTGGATGTACGGCTGATGCTGCATCCAGCGCATGACGGTCTCGATGTCCTGCCAGTCCTTGTTGCCCCAGTCGCCCTTGATCGCCATCGTATGGGCTTCGCCGTAGCCTTTGGAACCCCGCGGATTGCTGAACACCACGACGTAGCCTTGGGCGGCGAGCATCTGGAACTCGTGGAAGAACGTCCAGCCGTATTGAGTGTGCGGACCGCCGTGGATTTCCAATACCGCCGGGTAGCGGCGCGGCGGAAGGTAGTCGATCGGCAGCATCACCCACGCGTGCACCTTGGTGCCGTCGGGCGTCTCCAGCCACATCTCCTCGGGTTCGCTGAGCTTCACCTCTTCCAGCCAGGCTCGGTTGAACGTCGTCAGTACGCGAGGCTCTTCGGGGTGGGCCGAAAGTTCGTACACCGCGACTTCGTTCGGCTTGGTCGGGGTGCCGAAGATACACGCCACCCGCTCGCCGTCCCGGCTGAGATTTCCGATCTGCAGGGCGTGGTTTCCGCTTGTGAGCAGCTGGACACCGCCGTTGGCGAGTTGGACATAGCCGAGCTGAACCCCGCCGTGATGGCCCACCGAGACGTAGATCGCCTGGCTGTCCGGCGACCACTCCACCGTTCCCTCGCCGGCGACTTCGCGGGTATCGCTGATCGTCGAGGTGGTCAGGCAGTAATCGTCGTTTTCGGTGAGGCATCGCACGCCGTTCCCATCGGCAGGAACGACGTAGAGACGGTCGTTACGAACGCCCCAGCCGTCATCGGCGGTATTGCCGAGAAACGCGAGCCACTTGCCGTCAGGCGACCATTTCAGGTTGCTTTTCGATCCGCCGGGGATACCCTCGAGCTTCCAGACCTGACCTTCAAGATCAACCCGGACGATGCCGTCGTTGGCCGGATCGAACATCGGCCGCGCCGCAAAAGAGTGGGCGATGGCGAGTTCCTTGGAGTCAGGCGACCAGTCGAAGCTATAGTAGCCGAGGCGGTCTCCAGCATAGAGCTTCCGATGCTCGCCCGTTGAGGTGTCGACCAAATAGACCGCGTAGCGTTGGTCGAGGAAGTATCCGTCGCCATCGAGCCGATACGATTCGGTGTTGATCACGCGCGGCGGGGTGCTGAGGTTCTTCGCCTTTCGAGCCTCGAGCGCATCGGTGGTCCACTCCGGGTCGGTCTCTCGGAACGTAAATGCGATCCACTTGCCGTCGGGCGACCACGAGAAACCGCCCACTGAACCCTCGGGCAGGTCGGTCAGCTTAGCCGCCTCGCCGCCGTCGGCGGGGATCAAGAAGATCTGGGGCCGCTTGCCCTCTCGACCACTGATGAAGGCGATCTTCTTGCCGCACGGCGACCAACGACCATGTCCGGCACCGGAGTCGCCGCCCGTCCACGCGCGGGCATGGCCCTCCAGGTCGGTCGTCCACAACTGGGTGACGTAGGCGTTGCGGTCGTTGATCGTCTTCTTAGAGAAGAGGATGTGTTGGCCATCGGGGGAGATCTGGGGATCGCCGACAAAGGTCAGTTTGAGCAAGTCGTCGGCAGTCACGGATCGCTTCGGCATGCGCCGATCTTACCCACCGATCCTCATGGGAACATGGGCCGTCGTAGGTATGCTTCCAACTCAATGAGCAACCTCGACGACCTGATCGACCTGCTCGCGTGCCCGGTATGCGAAGATCGCCCGGCGCTGAAGCGAGAAGACGATCACCTCGTTTGCACCGTGTGCGCCCGCCGCTACCCGATCGTGGACGGTATCCCGCACCTTCTTCCCGAGAGCGCCGAGGAGGCCGCGACGGCATGAATGCCCCCATCAAGATCCTCGTGCTGCACGGGCCGAACCTGAACCTGACCGGATTCCGCGAGCCGGACGTGTACGGCAAGAAGTCGTTGGACGAGATCAATGAGATGATCCAGCTGCACGCCCCGCAGATCGGCGCCGAGGTTCGCATCCTGCAAAGCAACCACGAAGGTGTGCTCATCGATACGATCCAAGAGCATCGCCAGTGGGCCGAAGGCATCGTTATCAACCCGGGCGGCCTCACTCACACGTCAGTTTCGCTTCGGGACGCGCTCGTCTCCGTCCGCCTGCCCGTCGTCGAAGTCCACCTCAGCAACGTCCACGCCCGCGAAGAGTTCCGCCGCCACTCGATGATCGCTCCGGTCACCGTCGGCCAAGTCGTCGGTTTTGGGCCGCACGGCTACCTCCTCGGACTCACCGCCCTCGTCGAGATGCACCGCCAACAGATATGAACTCCCTCCAGAAACTCCAAGCCAAGATGGCCGAGGCCGGCGTCGCCGGCATCTTGGTCAGCGATATCGTCAACGTCGGTTGGATGACCGGCTTCAGCGGCTCCTCGGGCATCGTGCTCGCCACGCCGGATGCCGCCCGATTCCTGACCGACAGCCGCTACACGATCCAAGCGGGCGAGGAGATCTCGGTCATGCCGTCCTACTCGTTCGCGTCGCCGATGTCGCAAACCGACTTCGTGGCTCAGCACGCCCGCGAGATGGGAATCGAGCGACTCGGGTTCGAAGCCGAGAACCTGACCTACTCCAGCTTCGAAACCTGGCGGGATGCGATGCCGGGCATCGAGTTTGTGCCGCTCAAGAACTTCGTGTCGCCGCTGCGCATGGTGAAGACCGACGACGAAATCGCCAAGATCCGTCACGCGTGCGGCATCAGCGATGCCGCCTTCGCCCACGTCAAGCGACTGATCCAGCCCGGCGTGACCGAACTCGACATCGCCATCGAACTCGATTTCTTCATGCGCCGGCAGGGCGCGGGCGTCGCGTTCGAGACCATCGTGGTCAGCGGCAACCGCAGCGCCCGCCCTCACGGCCGCGCCAGCGATAAGAAGCTCGAGAAGGGTGACTTCGTGACCATGGACTTCGGCGCGCGCTATCAGGGCTACCACAGCGACATGACGCGCACCATCGTCGTGGGCGAGGCCACCGACCGACACCGCGAGGTGTACGGACAGGTGCTGAAGGCGCAGCTTGCCGCCCTCGAGATGATGCGGCCCGGAGTTCGTGCCCGCGATGTCGATGCCCGTGCTCGCGAAGTGTTCGACGAGATCGGCCTCGCCAAGTATTTCGGCCACGGGCTCGGCCACGGACTGGGGCGACTCGTGCACGACACCGGAAGGCTGGCTTCATCGAGCGACGATGTGCTCGAACCCGGCCAGGTGTGGACCGTCGAACCGGGCGTCTACATCGAAGGCTTCGGCGGCGTGCGGATCGAGGACGACGTGGCGGTTACCCAGGACGGCATCGAGATCCTTAACCACACGCCCAAAGATCTGCTGATCCTGCCGTGACCGACCGCATCCGGCTCGACGCCTTCTCCCAGCTTGCGCAGGGGCCAACGCTGTCGCTGACGCTCGCGCCGGGGCAGTCGCTGGCGGTCGTGGGGCCGGCCCAAAGCGGCAAGACGCGATTTCTGCGATGCCTGCTCGGGCAGGAGCGCCCGGGCCAGGGTCGAGCGGCGATCGGCGGCGAGGTCGGCGTCCCCAGCGATGCCGGGTTGTCTCGTCGGGCCACCCCGCAAGTCCTGGCCAAGCGACACGCGCCGAGCGGACAGGCGCAAAGCATCACCGATGCGCTCAGCAGCACCGGGCTGTGGAACCTGCGTGCGACTTCGGTCGCCGAGCTGTCACCCACCCAGTTGGCGGCCTGCGAGCTCATTCCGGTCTTCGCCTCCCGACCCGACGTGATCGTGCTCGATGGGCACCTGGAGCGGCTCGATCCGTGGACCCGCGAGTCGGTGCTGGAGGGTCTGCAGCGCGAACTCCAGCGTGGAGCCGCGGTGGTGGCGGCGACCAATGATCTGAATCTGCTGGCCGAGTTCGACGCGGTGCTGATCATGGTTGCGAATCGGGTTGCGTTCGCGGGCACCCTCGATGAACTGCTGCGCGAAGCCGACGAGTCGGAGATTCTCGTCGAGACCACCAACCAGGAAGGCGTCCGCGCGTTGGTTGCGCCGTTCGAGGTTTCCATCCAAAGCACCCCCGACGGGTTGCTGATGCGCGCCCAAGAAGGCCAAGCGATCGCCGCCAAGCTCCTGATGGAGGGCTATGGCGACGTACGACTCGTGACGCTGCGCCCCCCGACCCTCTCCGATGCCGTGCGCGCGATCGTTCACCGCACCCGCGTCAGCTTGGGCGTAAACTGAGGGCATGCTCCACCGCGCCCTGAAGTACGCCTACCGCCACCACAAGAAGCAAGACCGCGACGGCGAGGCTCCCCTTCCCTACTTGACCCACGTCGCCGACGTCGTCAACAAGCTGCGCTACTTCGGCGGCGAGACCGACGAGGAGGTGCTGGCGGTAGCGATGCTCCACGACGTTCTGGAAGAAACCGAGGCGACCGAGGCGGAAATCCGCGAGCGGTTCGGCGATCGCGTCGCCGACCTCGTGGTGGAGCTGACGCGCGAAGAGCCATCGGAGGAAGTCGCGGCGCTGCTTCCGCCAGATGAGCTGTATGAACTGCGATCACAGCTGCTGCTCGATGGCATCGCGCGGATGTCTCCGCCGGCGATGCGGGTGAAGCTCGCCGATCGGCTGAGCAATCTCGAGGGCGCGCGCGCCACCCGCCCCGAGGCGAAGCTGCGGCAGTATGAGGCGCAATCGCGGCGGCTGCTGGATCGAATCCCGCGGGATGTGTGCCCGGAGTTGTGGGATCGAGTGCGCGCGCTGGTTCCCGCAGAGTAGGTTGGGCTGGCTCGATGCGCAGGGCCTCGTCACTCGCGTGCTCGTGACTTCGAAACCTGCGCCTACAACGGGTTTCTATTCAAGGAAAAGCCCTGCGCCGCGGGTCTTGAGTCCCGCCTGTGGGACGGGGGAAGGCATCCATAAGTCAAAAGAAAGCCTCCATCGGGCGCCGATAACGCGAGACATCAAACTTATGGCGGGAGTCTTTGAGCCGACAACCCAACACTTGACACTTATGAATGCCTTGTTCACACCTATGGATGGCTTCTTGAAACTTATGGATGCTTTCTTCACCCCGATAAGACCGTTCTGCCCGCCGATGCGATGAGTCCTCGCCCCGATGAGGGGATTCTGGCCGAACTCAAGGGTACTCACTTCGCGTTTCGGCCCCAAGAATTTCGCTCGCAACGCGGTGACGCACGCCTAAACTTCGAAACCTGCGCCCACCACCGGATCCGTCCGTTTCGTTTAGCAGTAGCCGTGGGTTTCGAGTCCCGCATGCGGGACGAGGCCCCACGGAGCGGACTACAACCAGCCGGCGGGGTTAACGGCTTTGCCGTTTACGTGGACTTCGAAGTGCAAGTGCGGCCCCGTCGACAGGCCGGTCGAGCCCACGCGGGCGATGATCTCGCCGCGTTTCACCCGCGCGCCATTGCCCTTCAGCAACGCCGAGCAGTGGGCGTAGAGCGTCGAAATGCCTCCGCCATGGGCGAGGACAATGACCTTTCCGTAGCCGCGCATCGTGGTCGAGGTGATCACCACGCCATCGGCGGCGGCGCGGATCGGGGTGCCGGTGCGGGCGCCGATATCGACCCCCTTATGCATGCGGCGATACTTGAGGATCGGGTGCATCCGCATCCCGTAGCCGCTGCCGAGGCGAGCCCCGGCGACCGGCATCAAGAGCCGGCCACTCGGCTTGGTGAGCCCGGCCGTGTTCTCGGGGCGGCGCATGAACGCGGCGATCGTCGCCTCGATCGCGTTCTCTTCCGCGTCGAGTTGGGCGATCAGCTTCTTGAGGTCGCCTTCTTTGCCCCGCAACTGCACCAAGAGATGTTGCTGATCGGCCTTCGATTCCTTGAGATCGTGCTCTTGTCCCTTCTGGCGGGCGAGCAGCGAGGTCACCTGCTTCACGGTTGCGTCTTTGCGCGCTTTGCGCTGGGCAACGGTTTCGCGCAGTTCTTTGACTTCCTCGAACAACTCGCGATCCTTCTTGGCGACGCGCTCGAAGAGGTAACGGCGTGAGGCGAGCTCGCCCATGTTGCGCGATCCGGTGATTGCCGACAGGAAAGAGGCTTGCCCACGAATGCGCATCACCTTCAGCCGGCGACGCGCCTCTTCGGTTTGGGATTTCAGCCGAACGCCGAGGACTTCGAGCTCTTGGCCGAGCCGTTTCTGCTCGGCCCGGGTTTGGGAAAGCTGCTTCGCGGTGATGCTCAGCTCATTTTCGAGCCGCTCGATCCGCGCGGTGACGTCGGAGAGCGTGCCCTTGACGACCCGCATCTGGCCGCGAACGTTACGAAGTTGCTTTTGGGCGGCCGCTTTCTTGTTCTGAATCGACTTCAGGTCGGTCTTGAGGGTGTCGACCTTCGCCTTGGTATTGCCCGGCTTTGGAGGCGGGGTCTGAGCCACCGCAAACACAATCCCCATCAATGCCAAAACGGCAATCCATCGCCCTTTCATCATCCACCCTATACTCCCATACGCCGACGGACCGGTTCCCGCACCGCGAGGAAGCTGCAAAAGCCGCCGAACACCACTCCGGCTCCTCCCAAAACGACGAGCGCCATCTCGATGGGGAATCGCGGAAGGGCGGCGGTCATCAGCACCGCTTTAAGCTGCTCGGCCACCGCCTGCTGCGCGGCGAAGATGAGCAACGAAGCCGTGAATCCGCCCAGCAACCCCTGCAACATGCCCTCGAGAATGAAGGGGATTCGGATCGTGGAACGCGACGCGCCGACCAACTCCATGATCCTCACTTCGCGCCACCGAGCC
>JANJUB010000190.1 GCA_024710805.1 Fimbriimonadaceae bacterium | reverse complement strand
TTGGTAGGTCAGCAGCGAGAACGGAGCAACTCCGCCCGGGCGATGGCACTCGCCGCAGTTGTCCTGCATGATCGTCGCGATTCGATTGAAGTAGGTTGCGGCGGCTTTCTTCGGAGCCGGGAGTTCCAGCATGCAGCCGGGAGCCCACGTTGCCTCGGGATCAGGCTTTCCGCCCTTGAGGACCGCATCCAGCGCCTGCGTCAGATACCGCTCACGGGGCCGGTCGAGCGCGTATCCAATGCCGTATTGGTCGTCGATCGCGCCACGATACACGACGCGACGCGCAGCATCAAGGACGAACGCTTCGGTCGTCGTCTTCGCGCCCAAGGTGCGGGCGACTTCGGGGTCGTTGACGTAGGGTCCGGCAAGCTTCAGACGTGCGCGGTCCGCCTTCTGGTCGGCGACAGGCTCCGAACTTGTCGGGTTGACAAACACAAACTGCACGCCTTTGGGGCGGTACGCGGACTCCAGCTTCGCCAAGGTCGGGCCGTACTTCTTGGTCAGCGGGCACGTCGTGCTCGTGAGAATGATGACCGTCGTCTTGGCGCTGCCCAGCTGATGCGGCTTGCCATCGAGATCGCGAAGCGACAGAGCGGGAACAACGCTGCCAACCCCGACCGACGCCGGATCGATCCGGTGCGCGCGGGAGTCGTCGGTAGCCGAAAGCAGGAGCAAAGCAATGAGTGCTGTCATAGGTCGTCGTTACCGTTTGGTCAAGTGCGTAACCAACCACTCGATCCCCTGTTCCATCGCCTCTCGAACCTTGGGGTTGGTCATCGGGACGTTGTGCTGGACATCCTTCAAATACACCGCTTGCACCGGGACGGCGACCTCCTTCAGCTTGGCTTCGAGGTAGCGGCTCTGATTCGGATTCACGAGCGGATCGGCGAGGCCTTGATAGATGAACATCGGGGCGGAGTTCTTATCGATGAAGTTGATGGGGCTGGCGTCGCGGATTTCTTGCGCCGCCTGAGCCCTCGGCTTGCCGAGGACAAGCTGGAACATCACATCGAGGTTGGCCGGAAAGTCGCGGGACATATCCGTTGGGCCAAAGAGGTTGAGGACGGCATGGACTCGGCTCGATTGGTCGCCAAAGTGCGCGGGTTTGGCATCACGCGTATCCCGAGAACCGAGGAAGATCGCGAGGTGCCCGCCCGCGCTTGCCCCGGCCGCGCCGAGACGGTTAGGGTCAAAGCCGAGCTTCGCGGCGTTTGCACGCAAGTACCGCGTCGCGGTTTGTACGTCGTCGAGCATGGCCGGCCACACCGCCTTTGGGGCGAGCCGATACTGCACCGACGCCGCGAGCATGCCCCGCTTCGCCAACTGAATCGACAGATCCTTCATCTGCTTGCGATCGCCCGACATCCACGCGCCGCCGTGGATCACCACGACCGCGGCGTTGGTCTTCGGTGCGTCGGACGGCGGATGGTAGAGATCGAGCTTCAGTTCGGTACCGGCCACCGTAGCATAGGTGACGTCCGCCTCGATGCGAGGCTCGTTCAGAAGCAGAAGTACCAGAGCGGAAATCATAAAGCTCATTCTACGCGAACTGAAACTCGTGTGCGCCAAAAATGAGACGACAGACCCGGCTAGCGACGAGGTTCGCGTTGCGCGGGGTGATCGTGCCCTCGGCGGCTTCGCTGGCCGCTTTATCCAGCGTCGCGCGCTTTGAGGCGGGCAGATCGGCATCAAAGATCGAGAGCAGCTGGCCGACGAACGCGCTGGGCGAGGTCTCGACGGTCATCAGCTGCCCGAGTGGGATGTTGATCTGAGCGCGCCGAGTACCGGCCTGTACCTGGCCGAAGAGGCGATCGGCCCACGCGATCCGCTCGACCATGGTCGCGGACGTGATCCACGCCGGACCCCACTCCCAGCCCGCGACATCCGGCGGGAACAGGAGGTCCATGCCCATGGCTTTCGACGCCTGCTGAGCAGCACCGAGCGTAACCCGCATAATCTGAACGGCACGAGCCTCCTGCCGCTCCAGGGTTGCCTCCATAAAGCCGCCGATCCCCAGCTGCCGCATCGTTACGACGGTGATGTCAACCGGATTCTTGACGACTTTCCGGTAGGCCTTCGGCGAGAAGAACTCGGGGGACTCCATGATCGCCCGCAACGTTGGCCCAATCATCTGCCCGCTGCGAACGAACACGGTCGCGATGCGCTCGACCACCGCAGGTTCAGGATTCGGATAGACAAAGAACTCCCAGAGCTTCTTCGCCAAGTGCCGCGCCGTCTGAGGGTGGCTGGCGAGCATCTCCAAGACTTGCTCGCCGGTGAAGTTACCGGTCTTGCCGAGGATCGTCTTCTCGGTGTCGTCGAAGTTGCGACGGTTGAAGACGTAGTCCGCCCCGCGGAAGTCGATCTCACCCTGGGCATCGGGTCGGCGGGGCCGCCGACGGAAGGTCCAACCGGTGAACGCGCGCGCCGCTTCCTGGACATCTTTCTCGGTGTAGTGGCCAATGCCCAAAGTGAAGAGCTCCATCACTTCGCGGGCGAAGTTCTCGTTCGGCTTGCCGCGCACGTTCTCCTGATTGTCCAGCCAGAACAGCATCGCCGGGTCCTTGCTGGCATTAGTGAGGAGTTCGAGGAAGTTGCCGAGCGCACCCTGCCGCAACGTATCGATCTGTTGGTACATGTTTGGCGGCTGATTGACCTTGGCCGCACTGGTGGCGAAGTGGTCGTGCCAGAACAGGGTCATCTTCTCGACCAACGGACGGCGCGTCATGACCATCCGCAACACCCAGTGGCCCTGAACGGCGGGCATCTGA
>JANJUB010000181.1 GCA_024710805.1 Fimbriimonadaceae bacterium | reverse complement strand
GGTGCAGGCCATTCGGCGACCACCTGCTTGTGCGCATCGCGAACTTGCAGCGCTTGAAACTCAGGCAGATCGATGGCATGGCCGGGTTCGAGATCGAACGTGGCGTCCAAGGTCTCGCCCGCCGCATCCTGAATCAGAATCCGCGCCCCCGGCACGGCGACGATGGGGAGGAACGACCGGTCTAATACCGCGCCCTCGGCCGACGTCCCGCGCGGAGACTCGGGAACCGGAATCACGATGGCTTCCCAGTTGTCCACGAGCCGGGGACCGAGCGTCACTCCCGCACGATCGGCGAACTGTGCTCCCATGCTCGGAAGCACACCGGGCACTGCATAGACCCCGAGGTTCCCTGTCCAGCGCAATCCGCTGGAGTACGGCGTTTCGGTTAGCTCACGATTGAAGACTTTGACCCCGATCCGCAGCGCCGCTTCACCGGCTGCGAGCGATATCCGCGCATGCCACGAAAGCGGCGAACCGGGATTGAGTTCGCCAAGGATGACCACGGCCTCATCCTCGTCGTGCTCGGGCTCGATGAGCTGGACGTCGAGGGGGGCAAGGGACTGCCGCCGCGCTCGTCCGTGGAGCGTGATCTCCAGGCCGGCAAGCAGCTCTAGACTCCCAACTCCCCAGCCCCTTCCCCCCGAAGACGATGACCCTTCGCGGAGAGGGGGAGTCAGATTCAGCAGAAACGCGCCGTCCGCGTCTCTCTCCACGCCCAAGCACTCGGTGCCGTTGAGCCGGAGCGACAGCACGCGGCCGCCGAGGGCCGGAACGAGGGTGGCTCGAACCCAGTCGTTCTCCAAGACGATCGCGATGAAGTCGTGCCGTTCGCGGCGGCCCAACTTTCGAAGCCGGGGCAACGGGTAGGCCGCACGGGCATCGTCGCCGTCTCCAGGAGCCGTAGGCAACGCCTCCACGGCGTCGATTTCAACCTGAATCCTCTCTTCGAACGCGCGGATCGCCATAATACAACTTGGAGCGGCAAGGTTACCCAGCCGCGCCCCAACCGACCATGGCGACAAAGCTGCAGAAAGCGATTCGATTTACGCTGCTGTGGATGCTGGTTCCCGCTGGCCTCGCGGCCATCGGCTACTACGTGATTGGCCCTCAACTTGGTTCGCACGAAGCCCCTCAGGCCGAGCCTCGGGAAGAAATCCAAGACGAGGAAGAAGACGGTCCGTCGGAGCCCAAGACCGTTCGGAACTACGTGCCGCCGGCGATCGAAGTCGAAGTCAAGCGCGGCCAGACCATTCGAGAGCGCGATATGGTCATCCGTCAGCCGCGGCCGAAACCAAAGCCGAAACCCGAGGAAGCTCCTCCCGCCCCGACGGCCCCAACTTCCCCGGTCATCTCGCCGCCTTCAGACGGCCAAGAAACCGTACCCGTGGGCGACGGCGAACCTAACCGGTAATCAAGGGCATGGTGGTCTGAGGTTCGGTCAACCACTCGAGACCGTCGTTCGTGACCCGCACCATTTCTTCAAGCCCAAGGTAGCCCCGTCCAGGCAGCGTTACGCCAAGCTCCAGGGTGTAGACCTCGTCCGCTTCGATCGGAATGCAGGGCGTTCGTCCGTATCGCTCCCATCGCGGACCTAGAACGGCCCCGCCGTCATGCGCGATACGTCCAACTTGATGGCCGAAAGCATGAAGATATTCGGGATAGCCCTGAGCAACGAGGAAAGTTCTCGCCGCCTCATCGACTTGCCAGCCTTGGACGCCCGGACGGAGAACTTCCGCCCCGGCACGGATGGCACCGACGACGGCTCGCAACCCACGTTCGACATCCTCGGGCAACTGATCGCCGACAAACCAGCAGCGCTGAATATCGGACGCGTATCCGTTCGCGATGACCCCCAAGTCGAGGTGGACGATCATGCCCGGCTCAAGCTTGAGGTGCGCTGATGGGATACCGTGGCCGATCATCGAGTCGGGGCCGAAGTTCACGATCGGATTGCCGACTCGGTCCCATGCGAACCCCAGCCCACGCTGAGTCATTTGCCGATGCACGTGCTGCTGGATTTCCAGTTCGGAGATGCCAAGGCGGCAGAGCTCGGGGATCTCGTCGAACAGCCGGTTCGTCTCGGCGATCGCTTGCTTCATCCGGACGATCTCCTCATCGGTCTTGTGAGCCCGCAGCCGAGTGACCACCGACTCAGCGCTCTCCAGCGAGTCACTGAATCGCGTTCCCTGAAGGTAGCTCCGCAGCAACATGAACATGCCGTGCGAGAGCCCGTCGGCTTTGCAGTCATCGGTCGAGTAGTTCACGCCGATCCGAGGGATGTCGCTCGGTACCTCGCGCTCCAGCACCTGAATCAAGTCGCTTTGGATTCCCTGAACGTAAGGGATGACCTCGTCCCAGTCGCCGCTCGCGATGAGCGCGTCGGCGTCGTAGTTGCCCACGATGGCGATTTTCTTACCGGTCGACGTGACGATCAGCGCGCTCTGCCAAGTCAGCCCCCCTTCAAGAATGAGGGGCAGGACGGGATCGCATCCCTCCACGGTCTCCCGCACAAAGGTCAGCCAGATATCCAAACCCGATTTCTGCACAAGGCGCGCGGCCTGCTCCAACTTGGCTCGAGTGATCGATCCCATGAGGTGACTTTACCGAGTCTCCGCTCAATCTGTTGATTTGTGCTCGTAGTCGCGAAGCGCTCGGGCTCGGCTCCAGAGTGCGGAAACCCCCATGCAGGCGATCCCGCCGATGGCAATCGAGGCTCGCTCGCCGGTGAATCGGGCGACGGTACCCGCCTCGTAGTCGCCGAGCCGGGGGCCGGAGATGAAGAAGAGCGAAGAGATCGACGTCATCCGTCCGCGCATGGAATCGGGCGTGGCGAGCTGGCGAATGGTCTGCCGCATGACGGTGCTGACCATATCCGCGGCACCGGTCACCGCCAGGCAGAGGGCGGCAATCGCGAGAGTCGGGCTAAACGCGAGCCCCACGGTGGCGACTCCGTACACTCCGACCATCGCGACCACCCAGCGACCTTGGTGTTGAATGGTAGGGCGATACGCCAGAACCCCCGCGGCGAGAAACGCACCCACCGCGGCTGAAGCCGACAGGAGCCCGTAACCCTGGGGGCCCAGATTCAACATCTTCGAGAGCGCCGGCAACAGGGCGTCCGCGGCCGAGAAGAAGGTTGCCCAGAAGTCGATCCACATGGCGTGGCGGATCAGTGGTGTGCGGTTGACGAAGCGCCACCCATCGCCAATCTGGCGGAAGACGTCGCGGACCGACTTGGGCCGGTCGTCGTCCCCACCCACGGGAGGCGTCGGAGGAAGCCGCCACACCGCGTAAATGACCGCGATGAAACTCACCGCGTTGAGTCCGTAGCAGATCGCCAAGCCGTTCTCCCCGCTCGCGATCAGAAGCCCCGCCGCAACCGGGCCGATGACGTCACTCAGCCGCCAGGCGATTCCGTTGACGCTGGCGGCATTGGGGAAGTGCTGGGCAGGCACCAGGCTCACGACGAGCGACTGCCGTGCAGGACCATCAAAGGCCACGGCAATGAACGAGAACCCGACGATGGCGAAGATCAACTTCGGAGTCGCGTGCCCTCCCCATTCGGCATAGGCAAGGACAAGCGAGCAGAGCGCCATGACCGTTTGGGTCACCAGCATGACCCGCCGACGATCCGCTTGGTCGGCTAGAACCCCGCCAAACAGCGTAAAGGTGAGCAGAGGCACGACTCTCACGAGACCGAGCAGACCAACCGCGTACGAACTGCCGGTCAAGAGGTAGATATGATAGGCGAGGGCAGCACTCTGAACCTGGGTCCCGGTGTTCGAGAGGAAGTTGCCCGCGAGATATCTTCGGTAGTTGGGATATCGGAGCGCGGGAAGTCGGGCCACGAGCCCGTGTTTTTACCCGGAGAAACTTGAATCTTTTTTCCCAACAGGTATTTTTACGGGTGAGATTTAGAGAATCTCTCTGTATACTGGGGCTTGAGGAGTGGACAGGTGAAGAAACTACTACTATTAGGATTGGGCTTGGTTCCGGCAGCTTCGATGGCTGTGCTGTTTGATTTCAACAATGCCTCGAACGGCTCGTATTCGTCCGTCTCCCAGACGGTCAGCGGCTATACCGCGACGGCCACGGGTGTGGGCGGCAACATCACCGTTCTTGCTTGGCAGGGTTCGCCGGTCGTCGCCGGTGGCGCGAGTGGAGCTTGGCTTCCGACCCGCGTGGACTTTTCGGCTCCGATGACCTCGGTATCCGCAATGTTCGGTGACAACGGTGTCGATGACGACGGCTTCGTCATCCTTCGTGCGTACAACGCAGCCGATGCTCTGGTTGACACTCAGTCATACAACTACGGCATGAGTTCGGGCTTTGCTTCGTTGACCGTGACGGGGGCAAACATCGCTTACGTCATCGGAACGACAACTGCCACTTCGAATCCGAACTCGGTGGTCTGGGACAACTTCTCCGCCGCCCCGGTTCCTGAGCCCGCGACCCTCGCGGCTCTTGGCCTCGGCGTCGCGGCCTTGGCTCGACGACGAAATCGCCGGTAAGCCACCAACAATCCAAAAGAAAGCCCCACCGAATCTCGGTGGGGCTTTCTTGTTGATGGCTAGGTTGAACTAGCCGCCGATACGCTTCGGATCCTCGCGCTTCGGCTGGGCTTCATCGCCCTTGCGGTTCTCGTCCACGACTCTCGCCGTGAGGAACAGGACAATCTCGCTGCGCCTCTTCGTCTTCTCCGATCGCGAGAACAACTTGCCGATGATCGGCAGATCCTTGAGGATCGGGATTCCGCTGTTCGTGATCGTGTCCGAGTCTTGAATCAGACCGCCGATGGCGATCGTCTCGCCACTCTTGATGCTCATCGTGCTCTGGGCAACCCGCAGACTGGTTTGCGGAAGGTTTCCGCCACCCGGTACCGTGGTAAAGCCGGTGAGCGTGCTCACGACCGGTCGAAGGTCGAGAGTGATCTGACCGTCGCCGCCGATGCGAGGCAGGATCGCGAGACGGACGCCGACCGGTAGCTCTTTCGAGGTGATGGTCGTACCGTTCTGCGACGCCTGGATGCTTTCGATGTATCGGATGATGTCGCCGACGAAGATCTCACTCTGACGTCCATCCACACCCATGAGGTTGGGACGGGCGATCAGGTTCGTGTCGTTGGCAATGTCATCGAGGGTGCCAAGGATGTTCGCCACCGCACCGCCCGCAAAACCGAGCGATCCGCTGATGTTCCCAGGCGCGCCGGCAGAGCCGCCAACTCCCTGGTTGACCCGAATCGTCCGCACCGTTCCACCGGTGAGGATGTTCCAATCAAGTCCGACCTTCTGGGCATCTTCCTTGCGGAGATCCATGACGCGGAGCTCGATCGCCACCTGCTTCGGGGCAACGTCGATCGTTTGAAGGTACTGCTTGGCCCCTTCGATCTTCGACTTGCTGCCACGCAGCATGATCTTCATCGGATACGCGAACGGTTCGAACTTCCGGAACGGAAGCGCGATGCCCGCGACTTCGCCCTTGTCAGGCTCGAGCAGTTCACCAGATCCGCCCGTTTGGCCGCCTTGCTGTCCAACGACGCCAGCCGCACCCGCTCCCGCATTTGCGCCCTGGCCATTCGCCGCCTGAGCAGCTTGCTGACCGGCGTCTGGTGTCAGACCAGGATTGGCTACCGCTCCCGGCAGAATCGTCACCTGGAGCCCAGGGAACTGATTGATCAGATCATCACGGACAGCGCGCGGATCCAGATACTTGACCTCGTAAAGGACATACTCGCCCTCGCCGCCAGCTACTGAATCAAGCGCCTGCAGCGTGAGAATCAGGTCCGCGACTTCGTGCTCTCGACCGCGCATGGTCAGCGTCTGCTCACCAATCGTGCGCTCGGGAGTGGCGATGATCTCGACGCTGCCGACCTTTGCCGAGTAGGGCGAGCTCTTGTCGTACTTCGACCCGGCGACCGTTTGCAGCAACTGGACTGCCGACGTGCCGCGTGGGTTGTACACACTGCGCACGATTGCGCTCGACGTCGGAACGTCGATACCAAGCGCGCCGCAGATCTGAGCATCGATCGTCTTGACCGTCTTCTCGAGGATGTCGAGTTGCGACTTCGGTCCGATCAGCACGAGATACGAGTCCTTCGCACCTTTGGCTCCGGTTCGCTGTTCGACGGTCGTGGTCTCGCCAGTGGCGCCACCGGTCTTGGCATCGCCGCCCGAGGCACCAACGGCGCTCGTCTGCTCGACGCTGATCTCCTCCGAGGGCAGAACCACTTCGAAGCTGCCACGCGAGCCGTCCATCGGGACAACCTTAAGCACCGCGGCTTTGATCTGGGTTCCTTCGCCCGAGTAGATCGGCACGACGCGGGTTTCCGCGCCATCCTCGATCTTCGGGAAGCTCTTCAGTCGCTCGGCACTAGCGGCGACGACGTAGGTCGAGCCACTCTTGGCGTACTTGACGCCCGCCAACGTGGTCACCAGATTCAACGCTTCCTCGACGGAGACGTTGGTCAGCGACACCGTAAGCGTGCCCTTGACTTCGGGCGACGTCACGATATTGACGCCCGCCTGCATCGCCAGAGCCTTGAGGATCTGCACGACATCGGCATTCACCATGTCGAGCGTGACCGTACGCTGACGCTGCGTGCCTCCGGTCGGAAGCGGCGTTGTCTTGGCTGGCTCGTGAATCCGCAGCGGCTTGGGGGCCGCCTTCGGAGCCGTCTTAGGCGTCTGTTTCTTCTCGTAGGGGTCGCCATCCGCGAGCGGCTTGGGACCGAGCAACGACGCGACTGTCGTCTCGCCCGGGAGCTCAATCTTGCCGATCGTCGAAGCTGGATCGTCCGATGCGCTCTTCGGCCCGGTTGTGGCGGACTTAGTATCGTCCGTCTCTGGCTTCTTTAGCGGAACGAGCTTGGGCAACTCCCAAAGCGCAGCGTCCGAGTCAGACTTGGCTGCCGCTTTCGAGGCCGCCGACACAGCTTGGGCGACTGAGACCGTCCAACCGCCCGCCGACTTTGCGAGTCGTACGTCGGCCAGAGGATCGTTCAGTTTCACATGAACCCGCACTTTCGGCGGTTTCGCAGTGAACCAGACGGTGTGCACGTAGTCGACACCAGCGGTGTTGACGACTTCGCGCTTCGCCTTGCCCATGAGGTGAGCGGAGAACTCCAGCATGTAAGACTTTCCGCCCATTGCGCGGATAATCTTGGGCTGGGTCAGGTTCTCGCCCGAAACCTCGACCTTCAGTCCGTTGCTGCCCTTCGTCCATTGGACGTCGGTCAGCTTTCCTTGGGCAGTCGCTAAGGCCGCAAGCACCATCAGCGAGCTGCCGAGTAAAGCTTTCTTCATTGCTTGTCCTCGTACTTGTTATTGCTGGGATTCATCCCACTCACTCGGAAGGTCTTGGTCTTGCCGCGATGTCTCACGGTGACCGCGCCCTTCGAAACTGAAACCACCTGGCTGTCGCCGTCGATGGAGCCCCCTACATTTACCAGTTTCTGTTTACCAGTTGAATCCGTAAGCAGCACACAAGGGCGGTCTCCCACCATGGTTCCTGCTACAGTGTACGGGAAGTCTTCGATACTGGGCAGTTTCCCACCTGTAATTGGCGTCGAACTTCCCTCGGGAGTCGGCAGCGCACCCTCACCGATCGGGATGGGTTTGAAGCCTGATCCACCCATCGAGGTCGGGCGCATCGGCGGCGCTACTCGCGGCTGAGGCGGTGCGACTGGAGTCACTTGAGCGGGCACGCGATTGGCATCCCAAGCCGCGCCATCAAACGGGTCACGCGGGTTGAGGCGAGCCGCGGCGATCAACGCCGGATCGACGCCCTCTCCGGTCTGTCCTTCCTCGGTGTTCTCCGATTCAGCATCCTCGGTCTTCGAAGCGACGGTGGATTCGGTGTCTGTACTCGCTTCCTTCGACTTAGCCACCGGCTCGGCCGGAACCTCTGACCCACCGCCCTTGGAGAACTGAAATGCGCCAACCGCGATGATGACCAGGAACAGGCTGCCGAGAATGACCAACTTCTTCTTGTCGTCCATTAGTTGCCCTCCAGCTTGGGAGTGCGGCCGCTCAGGTTGATGGACTTGGGTGCTACCTTCTCGCCGTCGTCGCTGACCTTTGGCGTCGAGCCATCGGCCGGGAACAAGAAGCTGCGCAGTTCGATGGTCACATCGAGGGCTGGCTTAGCCGCAGGATTTCGGGGGTCCAGCTTCGGCTGAAGCGAGACCGTTCGGGCCGCGACGATCTTGGGGAACGTCGTCAGGCCGGTGATGAACTTGGTGACCGCCTGATAGTTGCCGCGGCCCTTGACCTCGATGTCGAGCTCATTGTAGGGCTTTCGCGCTTTCTTGGCCGTCTCGCCATTTTCGTCTTTCGCCGCTGCCGGCGCGGTCGCCTGCTTCGGCACAGGCCGAACGCCGGTCACCTTGATGCCGCACTGAGTGCCCAGGTTTTCCAACTCCTTTAGGAGGGTAGGCACGTACGCCATCTCGGCAACGCTCTGCTCCAGGTGGACCAGTTTGCCCCGGGTGTCGTTCAAGCGATCGATGGCTTCTTGAAGCTCGCGCTCGACTTCTCCCTGGTCCTTTGCTTCCGCCTTGAGCTTCTCGATGTCCGCCTTAGCGTCGTTGTATCCCGTGTACTGCATGTACGACAGACCCGACCCCGCAACCAGGGTCAGAATCGTCAGCACGAGAAAGATCTTAGGATTTGGGCCTTTCATGCCGATGTCCCCTCCTTCTTGGTCTCATTGCGATCTTGCTCCTCGACCGTTCCTTCGAGTTCGGCATTCACTTCAAACTCGATCTGGCTGCCGGCTTGAGCAGGCTTTTCTTGGGTGTACTTCAAGCCCACGTTCGCAAGGTCGGTCGAACCTTGGAGCCGCAGGATGAACTCGCCGACGAGCTCCTGCCGCTTGCTCAAGCCCAAGAAGGTGAGCGCAACCGGCTTCTTGACGTCGGTCTGCATGGCCCGCATCGTCGTCAGCCAAGTCTCGGTTGGGGTGTGAACGGCGAGGTGAGCCAGAACGCGGTTCCAGCGGGTGCTGGTTTCCTGCGCGCCAGTCAGGGTCGTCACCCGCGGAGCCAGCTTGCTGTACTCGCTGTTGGTAGCCTCGACCTCATCCAAGATCGGCTGAACCTGTTGGGCTTTCACTCGGAGATCCGACGCTTCGTTTTCGGCGGTCTCCTTAAGCACCAGCAGGAAGCCGAACGAGAGAACCGAAAGGGTGGACACTGCCGCGAACGACATGAAGAACACCCGAGCAGCTCGCTCGCTCTTCTTGGCGGCCAGGCGTTGGTCTTGAATTAAGTTGATCAACGGCATGACATCTTTCTCCCTAGGCGGCCTTCACCGACGGGCGCATCGCCAAACCGGATGCGACCGCCAAGTCAAGGCCATGGCCGGCCTCGCCAGGCCCGGCAAATGAGAATCGAACGTTATCGAGGGCGCCCAAGCTGACTGTGGGAATCCCAAGCTTGTGGGCGAAGTACTCGGCCAGTCCGGGCAGCTTTGCGGCTCCACCGGATAGCACGACCGTATCGACCGCTCGGCCACCGGTGCCTTCCTGCGCCTGCGACTGGAAGTAGTTGAGCGATCGGCGAACCTCGCGGATGAGGTCATCGATCAGCGGCTGAACCACCCGCAGCGGCGGATTCTCCTTCGGAGCTCCATCAGCCGCCAGCTCCGACAAGTCGAGTTGGGCTTTCCCCGACTCGGCATCGTCTTCGCTCAATCGGAAGTAGTTCTTCAGCGCATCGGTCCACGTTTGGCCGCCTTGAGACAACGAACGCGCCATGGCAAAAGTGCCCTGGCTGATCACGCTCATGCTGGTCGTCGATCCGCCGATGTCGACGATCGCGATCGTCTGGCCCTGGTAGGCGTTCGACGGATCACTTTCGAGGAGGCATCGATACGACGCAAAGGCCTCGACGTCGACCACTTCGACTTCGAGCCCGGCGGATTCACAGGCCTTGATCCGGCTCTCGACGATCTCCTTGGGCGCCGCCACAATCAGAACGTCCATCTGATTGTCGTCGGCTTCGCCCACGATCTCGAACTCGATGTAGCTGTCCTCGACCGAGCTGGGAACGTAGCGTCCCGCTTCGTACTTGATCGACTTCCGCAGTGTGGCTTCCGGCATCTTGGGGATGCGCACGTTGCGCACCACCACGGAACCGCCGGCAACCGCGATGCAAGCTGCTGTGGCGGCCATGTGCGACTCACGCATCACCTGGCGAATCGCGGCCGCAACCGCCGGCGCGTCGACGACGACGCCTTCCTTGACGGAGTCTTCGGGGGTGCGGACCCAGCCGACCCGCGAGATCTTCCAGCCTTGACCGGCTCGGTCGATCTGAACCGCCTTGATGGCGTGGTGGCCAATGTCGATGCCGACATAGCTCGGTTTCTTAAATGGATTGAGTCCCATCGTTATGCCGCCTCCTTCACGTGCGTTTGTTGGACAAGCCACTCGTCGATCGCCTGCTTGCTAAAGCGCCAGCGACCGTCGACGAGAAATCCAGGAACCTCGCCCTCGGTTGCCATGGTCTCGAGGGTCGCCGCCGTCACGCGCAGGTAGCTGGCCGCTTCGCGTGCGGTAAGCAGCGTGTGTTGATTCGCGGCGACCGCCCGGAAGAGCGAGCTGAGCTGCTCAGGCGTCAAGAACATCTCCAGCCGGACGGCGGTACCGGCTTGCGCCGGAGCCTCGGTGAGATCGGGGGTCGGATCGTTCGACATGATTGCCTCTTCGGTGTAGGTTGATTGGGGAACAAAGTTCTCGGGCACGCCGACCGGCTGAGGTGCTTGGGCCTCTGGGAACGCTTGTTCATCCCAGGCCAAGGCGCTCGGCAGTGGCGTCGCCATTGGGGTCGGAGCCATGCTGGCGCGGCGGATGGCATCGGCGAGGTTCATGCTGCCTTCCTCGGAGTCAGTTCCTCGACCCCGGAGTATTCACAAAGCACGTCGTGCATCAGATAGCCGTCGATCATCTTCACCTTCTTCGCCATGCCGATCAGAAGCGCGTTATCGGCGACTTGGCAGATCACGCGAGGGTAGCCGTGGCTGAACTTGTGAATCTCGTGCAGGGCGTCGGGCGTGAACGGATGGCTCTCGCCCGTGAATCCAGCCACGCGAAGCCGGTGGAGGATCATGGCCGTTACGTCGGCCGAATCGAGCGGCTGAAGCGTGTGCCGAACCGCCATACGCTGCTCCAACGCCGGGACCTTAGCAATCTTGGGCTTGAGTTCCTTCTGGCCGAGCAGCAGCAGGCTGATGAGGAACTGGTCATTCATCTGGCAGTTCAGCAGCAACCGCAGTTCCTCGAGCGTGTTGGCCGATCGGATCAAATGGGCTTCATCGACGACAAGCACCACTCGCTGCCCACGCTCATAGTAGTGAACCAGCGCGTTGTGGAGCTCTTGCACGAGCACCTGCCGGTTTCGGGAGGCGACGTGCACGTCGAGCTGCGCCAGAATCTCCTGAAGCATCTGGACCGGAGTGAGGATCGGATTTACGATCAACACGACCCGGAACCGAATGGGATCGAGCAACTCTAGGAGCTTTCGGCTGATCGTCGTTTTGCCCAGCCCGATGTCGCCGCTCAGCATCGCCGCACCCTTGTTGCGCGTGATCGCGTAGTGCAACATCATGAGTGCATCCTCGTGCGACCGGCTCATAAAAAGAAAGCGCGGATCTGGCGTTAAACTGAATGGCGGTTCATTTAGTCCCCAATAGGCCTCATGCATTGCGTTTCGTTCCTCGGGTCAAGCCCTGGTATGTTTTCGGGCAAATCGGGCCAAAACCTCAGGTGATCCTTCAATGTTCGGCGCGGCGCAACCCGGTTAGCCCTATGCCATGCCCTTCGCGCCACCTCCCATAGGGATTTACGGGGGAGCGGCACCAGCGGCAGACGCCCGTAGGTCGACAGCCGACGATGGGGGAATCCTTCCTCGGCGGCGGTCAATCCCGCAGCGACGGTGCCCGAGCTCAGCCGAACCAGTCGGATCGAACCCGAGCCAACCGTGCCATCCGAGCAAATCCTAGCGCCAGCAAAACCTGGTAACCCCTGGGAACTTCGGCGAATCGGGAGAGGTTGAACCTAGCGAGGGGTACACTGCCCCCGCCATGCTCTTCGGGAAACGCACCTCCAAAGACGCGTTCGAAAAGCAAGCGGAGAAAGTGTTTCCCTCGGTCTTCGGCACCGCCTTGCGACTCACGAGGTCGCGAGAAGAGGCTGAAGATCTAGCGCAAGAAGCGATTGTCCGAGCGTACGAGGCGTTTGATCGGTTCGATGGCGCGAACTTCAAGGCGTGGATCTTGAGGATCGTCACGAACCTCTACATCAACCGCTATCGGCAACGGCAACGGGGGCCATCGCTCTCCTCGATCGACGAGGAAGGCATGGCGGAACCCGTGGCCGACGAGGGCGACGTTCCTGACCGCTTGCTGTTCGACGGTCTGTTGGGCGGCGAAGTGGAAGAAGCTTTGGGCAAAGTGCCTGACGACTTCCGAATCGCCGTGGTTCTCAGCGACCTCGAAGGCATGAGCTATCAGGAAATCGCCGATGCGACGGGCGTGCCGATCGGCACGGTTCGTTCGCGGCTCGCTCGGGGACGAGCACTTCTGCGCCGAATGCTGAAGGAATACGCTATGCGAGAAGGTTACGTATCTGCCGCCGAGGTCGACGAATGAGCGACTATCTAGACATCCACGCACTTGCCGATGGGCAGCTCGATGGCGAAGATCGCACCGCCGCCGAGGCGCGGCTTCGTGAGTGCGAGCGGTCACAAGCTGAGTTCCGAGCCGTGCAGGGGCTGCGCGAAACCCTTCAGTCGAAGTGCGCCCCGATCACCTGCGAAGACACGTGGCGACGCTGCCAAGGACGACTTAAAGAGATCGAGCGCACCCGCCGGGTCGAGTCGTTCGTGGGGCGTTACGCCTGGGGCCTTTGCTCCGTCTTCGTCGTTACCATCATGATGGCGGCCTCGATGAACCGCATGGGCGGAGCCAGCATGTCCACGGGCGATGTGGCCCGGGCATCGAGCACCCTCATTCCGTTCGCGGCCCCGCGCTCTCAGGCACCGGACGACCAGCGCAAGTGGCTGGAGGGCGTGATGAACGGCCCCATGCCCGCGCAGCCGGAGTCGGTCCAGGTCATTGGCGGTGCTTCGGGCATGATCAACGGCCATAAGATGGTCCGTGTCAACCTTGTCGACTCGATCGGCACCATGGCCTTCTTCCTTATGGAAGATGTGCAGCGCATTACCGATGCCGAGTCCACAACGAAGCGCGGCTTCTCGATCTGCAAGCTGAATGGCACGAACGCAGTCGGATGGTCGGAAGGCAACCGATCCTTCCTGCTCATTGGCGAGCGCCCGATCGACGATCTTGAGATCGTCGCCACAGCTATCCGCGGTCGAAACTAACGCGAACAAAGTACGAAGCCATCCCTCGGTTGAGGGATGGCTTCGTTGTTTGTACGTAACGTTCTAGTAGCGCAAGATTGCCGCGAGGGGCTGGTCGCCGAGCAACTCATCTTCGGCAAAGCGCACGGAACCGCCGTGATCCAACACTTGGTGAATCAGCCACTCGACGCCGTCGTCCAAGTCGGTCCAGCTTTCCACCGCCTCGATCTCGGTGAACAGACCTGTTTCGGGGTCATACCGTCCGGGAGCCTCGACGTCGAAACCGCAGATCAGGGTATCGATCCGCCCTTGGGCGGCTAGTGGCGCAAGCGCTTGAATTCCCACCTCGCACTTCTGCGCCGATCGCGCCGCATCGAGTTGGTCAAGCAAACCATGGGCCATCGCCTGCCGAGCCTCGCGAACCGCTTCCCAGGCTCTGGTACCGAGTTCGCTGACGTTGTCGCCTATGTAGTTGCCTGCCAAAGTGGCGATGATCTCGAACGGCGCACTGACTTGTTGTTCAGCGTCAGCAAGAACTTCGGGAGTGCCCGCCACGACCAACCGCGTCGGTAGGTCGGCGTGCTCACCTAGCTGGTTCATCACGTGGCGCACAAACTGGCTCCGCGAGTCGTCGACCGCGGCGGTGGCGTTGACGCCCGGCCCACTTGGAACCTTGGCGCCGGCACCTACGCCGCTGTTCTTGGCCGGCAGGCCTTCGCCACGCACCTCGAAGAGATCCTCGCGGACTCCTGTAAACACCCGCGCTTCGTCGAGCGACAACACGACAACCGTGAAGGGTTCGGCACGCCGCTCGGCCCGGAGCAGAGCCCGAAGCGAGAACCGCTCATCGATGACGAGCCGCTCGGGAAGGGGGAAGCGGGTCTTCAGAACAATCTCGATGTTCTCGTTGGCAAAGATGGCCAATCCGTCGAGATTTAGATCGTGATCGACCGAGTCAGCCGCGGTCTGCAGGTTCTTGAGGGCAGCGGCGGCGGGACGCTTTCCGATCTCCTCTTCGAGTCGACTTGCCGCCTCCGAAACCAGGTTCTTCACACGGATCGGATCCGCGGCGTTATCGGGCATGTTCCGCCCGGTTGGGACCGTCAGGCTGATGCAGGGGTAACCGGCATGCGTCGAGAGTTCCTTTCTGAGTTCAATTAAGGTCTGCTGCCAATCCATGTTCTATTTTACATGTTTGGCGTGCCTTCTGACCCGCGGAATCAGGCAGATTTCACCTGATCCGTCTCTCTCTCGTAGTCCCCCGCCATGATTCGATCAAACGCTCCGGAAAGCACCCATCGTTCAAGCTCCTGCGTTCGATGCACCGGCATCGGGTGCGTATAGGTTGAAGTCATCGTTAAGAACAGGACGACCTTGCCGAGCAGCTCGAGCGGTCCGGAATCCTGATACGACCGCGCCTGCTCCATAAACGCCTCTCGATTCATCTCGTGGCGCAGGCGGTGGGGGCCCGCCGTCAAACAGATATTAGCGTCTACCGAGGTATTCAGTGACTGCGATACCAGGAGCCCCGCTCGGTCGGCGGTGATCTCCGCCTGACGGGACCACTCGTAAAACGCCAAGACTAGACCGATGCTTGCCACATCGCCGAGGCCAAACGTCCGTCGGCCCACCATTTCGAGGAGAGGCAGCAGAACTCTCGCCACCGACTTATAGAGGACATGGTTTGCCTTAATGTGACCTAGTTCGTGGCCGATTAAGTGATAAAGCTGCTCATCGTCGAGCGCATCAACCATGCTCGACCGCAGCGTAATGTACGGGCGCTCGACTCCGCCGGCGAAGGCGTTCGGGAACGGATTGCTCGAAACGTAGAGCTCGGGTTCGGGCATGTCGAGCACTTCGCACGATTCGCGCAGGATTCGGTAGAGCGTGGGATACTGCCGTGGTCCGCAGCGCACCGACATCGACATGTTGTAACAGTACATCCAGCGGTCGAGACCCACCTCGTGGAACTTCTGCACGATGATGGGAAGCAGCGGCACGCGCTTCAGCGTCTGCAGCGCCAACCGGTCGGTATCGGCGATGAACGCGCGGGCGGCAATTCCGTCGAGTCGCTTTCGTTCCATGATCTCCAAGAGTACGCCGAGCAGCGTTTCGAGGATGCGTTAGGCGGTGAAATCGTCGAACATTCGCTCGTACGACTCTTGGGCTTCCAAGAACGAATCCAGCACCTCATCGATGTCGGCGTGGTCGATCGCCACGCGCTCCAGCGCCTCAGGATAGAACTCATAGCGGAGCCCATCGGCGCCGAGACCCAGACCCACGCTCATCGTGATGTAGTCACCGATATGCACGTAATCCGCCACCGGGTTCGGCTGCGGTGATTCGTTGGGCGAATGGTGATACAAGATCGCCTCGACAAAAACCTTCGGCAAGCTCCACTGATCGGCGAGGTAGGCGCCCACCTCAGCATGGCTAAGTCCGAGTAGCTTGCGCTCCATCTGGTCGAACGTCAGGTTCTCGCGGACCGCGACATTCATCATCGCCTCGATCTTGTTCTCCAGCCAAACGCTGAGCGCGACCTTGCCGATGTTGTGCAGCAGTCCCGCGGTGAACGCGAGATCGGGATCGGCCTTGCGCGTCTTCAGCGCAAGTTCCTTGGCCGCGACCGCCACGCAGAACGAGTGCGTCCACATCTGCCGCGGACCCAAGCGATAGCCTTTGAGCGGCTTGGACATCCACGGGAACGTCGATGCGACGATCGCCAGATTCCGCACATTGCGCATACCCAGGATCACGACCGCCTCTTGGACGTCGGACACTTGACGAGCAAGGCCGAAGTAGGCGCTGTTCGCCAGGCGCAGTACGCGCGCCGTCAACGCCTGATCCATACCGATGTGATGGGCGACGGTCGCCGCCGAGGACGTCGGCGATTCGGTCTCGCGAATGACGTTGAGGGCCGCCTTGGGCAGCGTCGGCAGATCGCTTGTCTTGCGGACGATGTCTTCTAGTTTCAGAGTCGAAGAAATCATGGTTACCTCAACGTGCAGAGCAAGCGATCGGGCGATGTCGCGGTGCGAACCGTGACTTTGCCGGTGGACGAATCAAACGTAAGCGTGCGGCCGACATTGCCGCCGACATCTTCGCCAACGCACTTCA
This sequence comes from Fimbriimonadaceae bacterium, assembly GCA_024710805.1. Taxonomy (GTDB): domain Bacteria; phylum Armatimonadota; class Fimbriimonadia; order Fimbriimonadales; family Fimbriimonadaceae; genus JANJUB01. Next base: position 32,125 of record JANJUB010000181.1, on the reverse strand, counting down.
CTTTATGCTGCTTCAGCTGCTCTTGGACGGCCTGAACGTTGCGTGATCCGAGCGCGAGCATCGCCGGAACCGTCGGCCCGAAACACACCTGCGCGCCACCGCCGACCGCGGCCACCAGACGGCTGCGTTGGGCGCCCATTCGCTCCATGGTTTCGATCAGAAAACTGATTGCGGTCGTCGCGTACTTACCGGGACGCTCCGGTTTGGCGATCACCGAGTCGGGCAGCATGATGTGCGCCATGCCATTGACCTTGGCGACGGGGTCGTACATGGCCACTCCGACGCAACTCCCCAGCCCCACGCAGGCCAAAACCGCGTGCCCTTCGAGCACCTGAACATCCGCCAACCTCACCAACACTTGCGTCGTCGTCATCGTTATGCCGCCTCCCGATCGAGGGCCAAGTGGAACCGTTCGTCCCACACTTCTTCATCCAGCAGGAGTAAGAGTTGCGCAGTCGACTTGGAGTTGCTCCAGTCCGCCCGCAGGACCCAAGCCCGCTCTTGCGTCGCAAATCGCGTTGCGATCGCTTCGCCGATCGTCGCCCTCATGTCCGCCACGCCGCCCGAAAGCAGCACTTCCCCTTCGCATAGCCCGCCCAGCGTCTCTGTCAACTCGACTTCGAGCTTGCCCGGCGGGATCGGATCCTCCATGATCAGCGCAAAGGAGCCGGGCAACCCTCCCACCAGGTCGCCCAGCAGTCCAAACGCGGGTCGCTCGTCGGTCGCCAGCTCCATCGCCAGCTTGCCGAGGCTCCGATCCGTCAGCGAGCACGCCCCCAGGGTCAATCCGCCGATGCGCATGCCCAGCTCGAACAGCGCCGGCGCGATCGCCCGGAGCAACGCTTCGGCCTGGCCCGGATCAATAGGCTTCCCACGACTCCACATCCCACCGGGGGTGTTCCATGCCCCGCAATCTCGCTGTACCAGTAAGTTTGCGGGGTGTGTTGGCTGGTTGGAAGGTAAGCATGCTGGAAACCGGAGCGTACGTCCTAACGCGCCAACGTGCTAACACACCAACAACCTACTGCCACAATAGAGCGTGCTCTGGAAGTTCAAGCATAAGACGCCGGGGTTCGGGATTCAACCGGGCTACTACATGACCGTGCTTTCGAGCAAGCCCGCCCTGAGTCCTCTGCTCGCCGTCGTTAATCCCAAAGGCGAGGGAGGAGCGGTGGCCGGGTTCGGCGTGCCGTTGGCCAGCGACTCTACGAAAGAGGACCTCGCCCGCCCGATGACCCGGGGCATCTACGCCTTGAGTTCGCCCGACCGCAAGACCGTCTTAAAGCTCCGGGTGGTGAGCAAAGAAGAGGCGGGGTTCGATCCGGCGCCATTTCTGCGCAGCCCGATGGCCGCCGGCCTCGACAAGGAGCTCCTGGCGCGGATCAGCGCGACTTGGACGCTGATGCAGCTGACCTTCGAGAGTTACGACCCGATGGTCTACGAGGGCGTCCGGTTTATGCTTGAGTGCTGCCGGCGATTGGCCGAGCTTCACGACGGTGTCGTCGCCGACCCCATCGCCCAAACCTATCGACTGCCCGACCAGGTGTTCACCGCCAAAGCCGCCGACGCGCGGATCGATGCGCGCGATGTGGTGCAGGTGTTCATCCGCCCCCGCCGGGACGAGCCTTCGGTGCTCACTTCGTACACGCTGGGGATGCAGAAGTTCGGGATGGCCGAGATGGAAATGCCGGGACTGTCCTCGGCAACCCAAGACTTGGCGACCCGGTTCTTGTTCTCCCTTGCTCAGTCGGCGCTGCTTGGCCGGATGATCGACCTGGGAGACCGGGTCGGGGACTCCACATGCATGTTGCAGGTCGCTCCCGGCGGGCTCGATCGGGGCATGTGGGAGGGCATCGAGTGCTACGAACTGATCCCGCCCTCTGGACGAACGGTGGATGAAGCGCTGTTGGCGTGGGCAGCGACATCGATGTAGCGCAGGGTTGTGATCGGGTCAGCGTCCGAGGTTAGGTTCAGGGAGCTACGCCCTTTGATACTCGCAGCGCATATTGGGCTTGCATTCGGACACGCTCATTCTCGTCGTTGATGAGGTGTTCGATCGCGCGAAGGTCATCGCGGTCTTGCTCAGAAGACGAAAGCACCCGCGTAAGAGCCCTCGCGGCGGCGAGTCGGGTTCTGGGATTCGGTGAGTAGACCAATTGACGCACGGGATGCCCGGCGGGTGAGCCAAGCACTCCGACAAGCGTGACAGCTCCGTCCACGACCGCCTTATCGGCGTCTTGCAGCCACTCAGCCATCACCGGCAGCAGGGATGCTTTGAGTTCACCGCGGCTGGTGCGACCGTACGCGAAGGCATAGACAACGTGCTCCCGAACCCTTGGACTAGGGTGTTGGGTGTAGTTCATCAAACCGTGATAGAACTCAACTGGGGGTTCGGGTAGAAGTTGAACCGCTACAACACTGTCGTTTACTTTCGCGTAGCGGACGAAGAGGTTAACATATGCATCGGGACGACGTTGAAAGTCGCGCTCTACCAACCACCTACGAAACCACCCGCTGTCGTGCCTCCAAATGACGACGCCCATCCCGGCCTCAGGATCGTCGAACTCTGGTGGTAGGGTGATCTGGCTCCGTAGCCAAACGGTAGCGCCAACGAAGGCCACGATTCCCAATAGAACCCAAGTCCACTTCCGCCGACCCACTGCTCACTATAACGCCTGTCAGCGACGTCGATGTAGCGAAAACCTTCGAGTCCTACGTCCGCGCGCCGACAATCGCGTCCAACGTCACCTCGGCCGCGGCCAGGAGAGGATCTCCGATCACTCGCCGTGTGACCGACACTGACGTCGCCTGATCGCCGCGGAGCAGCTTGCCTACCAGGCGCACTTCGCCGTCGGCGACGCTGACTTCATCGACCCGCAACGCGACGTCGGGCAAGGTGCGCTCGATCGCCTTCGCGGTCGCCAGCGCCACCGCTTCGAGGGGGTTGGCATCGCGATGGGGAGCCGCACCACTGACCACGGAGTCGTGGTGGCTGAGGATCACCGTGGTGACGGGCTTGGTGCCCTGGTCATCTGCGTAGACGCCGACGATGCGGTATGTGGGGGAGTTGTCCTCGGCTGGGCGATCGCCCATCGAGACCACGGCACGAACGGGGTCGCGTTTGGCCGCGCCCTTGGCGGCGAGACACGCCCGGCTTGCCATGTTGATCAGGTTGTCCAGCGTAGCCGCGTAGTGGGTGTTTTCACGCTCTTTGGAACGGCGGCCACCGAAGACTCCGACGCTGAAATGGACGGGATCGACGCCTTCATCCACGATCAGGCCCGACACCCGGGTGCGGATCAACTCGGCGAGCGTCTCGGCTTCATCACGGAGGCGTAGCGTGCCGATCGCGAACTCGTCACCACCGTAGCGAACGAGCACATCGCGCGAGGGATCGATCAGGCCCTGAAGGGCGGCGGCAAACTCGCGAATCACCTTGTCGCCCACGATATGGCCGAACTTCTTGTTGTACTGGCCGAAATCATTCAGGTCGATGAAGAGGATCGTCACCTCGTCGCCCCGCTTCAGGTGCTCGAGTCCCCAGTCGCGCAGCTGGTCGCTCCACGAGAGGGTGGACATCGGGTCGAATGAGCGGCCGAGTTCGCGCAGAAGCATGTTCGGCGTGACCATGCCCGCGAACCGTTCACCATCGATCACAGGAAGAAACTCTAGGTGTTCTTGGACAAATCGTTGCGCGATATCTCTGACGCTGTCGCCCAGATACGCCACGGCATTGATCGGACGCATCACCGCGCGGACCACGGTTGACTCGGGCACCCCGGCGAGGTCCTCAAGCGCGACAGTGCCGATCAGGACGTCACCCTCGAGAACGCCCAAAGCACGGACCCGATGCCCTCGCATGATGTGGGCGGCCGTCGAGACAAGATGAGCGGGATTCACCCAATAAGGCACGATTCGCAGCTGCTGCAGTGTGTTCATTCGTTGCTTCGTGCCCCTCCCTCTCCTACTCTACTCTGCCCTGATCGGAATGGAACCGTCAGGATTACCAGTTCTCTCGATCGGACGTTCGACCAATGCGCAAGAGCACCAAGAACCGTGCCACGGGTGTGCGATCGGCCGAGAATGCGCAAAAGGCTACCGATCTGCTCGAAGTCTTGCGAGGTCTTCGAGGAGTTCGGCCACGAAATCGGGCCCACGGTACACCCAGCCGGTGTACACCTGAACCAGATTCGCGCCCGCGTTCATCCGCTCGTGGGCGTCCTCGCCGGTCATGATGCCCCCGACGCCAATCAGCTGCATCTCGGGCGGCGCTTGGCGGCGTAGGTGCTGGAGTGCCGAGAGCGCCAACGGACGCAGGGGAACCCCCGACAATCCGCCAGCCTCAGGACTCTCCTTGGTGAGCCCAACCCGAGAGAGGGTGGTGTTGGTCGCGATGATGCCTTCCAAGCCCGCTTCGCTAGCCACCGCGACAACGTCATCGAGGGCCGATTCGCTGAGGTCCGGGGCAACCTTCACATACAATGGGCAGGTCGCGTCGAGGTCGCGCAGCCCCAACACGATCCTCCGAAGGGGGTCTTTGTCTTGAAGCGAGCGCAGGCCCGGGGTGTTCGGAGAGGAGACGTTGACCACCGCATAATCGGCATAGGGTCGCAGCCGGACGAAGCTGTAGGCGTAATCGACCGGGGCTTCTTCCAGCGGCGTAATCTTCGATTTGCCGAGGTTGATGCCGAGCGGGATATCGGATTTCCTACGGCTCAGCCGATCGGCCACCGCGTCGGCCCCATCGTTGTTGAAGCCCATGCGGTTGATGATCGCGAGGTCCTGGGGCAATCGGAACAGCCGCGGACGCGGGTTGCCCGGCTGCGGATGCCGGGTGACGGTACCGATCTCGACGAATCCGAAGCCGAACTCCGCCCAGCGATCCACGGCAACCGCGTTCTTGTCGAAGCCAGCGGCAAGGCCGACCGGATTATCGAGGATGCGCCCAAAGGCGCGCGTGCGGAGAGCTGGATCGTTGTATCGACGCCCCGACACCCATCCCTGGGCGATCGCCTCGAGCCCACGCTCGTGGGCGGTCTCGGCGTCGAGAGCGAAGAGGAAGGGCTTAGCGAGGTCGTACCAGCTCACGGATTGATTATGCGGGCGATGGGGTGAGGGCGTGTTGATCTTGCCCTACCTATCTGTGCCCCCTTGTGGTTCTCGCGAGTTCGAGCAATCCATGGTCCCAAGGGGCAGATACCCCCGCCCGGTACAATGATAGAATGCCCCAAGCCATCCGAAACGTCGGCATCATTGCGCACGTCGACCACGGCAAGACCACTTTGGTCGACGCAATCTTCCGACAGGCCGGAATCTTCCGCGAGAATCAGCACATGGCCGACCGCGTCATGGACAGCAATGATCTCGAGCGTGAAAAGGGCATTACGATCCTTTCCAAGGTTGCGAGCGTCCGCTACAAGGACACCAAGATCAACATCGTCGATACGCCCGGCCACGCTGACTTCGGCGGCGAGGTCGAGCGCGTGCTCAGCATGGTCGACGGTGTTCTGCTCATCGTCGACGCCAATGAAGGCCCCATGCCCCAGACCCGCTTCGTGCTCAAGAAGGCGTTTGCCAACAAGCTGAAGCCGATCGTGTGCATCAATAAGATCGACCGCGAGGGTGCCCGACCGATGGAGGCGTACGACAAGACGATCGACCTGTTCATCGACCTAGGCGCGAGTGAAGACGATCTCTTCTTCCCCCACCTCTACACCAGCGGTTCCGGAGGTTTCGCCCGAGTCAGCCCCGATGGCAGCGAGCAGGACATGCGCGAGCTGTTCGAGATGATCGTGAACGCAGTGCCGCCGCCCAGCGTCGATGCCGAAGGTTCGTTCCTGCTGCAGATCAACAACCTGGACTACAACGACTATGTCGGCCGCATGTTCGGTGGAAAGGTCCTTCGCGGCACCGTCAAGGTCGGCGATCGCCTGAACCACCTCAGTCCCGAGGGCAAGACGCAGGGCTTCAACGTCACCAAGATTTGGACCTACGAGGGCATCCAGCTCAAGGAAGTGGAGAGCGGCTCGGCGGGCGAGATCATTATGCTGGCGGGCCTCGACGGGGTTCACCTGTTCGACACCATTGCTCACACGGACACGACCGAAGCACTCCCTGCAGTTCAGATCGAGCCGAGCACCCTCACGATGAACTTCTATCCGAACAACTCGCCGCTGGCGGGCAAGGACGGCGGCAAGTTCCTCACCATCCACAAGATCCGTGAGCGTATCGAGAAGGAAGAAGCGGTCAGCGTCTCGGTGAAGATCGACAAGGACTCGCCTTCAGACGCAATCAAAGTCGCCGCGCGCGGCGAACTCCAGCTCGCCATCCTCATCGAAACGATGCGTCGCGAAGGTTACGAGATGCAGATCTCGCGCCCGCAGGTCATCTACCGCCGCGAGGAGGGCAAGGTCCTCGAACCCTACGAGAACTTGGTCCTCGAACTCCCTGACGAGTCGGTAGGGTTCGTCATGGAGGAGCTTGCCCGCCGAAAGGGCGATATGATCAACATGGCGAGCGCGAACGGCACGACCACGCTCGAGTATTCGATCCCCACGCGCGGGCTCATCGGTTTCCGCTCCAACTATCTGACGATGACGCGCGGCCTTGGCATCATGGGTTCGCTGTTCGACGGCTACCGCGAGTACAAGGGCGAGGTCATTGCGCGTTCGGTGGGATCACTGATTGTGAAGGATCCGGGCAAGCTGACCCGGTACGCCTACGAAGACGTGCAAGAGCGCGGAACCCTGTTCTATCCGGTCGGAACCGACCTCTACGGTGGCATGATCGTTGGTGCGTGCGCCCGCGACGAGGATATGGTCGTCAACGCCACCAAGGAAAAGGCGGCCACGAACATGCGATCCGCCAATGCGGACTCGACGACCGTGCTCGACGCCCACAAGGATTTCTCGCTAGAGCAGGCCCTTGCTTGGCTTCGCGATGACGAGTTGCTCGAAGTCACGCCGAAACAGCTTCGCTTCCGCAAGAAGATCCTCGATCACAGCGAGCGACGAGTTTCCGAGCGACGCAGCGATCTACCGGTCTAAGGGGTTTTGGGAGGGCGCCGCTCCGTAAGCGCCTCGGTAATCGATGTTGTGGGCGAGGGATGCGTCGTGCCCTCGCCGTCCAGCCCCCGCTATTGCGGGGGCGACCCCTTCAATCGACTCTTCGGACGTAGCCAAACGCCGACGCGGTCTCGCAGGGTGGCAGGGCTGGCGATATCGACCAAGACACTCGCGCCCTCATCCTTCTCGGAAATGCTGACCGACTCCACGAGCTGTCGATCGATGTCGGTGTGGGGCGAGAAGATCACGTCTCCCTCGTAGTCGTAGCGCTTCCAACCTTTGGGCTCCAACTCCTTGCGCGCCGAATCAACCACCTCAGCGACGGGTCGGTTGATCAAGTAGGTTCGAACCGCCGTGTCGGGTCCGAAATCCTCTCGAATCCAGATGCTGTCCAACGGTGCGCCTCCCAAGAAGCTAAAAGGGCGATCAGGGAGCCAAAGCACAGCGAGTGCCGCAACGGCCACGCAAACCGAGCCGACGACCCACCACCTGGCGCGCTTCATGGGCTCATTGTAGTGCGGATTTCCCAAGCCGAGGGTTGACCATGGGTTCTACCCGGACTGAGGTTCACGTCGCAGTTCGACTACAGTCAGCGGCGTCCACCCTTTGGCTCTCTTGACAAACCTGATCTCACAGCCAGCAATCCTCAGGACGGGAGACTCGTCGTCGACGATGTTGCTGCCTGTCGAGACAAGCAGGTTGTGGCCGGGGGAAAGCAGGTCCCACAGAGGACCGCGAAGGGCTTTGGGAACACGCTCGTCGAAAATTTCCCTCTTGCCCTTTGCTCGGATATGCGCGAGATCCTCAAGGGCGGCAAGCGGCGTTTCGATGCGACGATCCCGAGTCTGGCGATACACGCCGCGAATGCGCTCGAACCGGATGTCGTAGACGAGCAACGGGCCGACATGCGGCGCTCTCAAATAGGTCGGATACGCGCGGACCGTTCCGTCCGCTCTTGAGAGATCGATCTGGCCATCGCGTTGTGCGAAGTTCAGTTCGCCCCGAGCCTCTTTGCCCTTGGCAGCATAGAGATTCTGCTTGAGCTTCCACGATTGGTTTCGCTTCTCGTATACGCGAACACACGGTTGGAGCCAGTTGGCTCCTGAGTACGCGTTGTCGCAGAAGACTAGCTCGCTCCCTCGCAGGTACCCGGGGCGAAACACTTGCCAACCCTGATCCTTCGGGCGGGCCAGCATCTGAACCCGAGTGTCCTGACCCACTTTCCATATCAGGTAGAGGTCGTCCATGATAAAACCACCTCGGTTAACCCACAGCAGACGGCCTCGCGAATCACCGAGGGTGCGCTGCAGATAACGCTTTCCCATGTAACCCACCACGAGTTTGTGCTCCGCCATCACGGTTAGCACGGTCCTGTGAAACTCAGTCCCCGACAGCGGCGATCCTCGCAAGGCGATGGAAAGGTCGCTCTCGAAGGACTGCGACCAACCCAGCGAGAGTTGAGTCCCGATGAACAAGCACCCAACGACTGGCTTCATGAGCTCATTGTACGCCCCACAATGTAACCCTGACGCCGCGGGTTGCATCGTCCCCGCGGTGCCGTGCCTTAGGGGAACGGCGTCGTAGGCGTCGTCCACAAGACGGCCTTCGTCCGCAGGGCGTAGTCCTCGACTTCCTTCAGATACCGCCCCTCGCATTTGATGAAGATCGGCTCGTAGGAGTCCATGATCTGAATCCTCAGCGCGCCACCGGGGGGAAGCAGCGTCGCATCTGGAAAAGCGATCATCGCGAGCTTTGTCCCCGCTTCCGCAATCACCGGATCCCGAAAGTAGAGGAAGAACCCCTCGCGATTGGGCACGACCATGGGACGCTCCGAGAGGTTCTCGATCTCGGCGTAGCGGTAGCCCCACGCCGTCCACGTGCGCACCGCGGCGTCTTGAATGATGACTTCCTTACGGCTAGGACCCCAGGCCCAAAGGAAAGCGATGAGGACGACGAGACCTAGACCGATCAACCATCTGGACTTCTTCATTTGGATGCCCTCATCGGGTCTTTGAACGTCGCTTCCGAGATCACTTCCCGTGCGGTCTTGCCGTCCTGTTCGATCTCCCAAAGCCCGCGGGTGGGCTCGCCAAAGCCGCCGTCCCGCCAGAACTCGCGCAGAACGAGCAGCCGCCCATCCGGCAAGAAACGAACCTGCATCGCACCGTCGGTGTCTGGAACTTTCTTCGCCGGACCACCCCCGACCGGGACGATCTCGACATGAAAATCCGGGATGTAAGTCCCCGCCACCATCGCCAGTTGTCGGCCATCGGAGCTGAAGGTGGGGCTATGGCCCGACTTTGAAACCACCCGAGGGGCGTCTACGTGGTCGAGTTCGGCGAGGCAGAGCCCCCGTAAGTCGCGCCAAGCCAACAACTTGCCGTCAGGAGAGACGGCGGCATCGTAGGCCAACTTGTCCTCGCTGATGAGGAACTTGCGCTCCTTGGTCTGGAGGTTCATGAGAACCAAGGCTCCTGACTCGTTCCAGTTCGATGCCAGACCTCCCCACCCGTACTGCGTTTCTAGAGAGAAGATCACGCTTTGTCCGTCGGGGGTGAAGGTCGGCGAGGTGATGTTCTCGTCGGCGTCGGTCACCTGATCGATGCTGCGTGGGGGGACAAGCTCCATGATGCAGAGCTGATCAGCCCGGACGCCTGGTTTGCCAAGGGTGAAGACGATCCGCCGCCCGTCAGGCGAAAACGCGGGCGAGAGTTCGTAATCGAGGCTGTTGGTCAGGGCTCGAATCTGCCCGGACTTCCGATCGAGCAGAAAGAGATCGCGTCCGCCTCGGCCCTGAGCGGCAAGGACGATCTTGGAGCCGTCGGCGGAGACATCGAAGGTCAGATTCCCATGCCCCACGGGACGCGAGTGCTGGGTCGCACAGCCACGGATGAACGCGAAGCTGATGCCAACACACGAGCATGAGACGAGCCCAAGTCCGATCAACCACCGCCGCGCCATCTACCTGTTCAACGGCTCGGAGCGGCGAAGTGGATGGGAATCACGTGATTCCTCCCTTTGCAGGGGAGGACCTTCGCGCTCCCGCGCGAAGAGGTGGGGTGAAGAAGTGCCGCATTGCGAGACCACCCCATCCCAGTTCGCTATCGCTCACTGGCCTTCCCCTGCAGGGGGAAGGTGATTCGGGCAGCCAAAAGCGGCACCTAAGCGATCGTAATCTGCTCGCAGAGGTACACGTCTTGAATCGCGTTGAGAATCTCCACACCCTCGGCCATCGGCCGTTGAAACGCCTTTCGCCCCGAGATTAGGCCGCTTCCGCCTGCTCGCTTGTTGATGACAGCTGTTCCAACCGCTTCAGCCAGGTCTGACGAGCCCGAAGCACCGCCGCTGTTGATGAGGCCCGCTCGTCCCATGTAGCAGTTTGCGACCTGGTATCGACAGAGGTCGATGGGGTGGTCAGAGTTAAGATCGCGGTAGATCCGCTGATCGGTTTTTCCATAGCTCGAACCTTCCATGTTCAGCGCGAGGTAACCCCCGTTATTCTCAGGGAGTTTTTGCTTGATAATGTCTGCCTCGATGGTCACGCCCAGGTGGTTGGCTTGTCCGGTGAGGTCTGCGCTGACGTGGTAGTCCTTGTCTTGCTTGAATGCGGGGTTGCGCAGGTAGCACCAGAGGATCGTCGCCATGCCGAGTTCGTGGGCCATCTCGAAGGCCTGGGCGACCTCGACGATTTGTCGGCTGGCTTCGTCGCTACCAAAGTAGATGGTTGCGCCAACGGCGACCGCACCCATGTTCCAGGCCTGCTCGATGGTGCCAAACATGATCTGATCGAACTTGTTCGGGTAGGTCAGCAGTTCGTTGTGGTTGATCTTGACGATGAACGGAATCTTGTGGGCGTACTTGCGCGCCACTGAGCCCAAGACGCCAAACGTCGAAGCAACCGCGTTGCAGCCCCCTTCGATCGCCAGTTTGACGATGTTTTCGGGATCGAAGTAGATGGGGTTCTTGGCGAAGCTCGCACCAGCGGCGTGCTCGATGCCTTGATCCACGGGCAGGATGCTGAGGTAACCCGTGTTCGCGAGGCGACCCGTGCCGTACAGGGCTTGGAGCGATCGAAGCGTTTGGATGTTGCGATCGCTGGCCGAAAACACCCGATCGACGAAGTCGGGGCCTGGGACATGAAGCGAGTCCTTGGAAATCTTCGGGTTGGAGAACCCAAGCAGAGACTCCGCCTGCCCACCTAACAACGCCGAAAGCTCATCGAAAGAATGCCCTGCCGCCATGACAAGGATTGTACGCGGCACGCTCGGTTCCGTGCAACCCGACAAAGAAAAGCCGCCCCACCCGAAAGGATGAGGCGGCTTGTGGGCTCGATGCTGTTGACTTAGAACTTGTAGCCGACGTAAACGGCGATGTGGTTACCCTGGATGCCGCTGGTCTTGGCGCGACCCGTCAACACGAACGCGCTCTCGAAGAACACGTTGGTATTCAAGTTGGCACCAATGCCGAAGCGACCGGCGAGCTGCGTGCTCGTCGGGCTGAAGTCCAAGATCGCCGCGCCCAGGCCAAGGAAGCCGTAGAGCGGGAGCGAACCCTCGGTCTCACCCGTCGACAGCGAGAATCGCTGGTTCAGCATGAGGGGGATGATGTTCCCACGGCGGCCCGACGTGCTCTTCGAGAGCCAGTCGAACGAGAAGAACGTGGACGAACCCATGCCGCCACCGAACAACGACTTACCGAAGTCGTAGTCGAAGCCAGCACCGATGAACGTTCCGTTCAGGTTGGACGTGGTCGGCCAGGCAATGCCCGCCCGAAGCGAGAAGGAGCCGGCGGCGAGATCCGCCTGCGCCATGGAGATCGCCGAAAATCCGATCGAAGCGGCGGCGATTGCAACGAGTTTCTTCACTATGTTTAGACCTCCGTATTCGGACCGAGCCCTGCTCAATCCGTGAGCCAGGCGCCATTTTACTGAATGTCTCGATAAAATTGCGAATCTCGCGTATTTTAGGGGTCCAAAACGAAAACATCCTCCTCGGAAAACTCCCGAGGAGGATGTTGGGGAACCGCGAGAAGGCTCTAACCGCCTTTGGCTTTCTTGAACTTCGCCAGTCGATCCTTCAGTTCGGCGCGGATTTCATCGGTCATGCCCTCAGTCTTGTCCATCATGGCAATGGCTTTCTCCTGGGTCTTGATCGCGTCATCGATCTTTCCGCTCTTGAAGTACGCGTAAGCAAGCGTGTCGAGGATGAGGGCATTCTCGTTCTTCGTCAACTCGCATGCGCGGGTCGCGACCTTGATGGCCAGCTCCGTGTCCGGCTTCTTGAGTCCCGCCTCGTCATCGACGATGCCCCAAGCAATCTGGTTCAGCATCATGGCGTCGTCCTTGTAGAGGCCTTCGGAAAGCTGCTTGCCGTAAGCGTAGAACTCGTCCTCGCTTTTGTTGCGGAGTAAATCGAGCTTGAGTGCAGCCAACATCGTCTCCCACTTGGGATTCTCCTTCAGAATCTTGTCGATCTCGGCAACGGCGGCAGCGTAGTTACCTTCGCCCGCCGCTTTAAAGACTGGCTGAACGGCCGCCTGCAGCTTCTTGTTCTCCGCTTCACGGGCCTCTCGGTCGGCGGCTTCCTTTTTAGCGTCAAAGTTTCCGGCCTTAATCTTATCTAATACCGCATCAAGCTCCGTTGGATGGCCGATCCACGCCAGCTTGCCTTCATGAACGACAAACGCCGAGGGAATGCCGTCCTGCCCCGCGGCGTCCATCCAGGTCTTGGCCATGGTGCCCGCCGTATCGTCGTAGCCGACGTTGTAGTCCATCTTCGCGCCCATGTCGGCGACGAACTTCACGACCTTCTGCTGGTACTCGGTCGAGGTGTCACCGGGGCGGTTCTCCCACACGCTGATCCCGGCGAACGGGATGTCTTTGTGCTTCTTGGCCAGCTCGGTCAAGTGCGGAATCGTCTGGATGCAGGGTCCGCACCAAGTCGCCCAAAACTCAACCACGTAGGTCTTGGTGGCATCGAACTTCTCGACGGGCTTGCCTTTGACCCACTTCGCCACCTTCATGGCGGGGGGCGCATCGCCCACCTTTAGGGTTTGTGCTTGAGCAAGGGTGCCCAGCGCAAGCAGGGCGAGCGGAATCAGTCTCAGTCGTTTCATGAATGGGTCTCCGATGCTAATGATGACGGATGGACCGCGAGGGGCGTTCCTCTCGGCTACAATGCGGCATGACTACCCTGCCTCTCGTCGCGCTGACGTTGGTGCTTTGTGCTCAGGGACCGACGCCCGCCCCTTATGTGAATGACTCCAAGACCGTCGACTCTCTGGTCAAGGCCCTTTACGAAGTGATCTCGGGCCCCGCGGGCAAAAAGCGCGACTGGGACCGGTTCCGCGCGATGTTCGTTCCCGAATCGCGGATGACCGTCTCGGCCCTTAACGCGACGGGCAAGCTGGTCCGAATCAGCCTGACGCCTGAGGACTACGTCACCCGGATTGGACCGCAAGTCGAGCGCGACGGCTTTTTCGAGAAGGAGCTGAACCGACGCACCGAGCAGTTCGCCGAAATCGCCCACGTGTTCAGCACCTACGAGACGAAGCGGGCAGAGAGCGATGAGAAGCCGCTCGCTCGCGGGATCAACAGCATCCAGCTTTGGAACGACGGATCTCGGTGGTGGATCCTCACCGTGTACTGGCAAGCCGAGGGGCCGGGGCGGCAGATTCCGATCAAGTACCTTCCCGATCCGCCCTCGGGCCAGTAAACTCACGAGGCGAGATGATTCCCAAGCTGATCAGCATCGGTCCGTTCACGGTTTACAGTTATGGCTTCTTGCTGTTCCTGGGCTTCATCGCCGGCATTTTCCTAGCGAGGAAGCGGGCCAAGCGGTTCGGGCTCGAGCCGGACTCGATTTACGACTTGGCGTTTTGGGCGATCCTGCTCGGCATCCTCGGCGCGAGGGGCTTGTTCATTCTTCAGGATCTTCCGCACTACGCGAAGAACCCACGCGAAATCTTCACCCAGTTCAGCGGGCTGACCAGCTTTGGCGGCCTGCTCGGCGGCTTTCTCGGCGTGCTGATCTACGCCAAGCGGGCCAAGCAACGGCTGTGGCCGGTGCTGGACACCGTCGCGCCCTCGTTCTTGCTTGCCCACGCGATTGGACGCATCGGATGCCTTCTCAACGGCTGCTGCCACGGATTCGCGTGCGACCTGCCTTGGGCGATCCCGATTCAGGGTCTGCCGGGACGATATCACCCTGCTCAAGCCTACGACAGCCTCATGAACCTCTTGATGCTGTTCGTGCTGCTACGGTTTGAGCGACGCGGATTGGCAGCGGGCCAGACCTTTGGCGCGATGCTGTTCCTCCACGGGATCACCCGCGTGATCTATGAGCTGTGGCGCGCAGGAACCTCCAGCACAACCATCTCAGGGCTCCCGATTACCGAAGCTCAGGTTGCTGCCGCGCTGATCTCGATCGCGGGCATCGTGGTTTTTGTCACGGGCAATCGACGCCAGAGAGCCGAGGTCGCGCTTGACTAGAGCCGAGCTGCTCGACAAGATCCGCGGGGTTCGGGTGCTCGTCATCGGCGATGTGATGCTCGATGAGTACATCTTCGGACGCGCGACGCGGATTTCGCCAGAGGCCCCGGTGATGGTCCTTCGCCAAGAGCGCACCTCGGCAGTCCCGGGAGGTGCAGCGAACGTTGCCCGCAACGTCGCTGCGTTTGGTGCATCCGCCCACTTGGTTGGCTTGGTTGGCGACGACGCGACGTCGGATCGGCTCGAGCAGGGCCTGGCCGCGGAGTCGCTGACCTGCAGCCTCATCCGCGACGCGGGCCGGGTGACCTCCTGCAAAACGAGGATCATCGCCGATGGGCGGCACCAAGTCGTCCGCATCGACCATGAGGATGATGTGCCGGCCGCTGGGCCAATTCACGATCAGATCATCGAAGCCGCGCGGCCCGAGATCGACAGATGCGACGTGGTGCTCCTCAGTGACTACACGAAAGGGTGCCTCTCGGCGGAGGTCGTGCGGTCGCTGCTGCAAGCCGCCAAGGCCGCATGGAAGCCGGTGGTTGTCAACGCGAAGCCCTCAAGCTTGGATAGCTACCGAGGTGCCACCGTGATCAGCTTGAACCGAAGCGAGGCTTCGGCGGCGGCGGGCGTGGAGATCACGTCCGAGAGCGCGGGAGAACACGCCCGCAAGTTGCGCGAGCGGCACCGCGCCGACGCGCTGGTGATTACGCTCGGCGATGCGGGCATGGAGGTCGCAGGGCCCAGTTCATTCCGCATCGCGGCCCCGCGGGTCGAGGTCGCCGATCCCGCTGGAGCCGGGGACACCGTGATCGCGACGATCGCCATGGGGATCGGGGCGATCGGTTTTGGACCGGAGATTTTCGAGTTGGCCGCGGCGGCCGCTGCTCGCGTCGTGCAGCATGTGGGCGTGGTCGCCCCCTCGGAAAGTGATCTCGCGAGCCTACGCCATCAGGTATCCTAAGCGTTCAGTCGAGGAATCTGAATGCGAGTTCGAAACAAAGAGTTGCGCCAACGTTGGCATCGTAAGGATCAGCGGATCAAAGAGTTGATCGCCGAAGCGAAGAAGCAGAAGGGCGATACGCCGAAGGCAAAGGTAGCCGCCGAGAAGCCCGAGAAGAAGGCTCCGGCCCCGAAGAAGGTGGCTGCGCCCAAGGCCGCAAAGGCCGCCGACGCTGCCGACAAGCCGAAGCGCGCGCCCAAGAAGAAGTCCGAAGAAGCGGCGGAGTAATCCGGTCGTAAGTTCGCATTGAGAGAGAATCAGACTTCAGTCTGGTTCTCTTTTCTTGTGCTTCACTCCCTGCCATACTACGAATAGAAATGAGCCGTGTATTAGTCATCGATGACGAAGAGAGTGTGGCCGCCGCCGTCGCGCGCAGATTGCAGCGCGAGGGCTACGTGGTGACGACCGCCGAAAACTCGCAGGCGGGCATTCAGATGATTGGCGAAGCCGAGACCCCGTTTGACGTCATCGTGACCGACATGAGCATGGAGAATCCGGATTCGGGCCTCCATGTCCTTCAGGCCGCTTTTGCCCGCGATCTTTTCGCGGAGGTTGTGGTGATGACCGCCTACGGAAACGTGGCGAATGCGGTCGAGTGTATGCGCCGGGGAGCCCACGACTACATCGAAAAGAACGCCCCAGGCATCGACGTGTACGACCTGCTCGCGATCAAGGTGAATACCGCTATGGATCAACGGCGACGCAACGTGCAGACGATTGCGATGTGGGAACGGGCCGCTCGATCGAAAGAAAGAATGCCCTGAGGTTTCATCCTTGACTCTCGAAGAGGCTCTCGAACTCCGTAACGGCAAGCGACTGGTGCTTACCAACGGGGTGTTCGACTTACTCCACGCCGGCCATGTCCAGTATCTCGCCGAAGCGCGGGCACTCGGAGATCTGCTCATCGTAGGAGTGAACAGCGATGACTCGGTGCGGAGGCTTAACAAAGGCCCTGAGCGCCCGCTCAACTCCGCGGAAGATCGAGTCGCCGTCCTCGAAGCCCTCCGCGCGGTCGATGGAGCGGTCGTCTTCGCGGAAGATACACCGATCGAGCTTATCGGCCGGCTGAAGCCTGAGATCCATGTCAAGGGTGGGGACTACCAGAAGGAACAACTTCCAGAAACCGAGGTCGTCGAAGCATACGGCGGGCAGGTGGTGATCCTGCCCTTCCTTACCGGACGCTCGACCACCGATCTCGTTCGCCGCATGAAGCCAAGCTGATGGAGCCCTTCGATCCCACGCCGCGCCGCTGGCTGTTCGCGATGACCCATCCCGACGACGAGATTGCGATCGTCGCATGGATGCACCACCTTGTCCAGCACAACAGCGAAGTATGGGTGAGTTGGACGCACCATACCGAGGTCCGCGAAGCGGAAGGCCGCCGGGTCGCGGAGCGACTCGGGATTCCCCAGGATCGGCTTTTCTTTCACGGGGCCGAGGACGGCAACGTGTGCGACGAGCTGAATCGCTTGCGGGATCCCTTCGCTCGGATGATTGACTCGGTCAAGCCGGACCGTGTGGTCACCACTGCCTTTGAACAAGGTCATCTGGATCACGACTCGACCAACTGGCTCGTCAACCACACCTACGGCGGGCCGATCTTCGAAGTCCCGCTGTACTACAGCTACCTGACCCGCATTCCGCGCATCAATCGCTTCGCCGATCCAACTGGACAGGCCGTGCGCGAGGTACCTCCTGATGAGCAAGCCATAAAGCTGGCGATCGCCAAGAGTTACCCAAGCCAGGCCATCTGGAAGAACTTGCTGTTCGCCGAGCTGCGGGCGCGGCTCATGGGCGAGGGCTCGCTTGTCAAAACCGAGCGGATGCGGCGGCAGAAGGCGACCGACTTCACCAAGGTCGCGCTGCCCGAACCCTTAGCCTCAAGGGTCGCGAAGAGCGAACGGTGGCAACGCTGGCTGAGGGCGCTTCAGGCAACCTGACGACCCATCGAGCCCTGGGTCCACTCGAGATCGACGAGTGTCATCGCGGGGATGTCGAGGGTGATGCCGGTGAACGCCGTGCCAAACGCCTCGATCACCTGCGACTCAAGTGGTTTGCGTCGCTCGAAGATCTGGTAGCCCGTCCCGGGAAGCATCAAGGTCAATCCGTTGATCTCGTTCTCTGAAGAGACCTGAATCCACCCGGCTTCGCCGAGGAGTTTGGTGGTCACTCGGAGGTGGCGGCGGGCGCGCTCGAATCGTCCGACGTCGTCCGCCTTCATGAACACCATCTTGCGCTCTTTGCAGGTCATCAGCACCCTCCGAACCGCCGCCGAGATCGCCGGATCGCTCATGTCGTCGGGGTGCAGCGAGAAGCCGAGACAGCCGTTCCGAGCGGCGACGGCCTCGATGATGCTGATCGCAGTGTTCTCGGAGGTCACCCGACCGGGCTCCCACAACTGGTACGGAAGCTCGAGCACATGTCGGTCCTTCCCATCCTTGCGGATCGGGAAGAAGGGGTGGCAGGTGCCAAAGGCAAATCCCGCCGTTGCCGCTTGTCGCCCGCCCTTGTTGACGGAGACTCGCGCGCCAGCCGCTTCGCACGCATCATAGAACTGGGTCCAGCCCTTCCACTGGCCATGCTGAACTCGCACGGTGCCCATTGCGGGCCAAGAAGCGAGGCGGATCAGGTTCGTGAACTGGATACGAAGCCGATCATCGTGCCATCCATTCGGCTCGTCAACCGAAAACAAGAGACCCACTTCATGCTCCATCCCGCGCATCGCTCGATACACGTCGGCGGAGTAACCGGGCATGGGTACGAGCCACGTCGCTGTGCAGCCGAACATCGAGAGCATGCGCTGCATCGCGACGATCCGATCGACCTCGTTATCGCGCACGTCGAGCGTGAGGGTTGCCGCGCCGATCGCCGCGTTTGGCCAGTACCACGTGACCGGCGTCGTTTTGCCGGAGCGCTCGATGGCCTCAAACACCGCTCTCAGCCAGACTTCGCGCGCGAGATCGACCCAAGCATGGCCGAAGTGGCCGGGCTCATCGCCCTTGGCGGGCGTTCGGTCGGATTCAAAGCTGAGCGCAATGCCATCTTCGGCGCGAAGCACGTCGTCATCAAAGCTCACGCGGTCCTCATCGGGTCCAATCGCGTCGCACTCGACGCTTCGGCCCATCGCGATCAGTTGCGAAGTGAGTCCAAGATCGATGCCGACGTAGGTGGCCGTGCCGTGGCCATATCGAAAGCGAGTGATGGCCGCCCGGCCGGAGCATTCAGCGACAACTTCCGCCGTCCGCGGCGTAACGGTTGTGATGCCGAGCGCCTTGATGCGCGGAGTGTCGTCGGGCCAAAGTCGATCGGCTTTCGTCGGCGTCACGTAACCGACAGAACGACGCCGCGAACCCTCCTGCACGAGCCCAAGAATCTCTTCGAGTTCCATCGGGGATCCGGCCACCACCAAGTGGCCACCCTGATCGACCCATGAGCGGAGGCCCTCTTTCTGCGCGGGCGTGAGTTTGCCGACCCCTGCGAGCAGACAGACGTGAGTTCGCGAGAGTTCGTAAGGCACCCACTCATGCAGGATCTCGGCCCGAACCCCGGCGTGCGCGAGGCACTCGCGGTACCAACCCGCACGGGGATCCTGTGGCGCAAGCGCCATCGCTATTCGAGCCCAGCCAGTCATGCCCTTAGATGCCTCTCTCACGCAATTGTCGGAGTTCTTATGCGCGTGGCTCAGGGTCGTGTCGCCCCGGTTCGAACGGTCCCGATCTTGTACACTCCCCGTTCATGGAATGGCGCGAGTTGCTCGAACGGCTGGTGTCCGGACAAGACTTGACGTCCGAAGAGGCCGAGACCGCGATGACCGCGCTGATGCAGGGGGCGGCATCCGATATCGAAACCACGGCGTTCCTCATCGCGCTACGCGCCAAGGGCGCCAGCGGAGCCGAACTCGCGGTTTTCGCACGGGTGATGCAGGAGCACGCGGTTCGCATCGAGCACCCGCTACCCAATGTGCTCGATACCTGTGGAACCGGTGGGGGCTCACCATCGTTCAATCTCTCGACCGCGGCGGCGATCGTGGCGTCTGCGGCCGGGGCCAAAGTCGCCAAGCACGGCAACCGCGCAATGACGAGCCGCTGCGGGTCTGCGGACGTTCTCGAGGCGCTGGGCGTCAACATCTCCGCCCCGCTCGACGTGTGGGATCGCGCGCTGGGGGACCTCGGCCTGGCTTTCCTGTTTGCGCCCCAACACCACCCGGCAATGCGACACGTGGGCTCGGTTCGGAAGGCTCTCGGCATCCGTACGGTCTTTAATCAGCTCGGTCCGCTTGCCAACCCCGCCCGCGCTTCGAGGCAGATCATCGGCGTATACGACGACGCGCTTTTGCAGCCGATGGCCGAGGCCGCGCACGCTTTGGGAATCGAGCGGGCGTGGATTGTGCGGGGCCAGGACGGCCTCGACGAGGTATCCCCTTGTGCACCGACCAAGGTGGCCGAGGTCGGGCCGCACGGAGTCAAGGAGTTTACGGTCAACCCCGCCGAGTTCGGGATGCACCCCGTGGCCGATGACGCGCTCCAGCCAGGTGACACCGTCGACGACAACGCCGCCATCTTGCTTGAAGCGATCTCCCAGCCCGAATCAGCCCGATCCGCCGCGATCCTGCCCAGCGCGGCCGCCGCGCTTTACATCAGCGGCCATGCGGAGTCGCTCACTGACGCGCTCAAGCAGGCTCGAGCCACGATTGCCTCGGGTGCCGCCGTGCGCCAGCTCGATGCCCTTCGCGAGGCGACAAATGGCTGATCGGCTCGCCGAGATTCTCGCGCACAAGCAGATTGAGGTCAAGGCAGCCCGAGACCGCATCCCCCGTGCGGAGCTCGATGCCCAGATTCGCGACGCGGCGCCGTGTCGCGGGTTCATCCAAGCTCTGGCGCACGGACCACAACCGCTGTCTCTGATCGCCGAGGTGAAGAAGGCGAGCCCCTCGCAGGGTCTGATCCGAGCCGACTTCGATCCGGTCGCGATCGCCGAATCCTATGCGCGGGCGGGGGCATCGTGTCTGAGCGTGTTGACCGACGAGCGGTTTTTTCAGGGCTCGCCGGAGAATCTTCGGCGGGTGCGGGGAGCCGTGTCGCTACCCATCCTTCGCAAGGACTTCACCATCGACTCGTACCAGATCGCCGAGGCCCGGGCTTGGGGAGCCGATGCCGTCTTACTGATCGTGGCCGCGCTTTCCGACGCGGCAGTCACCGATTTCCAATCTGAAGCCCACGCTTTGGGGCTCGACGTGCTCATCGAAGTGCATGACGTTGACGAGACTGAACGGGCGCTCCAACTCCTGCCTCACAGCGGATCTGCGCAGACCGTCATCGGCGTGAACAACCGGAATCTGGCCACCTTTGAGACCGACCTCGCGACATCAGAGCGGTTGATCCCCCTGATCGCGCCGCACTGCTTGGCGGTCAGCGAGAGCGCACTGGCCACATCTGACGATTTGCGCCGGGTTGCCCGAGCCGGAGCACGCGCGGTGCTCATTGGAACGACGTTCTGCGGATCATCGGATGTCGAAGCCAAAGTGCGCGAGGTGATGGGCTGGTGATCGTCAAGATCTGTGGCCTGCGCCGACAAGAGGATGCCGAACTTGCGGTGGCCCTGGGAGCCGATTTGCTGGGATTCGTAGGCGAGCCCAGCAGTCCCCGCTTTGTGGGGGAGGGTTGGGGGCCAGAGTGGCTGTTCGAGTTGCCCGTTCCGCGGGTTGCGGTGTACGGCGTGGCTCGCCAGACTCCGGATGGGTACACCCATGTTCAGGCGCACACCTGGCCCGTGGACTGGGACGATCCTCGCCCCCGGCTCAGCGTGTGGCGGGTCGGTGACCCCGCGGGAGAGCCGCCGACAGAGGGGGCGTATCGCGTGTTGGACGCCTATCATCCCCACCAGCATGGGGGCTCCGGACAGAAAGTCGATTGGGACGAGGCTGCGCGCGTCGTGGCCTATTCGGCGATTCCTGTGATCCTCGCGGGCGGCCTCACCCCGGACAACGTCGCCGAAGCGATTCGACGCGTACGTCCCGCTGGGGTCGACGTCAGCTCGGGAATTGAAAAGGCGCCCGGGGTCAAAGACCCAGAGCGCCTGAGAGCATTCATCGAGAATGCGAAGTCTGCTTTCTAGCCGCCACCAGCACCGGCTGCCATCGGCCGGTCGTTGCTGACGCCGCCGCCACCGCCGGCACCACCAGCGCCAGCCGCCGTCGGCACGTTTCCGCCACCCGCAGCACCCATGCCAGCTCCGCCGCCAGCCTGACTGCCACCCGTGCTTCCACCGGTGTAGGGATCGTTCTGGTTGGCCGCCGCCGGAAGGCTGTTTGCGACGCGAACATCCGCTCCTTGAAGTTGGGGCTCGCTTGTGACGACCGCCTCCGGCGCAGGGACGGGATTGACGTCGCGCTGCGTGAAGAAGGCGACCGCGAAGCCAATCAGGCCAAGCACGATCGCGACGATTGAGATGATCATATCGTTCTGATTTTTCACGAGTGAACCTCTAACTGTCTTTTGACGATACCTGAACGTCAAACGTTACCCAAGCGATCAATGCAAGAAGTGACGTACACCGGTAAAGACCATCGCCACGCCTCTTTCGTTCGCGGCGGCGATCACATCCGGGTCCTTCTTGCTTCCTCCTGGCTGAATGACGGCGGCAATTCCCGCGTCGGCGGCGGTATGGATGCTGTCCGGGAACGGAAAGAACGCATCGCTGGCAAGGGCGGCCCCGCGGGCTCCCTCTCCAGCCTGCTCGAGGGCAAGCCGCACCGATTGGACGCGATTCATCTGTCCCGCGCCAACGCCCAAGAGGCGTGAACGAGACCCGACGACGATCGCATTGGACTTCACATGGGGAACGATCCGCCACAGGAACTGGAGGGCGGCCATCTGTTCGTCGGTCGGTGCCCGGTCCGTCGCAATCGTCCAGCTCGTCGTGGGCTCCTCGTCGGAGGTCTGGAGAATGGCCCCACCCCGCACCGACTTGACCTGGATACTGTGGGCGGCCGCGGGCATTGGCGCGGCGAGCAACCGCACGTCTTGGCCCCAACCCGATCGCTCGGCGAAGATGCGACGGGCATCCTCGGTGAACTCCTCGGCGATGACGACTTCGAGGAAGTTGCCCTTCTCAGTCATCGCAAGAGCCGCCGCCTCATCGACCGTTCCGTGAAAGGCCGCAATGCCGCCGAACGCCGAGACGGGATCAGACGCGCGAGCCTGGCGGTAGCTCTCCGCGAGGTCGCCGGTGTTCGCGGCACCGCACGGGTTGCCGTGCTTGATGATCGCGCAGCTGCCGGACGGCAGATCGGCCACAAGTTCCCAGGCTCCTTGGGCGTCATTGATGTTGTTGTAACTAAGTTCCTTGCCCCACAGTTGCGCAGATTGTGCGATTCCCGCGTGGTCGAGCGGGTCCAGATAGAGCGCCCCGGCCTGGTGGGGATTCTCGCCGTAGCGAAACTCCTGCCGCCGGCGGAGGCCCAACGTGTAAGTGTCGGTCAAGGGCGCATCACCTGACTGGCCCGTCAGCCAGCGGGCGATCATGGAATCGTAGTAAGCCGTGTGTCGGAATGCCTTAGCGGCAAGCGAGGTCTGCAGCTCCGATAAGTGGCCCTCGTCCAGCGCCGCAAGCACCCGCCCATAGTCAGTGGGATCGACGACCACGGCAACATTGGCGTGGTTCTTGGCGGCCGCGCGGATCATCGCGGGGCCCCCGATGTCGATGGACTCGATCGCCTCGTCGAAGGTGTGGGGGCCGGTCACCGTCTTCTCGAACGCATAGAGGTTGACGACGAGCAGCCGAATCGGAACGATCCCCGCCGCGACCATCTGCTGGACATGATCGGTCAGCCGAACATCCCCCAGCAAACCTCCGTGAACCATCGGGTGAAGGGTCTTTACCCGCCCATCCAGCATCTCTGGGAACCCGGTGACGTCGCTCACGTCTCGCACGTCCCGACCCGCTTCACGGAGCGCCTTTGCGGTGCCCCCCGTGCTGACCAGTTCAAAGCCGCGGTCCGCCAGCGCTCGGCCAAAGTCGGCGATGCCGGTCTTGTCGGTGACACTCAGCAATGCCCGCATTATCGGAGCCCTCCCGTACCGGGATTGCCGGTCGTGGAATCATCCGGCCGGACGACTGGAGCCTTTAGCGTAATCGTCGCCGACTTCTTGACGGTCAGGCCGTTTGCGTCGTAGCCGATCAACACAATCGGAACGGTCTTCGTGATGTCGAGCGTCATTTCACCTTCCGTTGACTCCAGTGCGATGGTCTGGCCGTCGACCACAAGTTCAGCCCGGGCCGCCCCGGTAACCTGCCAGGTGATCTTGCACTTGCCGACCTCCGGATCGACCTCCATAGGATCTGCCCGGAACACGACGATGTTGGCCTCCGGCTTGGCCGCGACATTCACATTGATCGTGCGGCTCTTTGCCGTCTGGCCGGCCGCGTTCTCCGCCACGATGAAGTACCGCACGACTCCGGGCTGGCTTGGGGCCTCGACCTGAATGCTCTCCAGCTTGGGATCGAGAATCTGGCCGGACGGTGACAACGTCGCTTTGATCGCATCCTTGACCCGATAACTCACGAAGAAGGACTCGCCAGGGGCCACTTCCCGAGTCTTGATATCAAATGAGGTGACCTCAGGTGGCGGCAATACTTCGGGCACTTTGACCGTCACACTCACGACGCTCGGGTCCGAAGTGCGCGTTTCACGGACGGCGTAAGCGGTAAACGTGCCCGAGCGATCCACGTTGATCGTCGTGGTGCCCCGCGGGGCACCCTGCGAGACAATCACGCTGTCGTTGAAAAGCACCTTGACGCTCTTTGCGTGCGAGCTCTGCCAGGTCAAGCGTACGGCTCCTCCCGGAGGCACGACCGCAGGGTCGATCTGGAAAGCATCGAGCACCGGCGGCATCGGGCGGAAAGCCCACCAGCCCACCATGAGCCCAACTGCGATCAGGAACAACATGAAGTTGCCGGGAGAGACCACCGGACGATGCTCGAGCTGGGCTTGAGCGGCACAGTAAACGCTGGGTGTTTCCACGCTTCGCGCGCTGATTTGAAAGCCGTGCAGGCGAGGATTCGAGAGCGCACGCCGCTGAACCGGGTTGACGGTAATCGCCACCTCGCGCTGCTGTCCCGGCGCAATCGTGATCTGATCGGCGGGAAGATCATAGGCCAACGCATCCTCGGGATCGCTCCCGAACAGCTGCAACGTCTCCTCGCAGTTCCCTAGGTTGATGATCGTGGCGCGGAAGATGTTGGTCTTGCGCCACGGTCCAAAGATCCCCTTCTTGGGCAGGATCTCCATGCTGACGCTGTGATAGGGCCGGATTTCCAGCACGCCCTGAGTCAGCCGAACTTCACCCGACTCCAAGCTTCGCACCCGGATGACGAACGGATAGTTGCCCGCCAGGCTCTCGCTGGTGCGCGGCGGCTTGAAGAACACCTTCTGCCCCTGCAGGTCGTGAGCCGACACGGCGAAGACGGGAACGGGGACCGCCGTCCACTCCGGATCAAGCCCTTCGATCGACAACTCGTACTGATCGGTTTGATCGCTTTGGTTTGCGACCTCCAGATCGAGGGGCGTTGTCGAGCCTGCCTCAGTGGCAATATTGTCGGCAGCCAAGCGGACGGCAAAGCTCATAAGCCCCACAAGGATACCGGGTTCGCATCCCCGGTCCACCCTGATTCGTACTCTCTTCGGAGGTTGGCCAAACGATGTTAGCGGTTTTTCTTGGGGTTGTCATCATTGTCTTGTCGTTCATGCTCTCGGGTCTGAACAAGCAAACGAGCGAGACGGTGAATCTAAAGCCGATGGCCTGGGCCGCCCGAATGCTGGGCGTTTTCATGGTCGTCGGCGGAGTGCTCTGGAGCGGGGTCGTGCAAGTTCCTGCGGGATACGAGGGAGTCCGCTTGCGCTTCGGTGCCTTGGACGGCACGATGAACCCGGGGATCCATATCGTCATTCCAGGTGTTCATCGCGTCGAGCTGATGGAAACACGAACGCAAAAGGAAGAGTCGCAGGCGACCGCTGCAAGTCGCGACCTTCAGATTGTCACGACCACGCTTGCCCTCAATTTCCGGCTTGCGCCCGGAAAGGTCGACGAGGTCTATGGATCCGTCGGCTTGCTGTACAAGCAACGAGTCATCGATCCGACCGTGCAGGAGTCGCTCAAGGTCGTCACCGCACGCTATACCGCGGAGGAGCTGATCCGCAGCCGAGCGCAGGTCAAGACCGAAGTCGAAACCGAGATCATCCGACGGCTGGGCTCGTACAACATCATTGTCGATCCTTCCGGCCTTTCGATCGTGAACTTCGACTTCTCGCCAGAGTTCAACAAGGCGATCGAAGCCAAGCAGGTCGCTCAGCAGGAAGCCGAGAAGCAGAAGTACGTGCTCCAACAGGCCGAACTTCAAAAGCAAACCGAAGTCGCCCGTGCCAAGGGTACGGCGGAAGCGGCGAAGCTGAACGCGGAAGCCCTGAAGGTGAACGGCGGTGGACTCGTTATCGCCCGCGAGTGGATCGAGAAATGGGACGGCAAACTGCCGAGCGTAGCTTCGGGTGGCAGCCAGTTCATGATCGATCTGAGCAGCATCATGAAGGATGCAAATGTCAATCGGTGATATCCTAGCGAAGATGAAGCAGAGTTTAGGACTAGCCATCCTGGTGTTGGCGATTTGCGGTTGTTCAAAGGACAAGGCCGCCACGCCTCCGCCAACGAAGGTTAATGAGTCGGCTATCCCGCAAGGGTGGAAAGTTGCGAAAGGGGGCGGTGTCTCGATGGCGCTGCCCTCCGACTGGGTTGCGGTGGATGTCAGCAAGCCTGACGTCACCCAGGCCGTCGAACACCTCGGGGTAACCGGAGCCGAAGGCGAGCAGCTCAAGCAGCAGATTCGAATGTTCGCGAGCACGGGTGTGTTCCGCATCGTCGGATTCGCGCCCGTTAAGCCCGGCGTGTTCCAAACGAACGTCAACGTCAACGTGATGCCCGTCCCCACGGCAGACATCAACGTGATTCTCAAAGAGAACCTCAATCAGCTGAAGACGGCGGGCACCGTGATCGAATCGGGGATTGTGAACAACCCGACCCGGGCGGTGCTTGTCGCAGAGATGGAGCAGCCGACCACATCGGGCGCGCCCGTGAAGTACATCGCCCAGATTCACATGTTCGTCCGAGGCCAAGAGCAGATCACGCTCAGTTTCGGAAGCGCACCCGAGGCTCAGGCCGAAACCGAGAAGATCATCGAGCAGGTTGTCAAGACCTTCGCCTACGATCCTCCCCAACCCGGAACGCCGTAATCGGCAGTCCTCGTAGTTACGATTCGATCAGGAGTTGATATGACGTTATCCATGCTCGCCGCATTGTCAATTACCGGGGCCGCCCAGCTGCCCTTGCAGCAGCCGCAGGGAGGAGCGGCCTCAACCACGACCGCCCAGGCCGATGATTCGTACGCCAAAGCCACCAAAGACCACACCGCTCAGGACGGGGTGTTTAAGGTGTGGCGAAACAAGGAATCGATCCTCTATGAAATCCCGACCGGAATGCTGGGTCGAGATTTCCTTTGGGTTACGGAGCTTAAGAAGACGCCCGCTGGCATGTACAACGGCTCCAGCGTGGCCGAGCAGGTCGTCCGCTGGGAAGTCCGCGACGAGAAGGTCCTGCTGCGCATCATCAGCTACCGGGTCCGCGCTACCGAAGGCGGCGCGATCCAAGCGGCGGTCGAGCAGTCCAACGTCGCCCCGATTATCCGCGCGTTCGACATCAAGGCTCGGACCAAGTCCGGCGACCCCGTGATCGACGTCGGCCAGTTCTACAAGAGCGACATCCCCGAGTTCAGCATTCGGTCGGCGGTCGCGGGCCAAATGCTCGACGGCAGCCGCACGTTCCTCGATCGCGTTGCCGTCTTTCCCACCAACATTAATATCGAGGTGACCCAAACGTTCACCCCGGGTGCCTCGAACCCGCTCGCCTCGTTCTTCGGTGGTGCCAGCGGCAATGCGCCGCGAACGGCGGTGGTGAGCCACAGCATGGTTGTGCTTCCTGAGAAGCCGATGATGGGTCGCATCGCCGATTCGCGGGTGGGCTACTTCAGCACGCGGGTCACGGACTACGGCACCGACTACCACGGCGTCAAGGAATACGCGTTCATCAACCGGCACCGGCTGGAAAAGAAGGACCCGAGCGCTGAGTTAAGCGAGCCGGTTCAGCCCATCGTCTACTACATCAGCCGCGAAGTGCCGGAGAAGTGGCGCGAGTACTGCAAGAAGGGGGTCGAGGACTGGAACATTGCCTTCCAAGCCGCCGGCTTCAAGAACGCGATCATCGCCAAGGACGCCCCCACCGAGAAAGAGGATCCCAACTGGAGCCCCGAGGACGCCCGCTACAACGTGATCCGTTGGGCCCCGCTTCCGATCGCGAACGCCATGGGTCCGAGCACGGCCGATCCCCGCAGCGGCGAGATCATCAACGCCCACATCATCATGTGGCACGACATTCTGAAGCTCCAGACTGACTGGTACTTCACCCAAGCCTCGCCCAACGATCCGCGCGCGCGCCGGCTCCCGTTCTCGGACGAGCTTCAGGGCGAGTTGCTGCGGTTCGTGGTCGCTCACGAAGTGGGCCACACGCTGGGCCTACCCCATAACGGCAAGTCATCGGCGATGGTGCCGATCGCCTCGCTGCGCAATCCGCAGTGGTGCAAAGAAAACGGCACCGCCACGACGATCATGGACTATGCGCGGTTCAACTACGTCGCTCAACCGAGCGACAAGGTCGCGCCCGAGGACTTGGTGCCGAAGATCGGCAAGTACGACAAGTTCTCCATCAAGTGGGGCTACGCACCGATCTCGTCGGTTCGCGATCCGTGGGGCGAGCGCCAGGTTCTCGACGCATGGGCGGCCGCCCAGGTCTCCGATCCGCAGCTTCGGTTCTATGACAACTTCAGCTCGGCCGACCCCACCGCGCAAGCCGAGGCTCTGGGCGATAACGCGGTCGAGGCCTCTCGCCTGGGCATTTTGAACCTAATGCGCGTGATGGGCTACGTGGCCCCGGCCACCGTCCGCATCGGCGAGGACTACAGCGAGCTTCAGCGCATGCACGGCCAGATCGTCGGCCAGTTCCAGACCTACTTGGGACATGTGGCGGCGGTCGTAGGCGGCATCGAGCAGATCGACTACCGCGGCGGACGCGGCGGCGCGGTGTACAACCCGGTGAGCCGCGACTACCAGCGCTCGGCCGTGCGCTACATCATCGATCAGGCCTTCACGACGCCGACTTGGCTGTTCCCGAAGGACATCCTGGACAAGTTCTCGGCGGATATGGGCGCAAACCGCCTGCGCGGCATCCAACGCTCCGCCGTGAACACGCTGCTCAGCGAGGCCCGCCTCAATCGCATGTTGCAGGCCGAGTCGCACCAGATCGCCCCCTACAGCGTCAGCGAGATGCTCGCCACGCTGCGGAACTCGGTCTGGTCGGAACTTGGCAGCGCGAGCCCCAAGGTGGACTTCTTCCGCCGAGGCCTCCAGCGAGAGTGGGTTGCCGGCCTCACCCGCAAGCTCGGCAACACCTCCGACATTCGCGCGCTGGCGATGGTTGAGCTTGAGCTTGAACTCGGCATGCTGCGCCGCGCCATCGCCAAGACGACGGACACGGTTACGCGGGGCCACCTTATGGAACTGCGCACGTCGATCGAGTTTGGGCTGGCCAACCCCGACAAGATGGGCGCTGGTCCAACCGCCGGAACCGCGTTCCCCTTCGGAGCTGATGAGCTGATCGTCGAGCCCAAGTGTCCGGTCTGCGTGAAGGGATGATCCTTCCGTGCACCCCCTCTCTTCGCTTGCGGGGAGAGGGGGTCGGGGGGTGAGGGGCCGCCGAGTTGAATGCGTGACGTCCTACCGACCCTTCTAAACTGGCACCGCGACGGGTACGCGTTTGCGACCGCGGTCGTCATCCACACCTGGGGTTCCTCCCCGCGGCCGGTCGGAGCCATGATGGGCATTCGGGAGGATGGCGTCGTGGTCGGCTCGGTGAGCGGCGGATGCGTCGAGTCGGCGGTCATTCAAGCCGCGATAGAGGCTCTCTCGTCGGGGCTGCCCCAGGTGCTCGACTTTGGCGCCTTGACCGACGAGCAGGTGTGGGAGGTCGGACTCTCGTGCGGAGGGCGAATCCGCGTGTGGGTCGATCCTCAGCCGACAGCTCGGCGGGGATGGGGTGTCTTGCCGTCCTCGACGGTGGTCCTGGCCACCCACCTCGACACGGGTCAGCGATGGTTGTGGCCCGAAGATGACCTCCCCGAGCCGCAGAGAACCGGAGCCACGGAAGCGATTTCCGCTCGGACCAGCGCCGAGAGCGACGGGTGGTTTTATCACGTGGTCTCCCCTCCCGACCGCCTGCTCGTCATCGGCGCGGTGCATATCGCGGTGCCCTTGGTTCGCTTCGCGAAGTCGCTTGACTTCGAGGTCGTGGTCGTGGATCCGCGCTCGGCGCTGGCGACGGCGGAGCGCTTTCCTGATGCTCCTGATCGGATGGTCGTCGCTTGGCCCGACGATGCCCTGCCTTCGTTGGGTTTGGATGCTTCGACCTATGCGGTTGTGCTGACCCACGATCCGAAGATCGACGATGTGGCGCTGGTTCATTTGCTGCGCTCGCCCGTGGCGTACATCGGAGCGCTTGGCAGCCGAGCGACCCAGCGGAAGCGACGCGCGTTCCTTCTTGAACAAGGATTCAGCGAAGCCGAAATCGACCGCATCCACGGCCCGGTCGGGCTGAACATCGGAGCCCGCTCGCCGGAGGAGATTGCACTCGCGATCATGGCCGAAATCATACAAGTTCGCCGAAAGCCTAGATTTTTGCCGTACGAAGTGTTAACGTAATGCATGTCTTTCTTGAAGCGCCTTTTGGGTAAGGGTTCGCAGGTCCCCGGTTGGGCGGAACACATGAGCATAAGCGACTACGAAGCTTTCCAAAGCGACCTCGCGGCGGCGGCTCGAAGTCTTGGCATCGCCATCGAAGTGGACTGGAATCAGGGCATAGCCCATCTTCCCGACGAGATGATGATGGGGCTGATGAACCTGTCGCAAACCTATCGCCAGGTGGTCCCCGAAGACCGACGGGACCTGATCGCGGATTGGATTCGGCGCTCGAGCTCGCCACCCGGCTCCGATCTCTCGCCCGAGGAGATGCGCCAAGCGATCCGGGCACGGGTCCAGCCCGACGACATTGTGGTGCACGAGAAGTTCCAGACCTGGATCTATCCCGTCTGCGACGGGCTCGTGGGCATGATCGCGATAGACTTGCCCGAAGCGGTCGTCACCACCTCGTCGGATAAGATGGCGGAGGCTGGCCTGACCCAAGAAGGGGCCTGGGAGATCGGGCTTCAGAATCTGCGACGGGAGCCCTTTGACGTCGAGTCGCTGACTATGCCGAGTGGCACCACGGTGCGGCTGTACTCTGGGGAATCGATCTTGGTCGCGAGCCACGTCCTCCGTTTGGGCGAACTGATTGGCGAGCAAGACGCCTACATCTTTCTGCCCACCCGCCACCAGATGATGGTGCTGCTCCGCGAGGAGGCCAAATCCGAGGACGACCTCGGGCAGTTGGCCTACATCGCGGGTCAGTGGTACTCCGAAGGCCCCGGCTCCATCTCGCCCGCGTGTTTTGCGTGGAAAGAGGGGCAGCTAACGAGACACTGGCAGCCAGGGGAGTAGTCGCGATCACCGACTCAAAAACAGAATCGAGTGGCGGATGCCGAAGTCGCGCATGTACGTCAGGTCGTCGTGGTCGCCCATCGGCTCCTCGTCGATTCCCAGCGCGCGGTAGCCGACATGAAGCAGATTGTCTCGGTCGGGGTTGCCGCCGTCGATCCAGCGATACGCCCACAGGATGTCGCCGTTCCACCACGTCGCCGCCGGAGCCGATCGGCTCTGCGTCCACTCATCGTAGAACCGCTTCACCAACCATCCGCCACGGATCGACTTGTCGGCGATCGTCTCCGCTACGTAGGTGCACGCCCAAGGCGACTCGTCCCCGTGATAACCGCGGCCGTAGATGTACAGTCGCCCCGCGGGACCGGTGTCCTTATCGACCTTGAATAACGCCCGTAGCCGCCCGCGACCTCGGCTTTGGCCGGCCTCACCGTCGACCCACTCCATGCCCAGTTCTGCCAGATGGCCGTCGGACTCGCGGAAGCGCCGAATCTGCCAGCGGCTGGGCCGTGCGGCGTCTTGATCTTGGGCAAGGGCGATCACGACCTCCTTGCGCACGGTGTCCACGGCCATGCCGACGGGCACGGTGCTGCGCGCATAGAGCCGCCGCTCCGGGCCGGGCAACTGCCCGGGCCGCCACACGCGGTACACCACTTCAAGCGTGTCCGGATTCCACAGGAAGACAAACGACCGATCCCCGATCTGCCCCACGGTGGGCACCACCTTCGGATTCGGATCGAGAATGATCGGCTTGCCCGTCGGCTTGCCAGACGGGGTCACCAGGTGCCACCGCACACCCCCCGTCGACGGGTAGACCAACGCAATGTGAGCGCCGCTACCGACTGCGGCCGGGTCGCCGACGAGGTCGTTAGCCAACGTCACCGGCTTCT
>JANJUB010000053.1 GCA_024710805.1 Fimbriimonadaceae bacterium | reverse complement strand
GCTCCTCCCTGGCCGAAGCCGGAGGAAACAGGCTGCTTTCACACGATATGGGCCGCTCTTTCGCTGGGTAAACGTAGGGGATTTGAACCCCTGACATTCTGCTTATGCAGGCAGATGCTCTAACCAACTGAGCTAACATTCTGTCGCCCGAACGACACGCGCGGCCTGGCGTTCCATGCCTTGTTAGGCACCGAATGCGCCGCACCGTTCTGCCCTTCCCCGAACCGCGGGTACCAGACGGTCAACCCGGACAACGTCCTCTCGGAGACCGAGAAGCCGCAACCCGTGCGACTGGAGCGAAGCTCTTCCGGCGGTACGGTCGAACCTCATCTCCCACTCTTCGGCTTTCACCCTTGGGCCTTTCGCGGGAGTGTTGCGGGGAGCGAACCCCGCGCGGGCCTCAGCACTTGCCGTCGGCCCTAGACTCCGGCATTCAGGTTCAGCGACCGACAAGATCGGTCGCCTGAGAAGCCTCGGCTTGCATGGTGGTCCTGACTCGCGCCAGGCGACCGGGATGGGCACCCGATCCTCTTACGACGTTACCGCCGCTTACCCCTTGCCTGGGCCATGCCCCAGGTCGTTGCTCCAACCGGCGAGCCGGATGGGACAACGATTTCGTTCGACGGGAGGTGCGCCGAAGATGTTCCCGGCAAAAACAAAAAAAGCGCCGGGTAGTGCCTATGGCATCTGCCCGACGAGCCCTCAAGCGGGATGTCGAGGACGGCGACCCGGTCACCCTCCGCCTAAGTGCGGCCCCAGATCGAGCGTCCGCGATGGGCGAGATCACGTTACGCCCCCTGAAAGGCCGCCGTCCTCCATCCCACTTGCTTCCTTCCTCGAAACGAAAGGGGGCGGGCAACCAGAGTTACCCGCCCCCCCTCTTGCGGTGCTCCTAACCTTACGGCAGAGCGTGGCCGGCGACCGTACAGGTCGGGTTCGCGTTGACGGCGTTGATGGCATAGGTGCCAGAAGCCGGGCAAGCGGGCCAGGACTTCATGTACGTCGGCATCAGGTCACCCTGAACCGGCGTAGCAGTGTTGGCCTGGTTGGTCTCCATCGCCCACTGCTCCTTCGCCGCTTCGATCTGGCGCAGGTTGGCAATACAGGTGCGAGTTCGGCTCGTGTTTCGAGCCTGAATGAAGTTGGGCACGGCGATCGCCAGCAAGATGCCGATGATCAACACGACGATCATGATTTCGACGAGGGTGAAACCCTTGTTCTTCCTTCGAATACGGTTCATGTAGCTCTTCGTCCTCCGACGTTGCAAGGTTTTCGGTCTTGCTGGTTGTCTTATTTCCACGCCCGGTGCGGCTTTGTCCTGGCAAATCTACGGGGATTCACCGGCTCCACTCTGGGGTTTCGATCCGACCGTAACCTCGGCAACACCATAGAAGATTGTCGGCATCTTGATGACCGTATCCTTAGTGTTTGAGATACTCCAACCGTTCTATAGAGCAACGGGCGCAGTGCGATAGAATGGGCGCATGCGGATCGCGCAGCTTTTCTTGGTTCTATTGATGCTGGCTGGCTGCGCGAAGCGCGACCATCAAGCTGATCAGTATCAACCCGACCCGGGCGAACTCGTCGCCGCGATCAGCATCAACCCCGCGACCCTCGACCCGGCTCTATCGCAAGACACGATCACCAACGATCTCATGCTCCATGTCTTCGAGGGACTGGTTGGCTGGTCGGCGGATAGCCAGATCGTGCCTAAGCTCGCCGAGAAGTGGGATGTGTCCGCGGATGGCCTCACTTACACCTTTCTGCTGCGCGAGGCTAAGTTCCATGACGGCGAGTTCGTGACGGCCATGGATGTCCTGTCGAGTTGGGAGCGCGCCGCGCGCAAAGAGGTCGCCTCTCCCGTCGTCGACAACTACCTTGGTGACATCGAGGGCATGAAGGAACTCATCGAAGGCAAAGTAGGCCACCTGAGCGGAGTAGAAGTCGTGAAGGACCGGGTGCTCCGGGTGAGACTCGTGGCACCGCGTGCGTCGTTCCTAGGAAAGCTCACCTATCCGACCGCCGCGGTACTCCCCGCTGGCACCGGCCTCGTTCGTGACGTCGCTCACATGATCGGCACCGGACCCTACCGGGTGGTTTCGTACACACCCGAAGCCGAGATCAAACTCGCTCGATTCGACGACCACTACGAAGAACCGCCGGCCATCCAGCGGTTGACCTATCGGGTCATCAAGGACCCCCAGACCCGGTTGGGACAGTTCCGCACGGGCCGACTCGACTGGACCGGACTGAGCCAGCAGGACTACCTCGGATTGCAGGGTGATCCCAACATCCTCTTCGCCGCCCGGCCGGCCACGTTCTACGTCGGCATGAACGGCACGGTTTACCCGCCCTTCGCCGATCGCCGGGTTCGCCAGGCCTTCAACCACGCGATCGATCGGCGTCGACTGGTCGAAGACGTCCTTGGCGACTTGGGCGTGCCCGCCGAGGGCATTTTGCCCGACGCTGTTCCCCAGCTCAAGCGAAAGAAACCCACACTCGAGTACGACCCGGGACGCGCCAAGCGGCTGCTTCGCGAAGCCCGGTGGGAAGGCAAGCTCCCGCCCCTCGATCTTTGGGTGTCCGACTCGCAGGGCGATCGCCGCAGGTCAGCCGAGTTGGTGGTCTCGATGCTCCGCGAAAACCTCGATGTGCCGGTTCAGATGCGGCTCGTCGAGGCCTCCGTCGTCATCCAGAAGGCGACCCGGCGTGAGCTCGGGTTCTTCTTCGGAAGCTGGTACGCCGACTATCTGGATCCCGAGAACTTTCTCTCGGTGCTGCTGAGCAGCTACGGGCAGAATCGGACGAACTGGGACAACGCCGAGTTCACGCGACTTTGCCGAGCGGCGGACGCGATGCCCGACGGCCCGGCGAGGCTCCAGGCGTACGCAAAAGCCGAGGACATCGCACTCGTCGATGCCCCGTGGATTCCGCTCTATCATCCCCGCGAAGCCGTGGCGATGCGGCCCGGACTGAACGGGCTGCAGTCCAACGCGTTTGGCCTGCTGCCACCCACGGGAGTCCGCCGGGCGGCTACTTCCCCTCCGCTGCCCGGAAGATCGCGTTGAACAGCAGTTTGAACGTCCCGTGCGGTTGGGCGCGGAACAGAATCTCCGGCCCATAGAGCACAACCCTTCCCTTGCCCAGCGGCACATCGACGATCGCGGCTCGATCTTTGAGAATCTCCTGGCCCCAGGCCCAGCCCGAGCGCAGCGGCTTGTCCGAGTTGAAGAAGGCCACGACGTTGGCTTCGTGGCTGGTCGTGCGGAACACGGGCGAGTTGTCGAACATCGCGTCGAACTCCTCGGGCATGCCTACGGTGATCGGGCTCTCGTTGGCCTTGAGCCTCAGCACCGAACCGGGAATGTAGAACTTCGTGTTCGGCAAGGCGGCCCCGGTTTCGTCGACCAGCGCGCTCTCGACGGGAAGCTTGAGTTGCCGAGCCGCGTTGAGGGCGCTGGATCCAATGCAGAGCAGGTGGCCTCCTTCTTCGGCGAACTTCCGCAGCTCCGCGATAGTTCGGGCCGTGATCGCGCCAGCTCGACGGCGGTAGATGAACGGGATCGTGGGGTCGTCGGCAATCGAGGATTGGGCTCCGCCACCTTGACCGCCTCCGCCACCTGAGCCCCCGCCAGGGATCGCGCCATCCGGGAAGATGATGCAGTCGTACTTGGCGTTCAGGTCGCCGCGGTCGAGGTCGGGCGGATAGACGACTTCGAAGTCGAACCCGTACTGCTCGAGCACGAGCCGAGTCCAGCCCGATTCCATGCTTCCCCCGTAGCGATCCCAGAGCGCGACGCGGGGCTTGGATTGTTTCGAGAAGCCCTCGACCTGCGTAAGTTCGAAGGACTCACCTGAGAAGAGGTTCTGACCGCTCTTCAGAGTGTGATTGGCTCGTGAGTAACCCAAAAGCGAGGTCTTCGGCCAAGACCGGGCAGATCCATACTGGAACGAGTCCGGAAGAGAATCAACCAGGTTTGACTTCAACTCCACCGGCTCCAGCACCCGATGGAACACCACCCCCATCTGGTACGCCAGCGTGTAGCCGGCATTGTCATACGGCCGGATCGGAGGACCACCCGGATACTGAAAGTCGTTCGGGTGATCCTGCGGCTCGAACATGTCGAGGATGTGCGGGCGGAAGGCCTGGTCGCAGCGGACGACGTAGGAGCCAGCGGGAATCCGCCGCCCCTCCCCCCCTGGAAGTACGGCGTCCTCCTTCAGCTCCTCGATCTCGATACCGCACTGCATCAGCTTCTCGACGAACTTCACCGCGGTTGGGAAGTCGGGCTGGTCGCGAGGGATGACGTACATCCTGGCATCGCGCAGTTCCGGCTTCTTCAGCGCATCGGCACCGAACTCCTCAAGCCGAGACGGATACCGCGTCCAATGGTCGCGCTGGCCGCGCTCGATCGAGTTTCGCCCCGCCCGGTAGAAATCGAACAGCAGCCGCTCGCGGTAGCGCGAGGCGTAGTCGAGGATCGCCATGTTTGCGGAGATCTCGTATTCGAGTGAATCGCGCAGGTGCCACATTCGGCCGGATTCGACCGGGAACGGCACATCGGTCGTGGGAATCTGGAATCGCGCCACATGCGGCAGCGGAGCCGGCGCCGGGTTGCCCCACGTCTCGGTGAGGATGCCGATCATGTTGTGGAAGTACGTCGTCGTGCGCAGGCCGCCATTCCACCACGTCGAGTACAGCGTCGAGTTGCGCATCGCCGTACCCCGCTTCCCTTCCGAAATCATCCGCTGGTGCATGTGCGTTCCCACCAGGTCGGTGCCGATCGCGATCATCGGGTCAAAGTGGTAGTTGAAGGGGTTGCGGAACGGCGGCACGAACATGATCGTCCCGGCGGGCGCGCTCTGGTGGTGGTTGTAAACAACCTGCGGATACCAGCGCTGGTAAAGCTGGTGATTCATGTTCCGCGTCTCGGCGAGGTTGTTCGCGTAAAAGTCGCGGTTGTTGTCGTGCCCCGCGTACTTCTGATACATCACGGGCAGGTTGGCGAGGCTGCGCGACTTGGGATCGCTCTTGCGCATGTACCAATCGGCGACCAAGTCATGGCCGTCGGGGTTCGCGTGCACGAGCAGGATGATGCAGTCCTTGAGAATGCGCCTGGTCTCTGCGTCGTTGCTGGTGACGAGCCGATAGGCGGTCTCGATGAGTTGCTGGGCGACGAGGGTCTCGTTGGCGTGGAGTCCTCCATCGATCCAAATGACCGCCTTCTGCTTGCCCGCGAAGCTGCGTGCGTCGGCGTCGTCTTTGAAGTCCTTGGCTCGGGCAAGCCGCTCGCTGGCGCGCCGATAGATGTCGAGATTGCGCCGATTGCCGGGATCGGTGATGATCGCCATCATCTGCTCTCGGCCCTCTTCGGTCTTGCCTATGCTCTGGAGCGTGATGCGGTTGCTCTTCGCGGCGAGGGTTTCCCAATAGCCCACGAGCTGACGATAGTTCGCGAGGTGGTAGTCCTGGCAGACATCGAAGCCGAGGTAGTCCTTCGGCGTGGGAATCTTCTGGGCGAGAGCCGAACCTGCCGCAAGGGCGGCAATGATGCACAAGGGCACGCGACGCATACCGCGGGTTTTACCTGTCCATCAACTCATTTTTTGAAATGGAGGGCCCGCATTTCACGGCAACACTGTAAACTTTATGCATGAAATCAACATACGCCTTGCTTCTCGTTGCTGCAACCGGCGTACCCAGTCTAGCGTCCGCGGGGTTTACGGTAACGAGCTTTGATCGCAATCTGTGGGGTGCACCCGATACCACGCTGGGTGTGAACGGCTACGCGATTGAGGATTTTGAGGATGTCAATCTAGTCAGCGGTTTTCAGGTCTCGGTGGCTTCGCCAAATGGCAACCTCGCCCAGACGAGCATTCTTCCCAACACCTTCAAGCCGTCCGACGATTTGTTTGGGAACGCCTTCACCCTCGGCGGTGGCGGTGTTTGGGATGGCCAGCATGGCATCATCAACACTCGTACGAACCAGACATTCCACTACGGCGATTCCGGCAGTTGGGGCACGGTGACCTTCCACTTTATCGCCGGTGCCTCCAGCATCGGCTTCAGTGTCCAGCAAATGGATCGCGATGCATTCTTGATCGTGAATGGCACGTCCATCGGAACCGTCTTTGGTCTGGCTCCGAACTTCATGGGGAGCAATGGTCGGCAAGGCTACCTACGACTCGATGCCACGGGCACCGATGTCATCCAGTCCGTCGCGATCATGGATGCGTTCGGCGGCGGTGACGGATACATGTTCGATCATGTCGCCTTTGCGCCGGTCCCCGAGCCAGCAACGATGACGGCGATGGCCATTGGTGCGCTCGCCTTGTTGCGACGGCGTCGCGTCAGACGCTGATGAGCCTAACGTGAAGGCGGGAGACATTGCTCTGCCCCATGTGGCTCGCGAGCTACTTCTTCCTACGACCTTCCCGGTAGGCAACGGTCTTCTCGACATCGCCTCGGATGTCGGGCGTACGGCAGCCCTTCGTGGCATGGATGACTTCAACGGCACCGATCCGATCGGCCGCCGCGAGAGCCGCCTCACGGACGGAATCCCTCAGCCCAAACGCGATCATCGCGCCGAGCATGGAGTAGCGCGTGCGATTCGGGCGGGTGTGAATCTCGCGCTCGACCTGGGCAACCAAGTCGAGGATTTCGGCGTCTGACAGTGCCGCGGTTTCCCCGTTGTGGGCAAGGATGCTCCACGCGAGTTGGCTGTGCCACTCCCGCGGGTCGTCCTTCCACGTGCGGAAGAAGTCGAGGTGGCGCGGCGACTTGGCGACGGCGGCGGCAAGGGCAAGCCCCAAGCCGTAGTTGTCGACCCGCTCAAGCCAGGTTGCGACCATCTCAACGGTCCAAGCATCGGGGTCGGCAATCAGCGGGGCCAGAGCTCGAGCGTCGGAAATGTCGGTAGTCCACAGCTGCTGGGCTAGGGCGTGGTCCTTCTTGATGCGCTTCTGGATCTTGTAGAGGTCGGCGTACTTGACGCCGAGCACCTCGCCCGTGGCCCCATGATTGCGATACGTCTTAGCGGAGGATTCGCAACTCAGCGAGCGGAGTTCATCGATGGTCTCGGCAAGCGTCATAGGCGCATTATGCAAGAAGAAGCCCTGCGGCGGAAACCGTCGCAGGGCTGTTTTGACTGGCGGAAGAGGTGTTGTTGGCCCAGCACATCGGCTACCCGATAGAAGTTCGGGCATGCGATGTGCCAGGCTCAGGCTCTTTCCTTAGTTCTTGCGGCGTCGACGCGCGAGGGCGGCTACGCCGAGGCCAAGAATGGCCATCGTGGCGGGCTCGGGAACGGCGGTGGCTTCGACGAGAACGTTATCCACGCGGTTCGTTCCACCGGTAGCGACGGTTCCGAGGTTGATCGACACGGTCGAGGTGTTGGTCAATCGCAGGAACACGTTGGCCTGATTGTCGATCGCGCTCACGGAGCTCATGTCGACGTTGTAGGTGAACAACGGGTTGTACGTGGTGCTGTTCCACGGGGTGTTGGGGGCGCCGTTGATGAGAACCTCATACACCGAGCCGAAGTTGGTGAAGTTGGTTCCATCGGTGCTGTACTGGACTTGGAAGTCGCGAGGACCGGTGCTGCTGCCAGCTTGATCCCACGAGAACTGGACATTCTCCAGTCCAACCGTGGAGAACTGGAACTGGTAGTAGTCACCCACCGACCAGAAGTTCGAGCTGAACGACTCCAGCGAGCCGTTACCGACCGGGTTGCTGTAGACCGCCGAAGTGCTGGCGTGTGAACCGGTGGCGAAGCCCGTACCGATCTCGGCGGCATGAGGACCCGCAGTCGTGGGAACGGACACTTCGAACGTCCAGTTGGCGATAATGTCTGCTTGCGAGACGGCGACAACGCCAAACATCGCAACGATCAATAGGGATTTCTTCATAGCTCCTCTCACGCCCAGCCTGGGCGACACAGAGAGTATATCAGTCTGCTCCTGATCCTCCGGCCAACCTCGACCGTTATGTCGTCTCCCTTAACATGAATCTGGCACTTTTACCGGTAATCCGTCGCTTCGGGACGCCGTCGATCATGCCGCGCTCGGGCTGCGCGACCCATAATCAAACTTCATGAAGCATCCCAAGTGCGTCCACTCGTTCGAAGTCGTCGACGAACTTCCCGAGTTGCTGCGGCCCCTGCGCATGCTCGCGGCCAACTTCCGCTGGACTTGGCACCACCCGACCCGGGAGGTGTTTCGAGCTGTGGATCGCAACCTTTGGGAAGCGGTGGAACACAATCCGCTGCAGCTTCTTGCGAAGGTGAGCAAGGATCGGCTAAGCGCCCTTGCCGACGACCCGGTGTTCCTCGCCCAGCTAAAAATCTGCGCCGAGGATCTCGATGCTTACCTGACGGGACCGACGTGGTATTCCCAGCAACACCAGCATGATCCAACCACCTGCATCGCCTACTTCTGCGCGGAGTTCGGCGTCAGTGAGGCGCTGCCGATCTACTCCGGCGGACTTGGCGTTCTCGCGGGCGATCACCTGAAGGCCGCCTCCGACCTGGGTCTGCCCCTCGTGGGTGTGGGTCTGCTTTACGCACGCGGCTACTTCCGACAGTTTTTGAGCCCTGACGGCTGGCAGCAAGAGCACTATCCACCTCTCGATTTCTATGAGTTGCCGCTGCAGCTCGTTCGGCAAGAGAATGGAAATCCATTGAGGGTCGAGGTCGAGTTCCCCGATCGAACCGTAACCTGCCAGATCTGGCGAACCGAAGTCGGCCGCGTGCCGCTTTATCTGCTCGACTCCAATGTTCTGGAGAACGCTCCCCATGATCAGAGCATCACCGACACGCTGTATGGCGGCGACGACGAGATGCGCATCCGCCAAGAGCTGATCCTCGGCGTCGGCGGCATGCGCGCGCTAACTGCGCTCGGCATCGAGCCCACGGTCTGCCACATGAACGAGGGGCAC
Source organism: Fimbriimonadaceae bacterium (assembly GCA_024710805.1). GTDB lineage: Bacteria > Armatimonadota > Fimbriimonadia > Fimbriimonadales > Fimbriimonadaceae > JANJUB01. Next base: position 6,147 of record JANJUB010000053.1, on the reverse strand, counting down.
GCCGCCTTTCTCACCATCGAGCGAATCCGCCAGTACATGGCGAAGCACGGGTGCGACTTCCGCACGGCTCGACAAGTGATCGTCAACGGCAATGTCTTCACGACCCACACCCCGGTTCCCGCCGGCTTCGATCTCTTCCGAATCGAGTTGCTCGAGCCTCACACGCGCAAGTTGGTTGAAGGATCGGGTCTGACTTTCAGCGACTTCGTGCGCATGGGACGGCTCGATCCCCATAACGAGGCTGAGGCGTTCAACATGGCCGTCCTCGCGATGGGCAACGCAAACTTCGTGAATGGCGTCTCGGAACTCCACGCCAAGGTCACCCGCGAGATGTTCCACTCGCGCTGGCCCGATTATCCTGAGGACGAGGTCCCCATCGAGGCCGTCACGAACGGCATCCACACCACGACGTGGACCAGCGCCCGCATGACCGAGCTGTTCGACAACTACCTCGGCCCAGAGTGGCGAACCGATCCCTCCAATCCCGAGGTTTGGCAACGCATCTATGACGTGCCCGACGCCGAGTTGTGGGCCATTCGCGATAACCAGCGCGGCGACCTGGTGCGCTTTGTTCGGAAGTACCTGCGTGACGTCGCAAGCCGGCGCGGCATGGGTCGAGCGACGTTTGGGCACATGGAGTCGGTTCTCGATCCGCGCATCCTCACCATCGGATTCGCGCGCCGGTTTGCAACCTACAAGCGGGCGACGCTGATGCTCACCGATCGCGAGCGGCTAAAGCAGATGCTGTTCCACGCCGAGCGTCCCGTGCAGATTGTGATTGCCGGCAAGAGCCACCCACGAGACGACGGTGGCAAGCGGTTGATCCAGGAGCTCAACCAGTTCATCACCGCCGAGGGCGGACGCACGCGTATGGTGTTCCTTGAAGACTACGATATGCGCATCGCCAGAATGCTCGTGCAAGGCGTAGATGTTTGGCTGAACAATCCGCGGCGCCCGATGGAGGCCTCCGGAACCAGCGGCATGAAGGTTGTGCCGAACGGCGGCCTAAACTGCTCTGTACTCGACGGCTGGTGGGACGAAGGATACGCGCCGGGACTCGGCTGGGCGATCGGCGATCGGCTGGACCTGCCCGACCACATGCAGCAGGATTGGCTCGACAGCCGCACGCTCTATCATCTGATCGAGACCGACATTGCACCCACCTTCTATCACCGCGTGGACGGGGCGATCCCCTACGGCTGGGTCGATATGATCAAGAAGTCGATTGCCGCGCATGCTTGGCGCTTCTCCACGTCGCGCATGGTCCGAGACTATGCGGAGAAGGGCTATCTGCCCGCCGACGCCCGATATCGAAAGCTGGACGCCAACGGGCAGAGCGAAGCAAGGGCCATTTTGGCTTGGCGAGATCGGGTGCGACAGGCCTGGCCGAAGGTGAAGGTGGTGTCCGTCGAGGACGACGCCGCTGCCGCAAATGTGGTCGGGCGCGAGCTGACGGTCCGCGCGGTGGTCGAAATCGATGGCCTGAACACCGAGGATGTAGTAGTCGAGGCTCTGGTTGGCAAGGTCGGTTCGACCCGCGACCTGTATCTAGATCGTATCGTGCCGCTTGAGCCGATCGAGAGTGCTGGTTCGGGCGTCGTGTATGCGGCCAAGATCGCGTTGGATCACCCGGGCAACCGCGGTTACACGATCCGCGTGCGTCCCCACCACGGCAGCGTGCCGGTGGACCATGAACTCCCGCTCGTACGCTGGGAGAAGGTGTAGCTCGCTCGAATCAAGACTGAGGGGTAGGCGAGAAACTACCCCTCAAAGGCTATCTACATCGAGTAGAAGAAACGCTCTTCCGTGATTCGACCGTCCTTGACCGTGTAGACCCCGACTTCTTCCATCACGAACCGGGTTCCTGATTCCTTCTCGGTGACGTCCATGTTGTAGATCACCGCGAACTGGTCACCATGCGGGAAAGGACCCTTGGCGTTGCCGCTATGGGTCACCATCGTCTGCTCCCACCACTCGTTCTTGGCGTTGATCGCGTCCATGCCCTTGTATTCTTTGCCGTCGGCTTCGACACTCAGGATGTCGTTCGAATACAGGTTCTGATAGATCGGGCCAAACTCGCCCTTGTTGAAATGCTCGACCAACTGCTGGCCAACTTCGTGTGCTGTCATGTGAACTCTCCCGGGGTTCAACCCCTGCAGAAATATTAGCACCCGAGTGTCGCTGATCAAGTGTGGGATGTCGTAAGACCTATGCAACATTCAACATTCGACGTCGACGGACTTCAAACCTTCGGCACTTCCCTCTCCGAAGCGCTCTCGAGCTCGAAGTACTCGCCGTGCTTCACGCCAGCTACGCCGGCCACCAAGCTCGAGGGAAAGGCTTCGACCTTCGTATTCAGGTCGCGGACACAGGCGTTGTAATACTGTCGAGCGCGAGCGAGTTTCGATTCCGTCTCCGAAAGCTCGCGCTGCAGATTCAAGAAGTTGTCGCTCGAGCGCAACTCGGGATACTGCTCCGCCAGGAACAGCGCCCGATGTACCGCTGTGCCTAGCTGCCCCTCGGCATCCGCCCGCTCTGGGAGCGACCGGGCTTCCATCGCGTGGCTTCTCGCCGTCGAGATCGCTTCGAACAGCGTCGCCTCGTGCGAGGCATAGGCCTTCACCGCCGTCACCAGGTTCGGGATCAGCTCTGCCCGTCGCTTAAGATACACGTCGACATCCGCCCAGGCATTCTTCGTCAGCTGCCGCATGCGGATCAGGCCGTTGTAGAGAACGACAAACCCTCCAAAGCCGGCAACGGCAAGCCCAACGAGCAGGTACTCCATGCTGTGTAGTATGCGCGGAAATCCCCCACCCCCCAGTCCTCCTCTCCCGATACAGGCCATTCGAGGAGAGGGGGAGTGACGGGTAAACTGGCCCCAACTGCGACTCCCGTCTGCGCCAATGACGTCGTCTCCTGGGTGCGCAATCCTATTTAAGGAGATTCAGTTTCGCTTATGAGCACCAAGCGTGTCTACTTGTTCCGGGAGGCTAATGCCTCCATGCGCGATCTCCTCGGCGGAAAGGGCGCAAACCTCGCCGAGATGACCAACATCGGACTTCCGGTTCCCCCGGGATTCACGATCACCACCGAAGTTTGCACCGAGTATTACGCCCTCGGCGGCAAGGTGCCCGAAGCCCTTCATGTAGAAATGCGGGCCGCCGTCGCCGACGTCGAGAAGCAGATGAGCCGGACCTTTGGCGGCAGCTCGAAGCCCTTGCTCGTCTCCGTGCGGTCGGGCTCGAAGTTCAGCATGCCGGGCATGATGGACACCGTCCTCAACCTGGGCTTGAACGCCGATACGGTCAAGGCGATGGTCGCCGAAACGGGCGACGCCCGCTTCGTGTACGACTCCTTCCGCCGGTTCATCATGATGTTCTCGGACGTGGCGTTCGGCATTCCGAAGCACGACTTCGACAACCACATTTTTGCCGTCTATAAGAAGAAGGTCGGCGCGACCAACGACCTCGAACTGACCGCCGAGCATCTGCACGAGATCTGCGACCTCTTCCTGGCGCATGTCCGCGAACACGCCGGCCGAGAGTTCCCTTCCGACGTTTGGGAGCAGCTCACGCTCGCCGTCGAAGCCGTCTTCAAGAGCTGGAACAACGACCGCGCGATCACGTATCGCCGCAAAGAGAAGATCCCCGATGAGATCGGCACCGCCGTCACCGTCCAGAGCATGGTTTATGGCAATGCCGGCGACGACTGTGGCACCGGCGTCGCCTTTACCCGCGACCCCAGCACCGGCGAGAAAGCCCTGTACGGCGAGTATCTGATGAACGCCCAGGGTGAAGACGTCGTTGCCGGCGTGCGTACTCCGGTTCCGATCAGCGAGCTGGAGAAGCAGAATCCCGAGGTGTTTGCCGAGTTCGTCCGCGTATGTGACCTGCTCGAGGGTCACTACAAGGACATGCAGGACCTCGAGTTCACCATCGAGCACGGCAAGCTGTTCATGCTCCAGTGCCGCAGCGGCAAGCGCACCGGCCCCGCCGCAGTACGTGCCGCGGTCGAAATGGTCGAAGAAGGTCTGATCACCAAGGAAGAAGCGGTCAATCGCGTCACCGGTGAGCACCTCGATCAGCTGCTCCACCCGCGCATCGATCCCAAGTCGCTCGAGGGGGCGACCTTGCTCGCCACGGGTCTGGCGGCTTCGCCCGGCGCGGCAGTGGGCAAGGCGGTCTTCGATGCCGACACCGCCGCCGAGCGAGGGGGCCACGGTGGAGCCGGCGAAGCCGTCATCCTCATCCGCGACGAGACGAACCCGGACGACGTGCATGGCATGTTGGCGTCAAAGGGCGTTCTGACGGCGCGCGGCGGTAAGACCTCTCACGCGGCGGTCGTCGCCCGCGGATTCGGCATCCCGTGCGTCGCGGGGGCCGAGGCTCTGGAAGTCAACGTCCACGCCCACCACTTCAAGGTCGGCGGCCAGACCGTCAATCAGGGAGACATCATCACCCTCGACGGCTCCACCGGCAATGTCTATCTTGGTGCGTTGCCCCTCATCGAGCCAGAAATCAGCGGTGCCTTCGGCACGTTGATGACCTGGGCCGACGAGTTCCGCACGTTGCGGGTGCGCGCCAATGCGGACAACCCACGCGACAGCCATCAAGCGATCGAGTTCGGCGCGGAAGGCATCGGCCTCTGCCGCACCGAGCACATGTTCTTCGAGCAAGACCGACTTCCGATCGTGCAGGAGATGATCCTCACCAAGGACGAATCGGTCCGCCAAGCCTGCCTCGACAAGCTCGAGAAGGTTCAGCAAAAGGACTTCGAGGGCATCTTCGAGGCGATGGACGGCAAGCCCGTCACGATCCGTCTTATCGACCCGCCGCTCCACGAGTTCTTGCCGTCGCACGACGAGCTCGTCGCTGAGACCACTGAAATGCGAACGCGGATCGAACTCGGCAACACGTCGCTGCAGAGCCAACTCGACGAGAAGATGAAATTGCTGGCGGAAGTGGAGGCGATGCGTGAGCAGAACCCCATGCTCGGACTGCGAGGCGTACGCCTTTCGATCATCCTTCCTGGGTTGGTCGTCATGCAAACCCGCGCCATCATGCAGGCGGCCTGCGTGGTCACGAAGCGCGGCGGCTCGGTGCTGCCGGAGATCATGATCCCGCTGGTCGGCCATGTGAACGAGCTGCGCGTGGTGCAGTCCTCGCTTGAATCGGTGGCCAAGAAGGTCGTCGAGGAGCAGGGAGTCAACGTCCCCTACCTATTCGGCACGATGATCGAAGTTCCTCGCGCTGCGCTCACCTCGGGTGAGATCGCCGAGTATGCGCAGTTCTTCAGCTTCGGCACGAACGACCTCACGCAGATGACATTCGGCTACTCGCGAGACGACGCCGAGGGCAAGTTCCTCCAGCGCTACGTCGAGCAGAAGATCCTGCCGCGCAATCCGTTCGAAACGATCGACCAGACCGGCGTCGGCCGACTCATGAAGATGTCCGTTCAAGAGGGCCGCGCGGTGCGCAGCAACCTCAAGTGCGGTATCTGCGGCGAGCACGGCGGCGACCCTGAGTCGATCTACTTCTGCCACGAGATCGGTCTGGACTACGTGTCCTGCTCGCCGTTCCGTGTGCCGATCGCGCGCCTGGCGGCTGCGCAGGCCGCGATCCGCGGTCGCATGAAGGTCTCGACGCTGGACAAGTAAGTCTGGGATTGGCCCGGGTTGGTGTTGCTTGACGCTAACCCGGGCCGTTTGCGTCAGCAGTGCCAATCGTGCTGAGTTGAAGTGAGCCTGCAAGAGTCACGACCGTGCTACACTGGGCCCGTCGAACGTGAGCGATGTGCCTTGCTCCACTTGGTATAGTTCGTGAGTGGGAACTGAGCGCGCCGATGAGCTCGATGCTCTGACTCGATTCTGTGTAGGAAACCCGCAACTTGAGGAACTGAACCGACTCATCGGTGGATTCAACATCTTTGAAGCCGCAGGTCTGGTCCGAGACGAGGTCAAACACTCGAAGTTCCTGAGCTTCTTGCTCAACCCCAACGAGTCGCACGGACTTGGGACGAGGTTTCTCGTCGGCTTCCTTCAATCTGCTATCGAAGCGGTTGACCCAACACGACTCCCGGTGACCCCTCTGGAACTTGAGTTGTGGAATTTGACCGACACGGAGGTCAGGGTCGAGTGGAGCAACATCG
>JANJUB010000139.1 GCA_024710805.1 Fimbriimonadaceae bacterium | reverse complement strand
CACCGATCTCCGGTTCGCCCGGGGCGACGTTGTTCAACTTCCCGTCCTTCATCCACTGCTCCAGCTGGTCGACCAGGGAGAACACATGGTCGAACGAGTCGGCGACGAAGAGGAGCGGCTGGTAGTGGTCGATCTCGAAGTACTGGTTGATGACCCACTCGAGCTGGATCGGATACCGTTGCACGTCGGGCGAGTCGAGTGAGTACGCGAGTTCGCCGTACGAACTCAGCAAACCGCTGCCGTAGGCGGCCAGACCCCGCTTCGAGTCTCGCATCAGTCCGAACTCGATGGTGAACCAGAAGAACCGCGCCATCGCCTTGATGATCGAGCTCAATCGTCGCGTCTGCTCTTCCTTGTCCTTGATGCCTTGAGCGATCTCGGCGGCAGTGTGGGCCACTTCCCCAAAGCGCACCAGCGTGTCGGCGAAGGCTCGATCGGTGTGCATGGGCACATGGCCGGCGATGTCGTGGAAGATGTCCGGCTCGGGCAGATAATCCAGCTTGTCGCTGCGCCGGATCGTGATCGTCGTCGGAAAGGCCCGGTTGCGCAGACAGTCGAAGAAGATGAACGCAGGCACGTAGCCGCTCACCGCCTTGGCCGAGAAGGCGGTCAGCGGCTCAAGAAACTTGTTGACATCCTCAAGACGAGGGACCGCGTTGGGATCGAGGCAGAGATTCGAAATGCCCTGCAAGAACTTCTCGTTGGCATACTGCTCCCAGCGCGGAAGCATCCGGGCGTAGAGCTTGCGCCAGGCCTCATGGTTCTCATCGCTGTACAGCTCGTAGGGCTGGTGGATGTAGAGTTCGCCCTTGGCAATGGCGTCCTCGATAAAGGGGGCCATCGTCGTCGTCAGCCCCGGCTTAACCTGATCAACCTCGTCTCGGATCGTCATGATGCGGCCTCGTCGGACTATCTTATCTTGTTCAGACGACCGGCGGTATAGTGGGCGTTCAAGATGCTCGAGACGATCGTCACCGAAGCCCAAATCAACGAGTCGTTAGACCGAATCGCCGCCGAAATCCGGCGCGATTTCGGAGATGAGCCGCTCTTGCTCGTCGGAGTTCTGAAGGGTTCATTGTTCTTGCTTGCCGACCTTTCTCGACGGCTCGGCGAGAATGTCGAGATCGACTTTGTGCAGGTCAGCAGCTGGTTCGGCGGGCGCTCACCCAGCGGAATTGTGCAAATTCGCAAGGATGTGGACATCTCTTTGGAGGGCCGGAACGTCATTGTTGTCGAGGACATTATCGACTCCGGGCAGACGATTCAGCACCTGCGGGAACTCTTCGCCACCCGAAAGCCGAAATGTCTTAAGGTCGCCGCACTGCTCTCGAAACCCGAGGCACGGGTGGTCGATCCGCACGTCGAATACATCGGATTCGAGATTCCCAACGAGTTTGTGGTAGGATACGGTTTAGACGACAAGGAACGGTACCGAAACCTTCCTTTCATCGCGATCCTCCGCGACGACGAGTCTGCCTCCTGACTTTCCAGAGTCTCGACTCGCCAGTCTTCAAAATCCTCGTGAAACTTCACGGAGCACTATGACGCATCAGTTTCGACCACGCAAGAACGACGGTGGGGGGCGACGACGTCGGCCTTCCAAGGGCCGCGAGGGACTTCCGCAGGTAGACGCCTCGGATCTCGAACAACTGCCCGAAATCGACTACAACCACTTCGATCAGATGTCGGTTGCCGAACTCGCCAAGGCGGCCAAAGCCGCCAAAATCTCGGCGAGCAACACCCGCCAGGAAGTCGTGGAGGCCCTGCTTCAGAAGGCCAACCCGGACGCGATTTACGGCCGAGGCATCCTCGAGGTGCTCAACGACGGCTGGGGCTTCCTCCGCCGCGAGAACTACGTTCCTGCCAACTCCGACATCTACGTGTCGCAGTCCCAGGTCAAGCGATTTGGCCTTCGATCCGGCGACACCGTGTACGGCCTCGTGCGCACCCCCAAAGAGGGCGAGAAGTACCAGGGCATGCTGCGCGTCGAGAGCGTCAACGGTCTCGGCACCGCCGCCCCGGAGATGCAGCGCCGCAAAAACTTCGACGAACTGACTCCGCTCCATCCGGATGAGCGGCTCATGATGGAGACCTCGCCGGACAACATCGTCTCCCGCGTCATCGACTTGATTTCGCCGATCGGAAAGGGCCAGCGTTCGCTCATCGTGTCGCCGCCCAAGGCTGGTAAGACGACGATCCTCAAGACGATCGCCAACTCGATTTCTGCCAATCACCCCGAGTGCTACCTGATGGTGCTGCTCGTGGACGAGCGACCTGAAGAAGTCACCGACTTCCGACGCTCGGTTCGCGGCCAGGTCATTTCGTCCACGTTTGACGAGCCACCGGAGAACCACATCCGAGTTGCCGAGCTTTGCCTCGAGCAAGCCAAGCGATTGGTCGAAGCCGGCCGCGACGTCGTGATCCTGCTCGACTCGCTCACGCGTCTTTCTCGCGCCTCGAACCTCACGATCAACCCTTCGGGCCGAACGCTCTCGGGTGGTCTGGATCCCTCCGCGCTCTATCGACCGCGCCGATTCTTCGGCTCGGCTCGTAACATCGAAGAAGGTGGCTCGCTCACCGTCATCGCTTCCGCGCTCGTCGACACGGGCTCGAAGATGGATGACGCGATCTTCGAAGAGTTCAAGGGTACGGGCAACAGCGAAATCGTGCTCGACCGCGACCTCGCCGAGCGTCGCATCTGGCCGGCCATTGACGTTAAGCGTTCTTCGACGCGACACGAAGAGAAGCTGTTCGCAAAGGAAGAGCTCGAGGCGGTCATCCAGCTACACCGGATCATTGCAAACCAGCAGAACTCGGTCGACGCGACGGATCAGCTGATCAAGCTCCTCAAGAAGACGCCGACGAACAACGCGTTCTTGGAGCAGGTGATTCAACGCACGCGCGCCACGGTCTAGGTTGGAGTGTAGGCGCAGGTTTCGAAGTCACGAGCATAGCGAGTGACGAGGCCCTGCGCCATTTGCTTTTCGATCCACATCCGGGCGCATTTGTGGGAGAGGGATGCGTTGTGCCCTCTCTATTGAGTCTGAGGTGCAGACTGTGCCTCAGGCCGGTGCGAACCTACCGGCGACTAACAGGTATTCAACGCATCTGTTGCCAGCGCTAGGTCGACGTTCTCTGTTGAGATGAGCGAGGGCACGACACATCCCTCGCCTACAATCCCGCGGCCCGTATAAGACCGAGGTCTTACTCGTCGACCATCTGCTCGCTGGCCACGAGCACTGCGGCGATACAGAACCCCAGCATAGCGTCGGACTCTCGTCGCGGCAGCTTTGCCGCGATCTTCACGATCTCGGCGTACTCCTTTCGAGCGAGCTTGAGGCTGCTCTCGATCTCGTTCATGCCGCCGCCGCTCTCTTTCATGCTCTCGACGTCCTCACGGTTGGCCCGCGTGTCTTTGGCGAGTTGGTCGAGCGCCTTCGGGACGTCCGAGACGACGTGTCGAGGTAGCGACTTCTTGATCACGCCCGACTTCACGGCGAGGGCCTCTTCGACGTCGGCCCGGGTCTCCGAGTAGGTGATGTGCCACATGGTTCCGCCGCCGCTCAGGGCACGGCCGATGTCGCACATTTCGTTTCTGAAGTTGGTTAATCGGACGCGGAGCGTCCCCACGACTTTACGCGTCGCGGCGGGTTGCTTCGTGAACACCTGATCGTTCAACCGCTTGACAGCATCAGCGTAAATCTCGAAAGCGTCGACCATGTCGGCGGTGCTGGAGCCGAACTTGACGCTGTACTTGTCGACGAAACCTTGCTGGCCGAGGGCAAGGATCTGCCGATCCGTCATGCCCATCTTCCCTTCTGGCCCCGTGCGTTCGAGTCCGACTTGGGAGAGCAGCAGCGTGGCGATAAGGACGGGCGTCGTCATGCCGGAATCATACTCGGCGATCTACGGCCGGCCGCAGACGCCGGCAAAGAGAATCAAGCCGGTCGGTGCATCTTCGATGAGATAGATAAAGGGTCGGTCAGCAACCAGACTCCTCGGGCCGCCAAACCCGCCGCCAACACCGACGGTCGCCCCAGCCGCTCGAGTGCCGTGCTCATCGACTTCGATCCGGGCAGTCTGCAGAACTTGAGTGAGGTAGACCGCGCCACCGAACGCCGGAAATCGGTTGCCGAGTTCGAACGCCGACTTCACGCCACGATCGATAAGGAAGGTCTTGAGGTCATGACGAGACACGATCGTGAACTTGGGCAAACGGACATCGACGAGGCCTTCTTCAACCATCGACTTTCCAAGCGCATTCAACCGGGAG
>JANJUB010000135.1 GCA_024710805.1 Fimbriimonadaceae bacterium | reverse complement strand
CCCACCAGCTGTTTCCCCGGTTGCCCGATGGGGTCGTCGAGATGGTGCTGGTCGAAGACGAGTTGTTTTTCACGCAGTTCGCCTTCCATCGACAGAAGCTGCTGCTGCATCGGGCGTCGATGTCGGCACGCGCCTCCGCTTGGCGGCAAGAAGGATACGAGGTGCGCTGCGTTGCCGCAACCTCCACCCCAGGGCAGGCCCTAGAGCAAGCGGTTGAGCAAGCGGCCCATCCCCTTGTCTACTGGGACCCGGTCGACGACTGGCTGTCTCGACGGTTGCGCCGGCTGCTGCCCGAGGTTGAGCCCTTACCTTCGCCCGGGTTCTTGACCCCCAGCGAGGTTGAGCGGTGGCAGTTGGGGCGCCCGGCACCGTGGCGGATGAGCGAGTTTTACACTCGTCAGCGCCGGGCGCTGGGTGTGCTGGTCGATGCCGATGGCCAACCGCAGGGTGGACGATGGAGTTTCGACACGGAGAATCGGAAGCGTCTTCCGAGCGGCTACATGCCGCCAACGATCCTCGCCCCGACGGAAAAGCAAGACGTTCAAGCTGCCGCGGATTCAGTGCTCCGCGACTTTCCCAAGGCGGTCGGCTCGGTCTGTTCCTTCGGCTGGCCGGTGACCCGAGCCGCGGCCTTGGCGAAAATCGATGACTTCCTCGAGCATCGGTTCCGAGGATTTGGCGATTACGAAGACGCAATCAGCCGCCACCACGCGGTGCTGAACCATTCTCAGCTATCGATCCCGCTCAACATCGGACTCATCACCCCCGCCGAGGTGATCGAGCGGGCCATCGCCTACGCCGGAGCCAACGAGGTTCCCTTGAACTCGCTCGAAGGATTTGTGCGGCAGATCATTGGCTGGCGCGAGTTTATGCGCCTGAGCTACGAGGGGCTCGGCCGCCAGATGCGGACGACCAACTTCTGGGGGCATTCGAGACCCATGCCCGACGCGTTCTACCGAGGGACCACCGGAATCCCGCCGGTAGACACGGTCATACGCCGGGTGCTGGAGACGGGTTATGCCCACCACATCGAGCGGCTCATGATCCTCGGCAACTTCATGCTGCTGTGCGAGATCGACCCCGACCACGTCTATCGGTGGTTCATGGAGATGTTCGTCGATGCCTACGATTGGGTGATGGTGCCCAACGTGTATGCAATGAGCCAGTTCGCGGATGGTGGCCTCATCACGACCAAACCCTACTTATCGGGCTCGGCGTACATCAGGCGGATGAGCGACTACCCCGCGGGGCCGTGGTGCGAGGTTTGGGACGCGCTGTACTGGCGGTTCATCTCTCGCCATCGTGAGTTCTTCGGCGCCAATCCTCGGCTGAGCGTGATGCCCAAGCAGTGGGATCGCTTCCCCGAAGCGAAGCGTCAAGCGCTGCTCACCACCGCCGACCGTTTCCTGAAGGAACTCGACTCAAAACCAGAACGGCGGGCCGGCGCGCCTGAGGGTCAGTAAGCGAAGCACTTGGGTCATTCGCCGCTGGCGGTAGAGTCGCTGTTCGTGGGCCACTTCTTCCTTGGCGATCGCCAACTGGTGCTTTAAGGTCCGCATGAGCGACTCGTTCATCGGTTGGACTTCCGCGTCGGCCAACGCCTTTTGCATGGCCTCGAGTTCACCGTGCTCCACCCAGGTGCCAGAGCACTTCGGACATGAGTCGAGCTTGATGTGAGTGGTGTAGAGGTACTTAAACTCGTCCATCACTTCGCCGCAGGATGGGCACATCCGAGTGATGTTCTCGCCGGTTGGCTCAAAGGGCTGTTCAGGCTGGACTTGCTCATCGACCTCCTCGAATGCGTCGTCGCCCTGGTCCTTCAGCTTGACCATCTCGCCGTCATCGAAGAAGATGCCCGCGCAGGTGGGGCAGATGTCGAGTTCGATACCGAGGATTTCCTCGGTTCGAAGGTTGATTTTGCAGTCGGGGCATTGTCGCGCCATGTCGTCCTCTATGCGCCATGAATCGGGTATCGGCCGGTCAGTGCCTTGACCCCGTCCCGAACCGCATTCATTTCGGCCTCATCCTCGCGTCCGCGTAAGGCGCGTGCGATCAGCGAAGCGATCTCAGCCATGTCGGCTTCCCGCATCCCGCGAGTGGTCACCGCCGGGGTGCCGAGCCGGATCCCCGAAGTCACGAATGGCTTCTCGGGGTCGTTCGGGATCGAGTTCTTGTTCGTGGTGATGTGCGCCTCATCGAGGGTGTGTTGGGCGATCTTGCCGTTCACGCCGAAGGGGCGCAAATCCACGAGCATGAGGTGGCTGTCCGTGCCGCCGCTCACGATGCGGAATCCCTCGGAGATCATCGCCTCCGAGAGCGCGTGGGCGTTCCGCTTGATCTGAGCCTGGTAATCCTTGAACTCCGGACGCAACGCCTCGCCGAACGCGACCGCCTTCGCCGCGATCACGTGCATCAGCGGGCCGCCCTGGATGCCGGGGAAGACGCTCATGTTGACCGGCTTGGAGTGCTCTTCGTCGTTCCACAGGATCATGCCGCCTCGCGGTCCGCGAATCGACTTGTGGGTGGTGGAGGTGACAAAGTGGCAGTGGGGCATCGGGTTCGGATACTGTCCACCTGCGATCAGGCCGCTGTAGTGCGACATATCGCACATGTGAAGCGCACCGACCTCGTCGGCGATCTCGCGAATCCGCGCGAAATCGAACTCGCGCGAATACGCCGTCGCGCCGGAGACGATCATCTTTGGCTTGTGCTCTCGGGCGAGGCGGGCGAACTCGTCGTAGTCGATCCGCTCGGTATCCGGATGGACGCCATAGGGCACGATGTTGTAGAACTGCCCGCTGAAGTTGACCGGCGAGCCGTGGGTGAGGTGACCGCCGTGGGCAAGATTCATCGCCATCAGCGTATCGCCTGGCTTCAGGAAAGCAAAGTACACCGCCATGTTCGCTTGGGCGCCGCTGTGGGGCTGCACGTTGGCGAAGTTCGCGCCGTAGATCTGCTTCACGCGCTCGATGGCGAGGGTCTCGACCTCATCGACGACCTCGCAACCGCCGTAATACCGCTTGCCCGGGTATCCCTCGGCGTACTTGTCGGTGAGCACGCTCATCATCGCCTGCCGCACCGCGAGGCTCGCGATGTTCTCGCTGGCGATCAGCTCGAGGTTTTGTTCCTGGCGTTGCTCCTCGCGGGTGATGATGTCCGCGACGACCGGATCGACCTCGGCGAGCGACGCTCGATGACGCGTGAGGGAATCAGACGTAGGCATGGCTGGATTATATCGGGATTGCATGGGTGAGCACGGTTGTTCGGACATCACGAGGCGCGCGGGGGCGTCGTACCGCGCATCCGATTCGCAACGGGGTGGCTCGGTGTGGCTCGGACGCGGGCATATCGAACGGGCTGGCCTTTCGCCCCTACAGGGCCCAGGGATCAGGCGCCTGACTCAGGGCGATACCATGGCCTTTGAGATGGCCTTGAGCGACGGATTGGGAACTGAGAACTCTGCCTATGGCTTTGCCAGGGCCGAGTCTGACGGTACCAGCAGCCATCGTTCGTCGCCGCTTACACGCAGACCCATCTGCTGGCCCTTCAACCCATACTCAAGCGGCTTACCATCGAATGGGCTCAGCAAGTCATCGACCTTGATCTTCGCCGGCGGCCGCGGTGCCTCCAACGCTCGGACCAACCCGCGCCACCGCTGGCGGTTCGCTTCCCAGCGGGTCTCACGGTGGTCCAGCAACTCACTCTGGGTGTCGTCCATGAGCAAGAAGAACACCTTGTAGGCGGTGGGGAAGGCCATCATCGCGGTCCGGAGATCGGTCGCCGCGGCTTCCAGCTTCGCATACCGCTGGCCGGGAGGAAGATCGAGAGCCGCACGTTGGTTCCGAAATGCGCGGACAATCCTCACCCGGGCTTCGGCTCGGTTCACGAGGAGAGCGGCATACCGCTCGATCCCTGGCAGATCCTCCTTCTTCAAGCCGAGGGCGGTTTGGCCCTCGGGCGTCGAACACAACTCGATGATCGATAGCGCCTCGAAGAGGTTTCCTCGGGTCTCCAGCTTGGGATCGGGGCGAGGCAGCTCATCGATGAGCCGCGCAAGTGCCTTTCGGTAGGCGGGTTGGTCACGGTGCATGTGGGCCCAGCCCGCGAGGCAGTTCATCGCGATCTGCTCCATCGCGTCGCCGGACAGGAGCGCAATCGCCGTCCGATCCGACCTGGCGTGGGCGGCAATCCTACGTATGCGATCGATGTCGGCCAGGGCGGCCACGGCGTCACCGCGATAAGTGGCGATTGCCCCGCGCAAGGCGAGGAGACGCGCCAGCGTTCGCATCTCGGACAGTTCGGGCATGAGCACCGCCGCACCCAGACTCCAGTCGCGGTCGAACCAGCACTTGGGCAACTTCGTCGCCTCTTCGGCGATATCGAGCGCAGTCTGGCTGCCGGAGATGGTTCGCTCCGCTGCTTCGATTGCCACGGTCGAGGGCTGGTAGGTGAGCCTTTGCTCTAGTGATCGCAAGTCGGATAGCGAACCCGCAAGTCCCTTCAACTTCGCATAGTGCGGCGCCGCGTTGTCTGAGGGATCGGCGGTCGGAATCAGGCTGGCGAACTCCTCACTGTTCGTCGCGAGTCCCTCTTTTCGGGCCAGGCGCAGCTCGTCTTCGTACTCCCGCGCAATCTGGACATTGCGATAGGCGACCATCGCGGCCGGTCCTCCAATGA
>JANJUB010000096.1 GCA_024710805.1 Fimbriimonadaceae bacterium | reverse complement strand
TCTGAGCGAACACTTTGACCGACCCGTCGAAGTCAAGCTCATCGGCCCCGCGATGTACCGACTGGTGAACGAAGTCGACCACGAGCATGCCCGGATCGCTTCCCGCGCATGGCTGGGTGACCCTGCTCGCTGCGGCAACATCGAGCAGTTCTAGACCTCGGCGATGCGCTCGCGAATCGCCGCGACGTTGTTTTCGGACTTGAGCTGCTCGTAATAGCCTAGCGCCTCTTGCCAAAGCGCCAGGGCGCGCTCCCGGTCCCCTTGGGCCAGGCAAAGCTCAGCCAGTTCGTCCAGCGTGCTCGCAATACCGTCGATATCGCCCATCTCACGGGCTTTCGCCAGCACCTCGGTCTGGAGTTCAAGAGCCTCGTCGTGCCGCCCCTGCAGCCGAAGCGCATAGCCCAACTGGCTTTGCGTGCAGAGCAAGTCGTCGTAGATCCCGTGCTCGGCGTACCATCGGACGAGAGTCTTGAGCTGCCTCTCGGCATCGGCATACTGCCCGCGGCCAATCGCAATCTCCGCGATGAGCAGTTCGGCAAACCGAACGCCCTCGATGTTGTCCTCATCCTCGTCGATCTGCTTCGCTTCGAGCACGTACTTCTCGGCGATGTCCCACGCTTCGAGTTGAATGTGGAGCCGGGCCAGGTTCCCGCGAGACAGACTCAGCCCCTCGGCGTCGCCAATCTCCTCGTGAATCTCCAGGCTCTTCATGAGGTACGCCCGCGCGTCGTCGAAGCGCCCCTGAATCATGTGCACCACCCCGATGCCGTCGTAGGCGGCGGCGACCATGTCCTGGACTCCCTGGGCCTCTGCGGCTTCGATCAGCGTCTCATAGCAGTCCGTCGCCTCGTCGAGTTCACCGAGCAACCGATGGCACTCCGCTAGTTGGCGCAGGGCGTCGAGCAGGATCTCGTCGCTCTCGCCTTCGAGTTCGTTCTCGTGCGCGAACTCGATGGCGTTCCGGAACTCGATGATCGCCTGCTTGAGATTGCCCGCCTCGCCATAGCATTCCGCGGCGGAAACCCGGCAATGAAACACCTCGCCCGGGTTCTCATCTTCGAGAAACGCCTCGGCTGCGGCCATGAAGTGCTCGATGGCGTGAGGTCGATCATTCTTATGGATGTGGAGCATCGCCAAGCTCTGGTGCCCACGACCGCGCATCTCTGCCGGACTGTCTGGCGCGATCAGTTTGGCGTAGAGGGTGACTGCGGTGTCGTAATCCTCATCGAGGGCTGCACAATCTCCGGCGACCTCGTAAGTGCGCAGGTCATCCGGGGCGGCGGCCTCAAGCTGTTTCAGGAGGCCGCGAGCAGTCGCGCCGTCTTCATCGGCTAGGGCTTCGAGGGCGCGTTCGTAAAGTCGTTCGATGGGGTCATTCATGGACTCTGTCATTATGGAGTCCGCGGGTTACCTTCGACCGGGTCAACTTTTTGAACCGGTCCCACGTTTCTTGAGCTATGAAGGGTTGGGCTGTGTTCGTGGTGTGTGCTCTTGTGACGGGCTGTCGCACACCGGAGTCGCCCGTGGTGGAATCCACGCCGGCCCCGCCTCAGACCGCCGAGGAACTCCTGGCCACGCTCGAACCGCTGGAGGAAGTCAGCGACGGGGCGGTCGCCGTGAATCCCTATCTTTCCGCGATGTGCGCTGGTCCGAGCCCGGAGACGTTGGCGAAGGCAAAGAAGGACTTCGGACCCCACGCGATGGAGTTCATCCGGGTCTCGATGAACCCGTCGGCGGCGCACGCGTTCCGGGCGAAGTCCACGTACCCGACCGGGGCGGTGGTGGTGAAGCGGAAGCGCATGGGCGCCGTGGGCGGCATGATCAAGCGCGAACCCGGCTACGACGAACTCGGCGGCGATTGGGAGTACTTCTACGCCGAAGCGGGTGGGTTCCTCTATCGGGGACGCCTCGACTCCTGCCGAAGCTGCCACACCGCCACCCGGGCGACCGACCACGTGTACGGCAGTTGGAAGACCAAGCGTTGAACACATGCCGTGGCAGCAGCCGTGAGAACTCCGACGCGGGGCCTCTTCACGCGCTTCGCTGGTGACTTCGAACCCCTCGGCTGCTCATGATAGGCCGTAGTCCCGGGTTGTGAGCGAAGCGAACCCCCGGGAATCTTGTCTCCGCGGGGCCTCGTCACTAGCTGCGCTCGTGACTTCGAAACCCGCGGCTACCGACAGAACCGTAGCCCTGGGTTGTGAGCGAAGCGAACCCCGAGCTACCAACTGTCCAAGAACTCGTGCTTCGGCATGCGGTCCTTGAACGTCTCGAGCAGCTCCTCCATGGCCTTCAGCTTGTCATTGGGCGACAGCCGCGCGAAGGCAAGATGCTGGTCTAGACGGATCTCGTCGTATCCCGCTCGCCAGGTGTCACTCGTCTCGGGATTGGGCTTCATGGATGGTTCGGAGTTCATGGACATCGGCCAGATCCTGCGGTCTGCCCGCCTTAAGCTTGAGGTCGATCAGGTCTTCATAGGAGCATACGCGGATCGGTCCATCCTCGGTTTCAACGACGACTGAGCGAAGGAGCAGGTCGTTAAATGGGATCGCCTCTTCGACAAAGATGTCGACCGCGAAGAACGGGCGTGCGGGGTCGATCATCGAGAAGACCATCATGCCTTTCTCGTCTCGCCAGCGGTTCCGGATGTCCGGATCAGCGAAGTCCATCGGATCGACCGGTGCCTTCGGCTTCAACCCTAGGTTTGTCAGAGCCCGCATCGCCTTCGTCGCATTCTCAGGGTCAAGCGCGATGAAGACGTCAACGTCGCCGGTGAGCCGTCCGTAGCCGTGCAGGATGACTGCGACTCCACCGACCGTGACGTACCGCACGCCCGCTTCTTCAAGCACTCTCAAGGGGACGGTGTAGAACCTCACATGCGCGATCTTACTCTCTGTGCAGGTGGTTAGCTCCGAATCGCTGTATGATGAGAGCAGATGAGACGGCGTCGCTGGCCGGTCGCCCAAGTATTGCTCGTGGTGGTGGGGTTGGCGATTGCGTTCGCGATCTTCTATCCGATCGTGCCGCAGCCAGCGTCGAAGATCACGGCTTGCCTAGGCAATCTGAAGCAACTGGCGACGGGAGCACATATCTACATTGCGGACTACGACGACCGATTCCCACCTGAGAACTGGACCGACGCGACCATGCCTTACACGAAGAACGAGGACATGCTCACTTGTCCTGAGAACATCGGCCGTGGTGGCTACGGGTATGCGATGAACTTCGCCGTTGTGGGCAAGGCCCATGTCCAGCCGGAGATGGACCGAACGGTGCTCTTCTTCGAAACCGACGTCCAGGAGCGCAACCTGACGATGAACCTCGCCGGCCGAGCCGAGGCGAAGCACAAGGACCGCTTCTCGATTGTCGCCTACTGTGATGGCTCGGCAAAGACGATAGAAAAGGGCCAAAAACCATGAAAGTGGTTAGGAAGCTCAAGCCAGAGACATCATGGCCCGCCTTGCGGCGCAGGATGCTCGTTGAAAGCTCGACCCAACTGGCGCAACAATGGGCAGCCGACAAGCAAATCAAGTTGCTGATCGTTGATTGCGAGGGTGTGAGGACTGCTGAGGCCGTCATGGATCGATGCCGGGGTGTACTTGAGTTCCCGGATTGGGCTGGACCTAACTGGGATGCCTTCAATGACCTCATCCACGACTTATCGTGGTTCCCTGATGATCGCTTGGTCGTGCTCTTTAAGAGTGTCGCTCGCAAGTCGAGAGTTGCTAGGGAGTTGAGGTTCCTTTGTCGTCTTCCGTTGGACCAGTTCTACTTCACAAAGCCGAAGATCGTATTCATGATCAACTATGAGGAGAAGCAGTGATCCTTGTTCCGCGGGGCCTCGTCGCTCGCTCCGCTCGTGACTTCGAAACCCGCGGCTCCCGACAGAACCGTAGCCCCGGGTTGTGAGCGAAGCGAACCCCCGGGGAAGGGACAAACAAAAAAAGCCCCACCTCTGTCTCCAGAGGCGGGGCCGGTAACTCAGACCAGCCTTACCGGCCGCCCTGAGCCTTGGCGACGATTTCCGTCGCGATGTTGCCCGGCACTTCTTCGTAGTGCGAAGGCGTCACGTTCGGAACCGCGCGGCCCTGCGAAAGCGAACGCAGCGTCGTGACGTAGCCGAACATCTCCGATAGCGGAACGTGCGCATTCACGATGGTCGTGCCACCGAAGCTCTGCTCCATGCCCTCGATACGGCCGCGGCGCGAGTTGATATCGCCCACGACGTCGCCGACGTTCTGCTCGGGCGTGGTGACTTCCACGTGCATGATCGGCTCCTTGATGACCGGATTCGCCTTCTTCATGCACTCCTTGAAGCCGATGATCGCCGCCTGCTTGAACGCGTTTTCGTTCGAGTCAACTTCGTGGTAAGAACCTTCAATGACCTTGATCTTGATGTCCACGACCGGATAACCCGCGAGGATGCCCGAGTTCAGTGCCTCGCGAACACCCTTTTCGATCGCCGGGATGTACTCCTTCGGAATCGAACCGCCGACGACCTTGTTCTCGAAGATGAAGCCCGAACCCGCGGGGAGCGGCTCGACTTCCAGCCAGCAGTGGCCGTACTGACCCGAACCACCCGTCTGTCGAACGAAGCGGCCCTCGGCCTTCGCGGTGGTGCGCACCGTTTCGCGGTAGGCAACCTGGGGCTTGCCCTGGTTGGCCTGCACGCCGAACTCGCGGTTGAGTCGGTCGACGATGATCTCGAGGTGAAGCTCACCCATGCCCGAGATGATCGTTTGACCGCTCTCCGGATCGGTGAACACGCGGAACGTCGGGTCTTCCTGAGCGAGACGCTGCAGCGATGAACCCAACTTCTCCTGGTCGGCCTTCGACTTCGGCTCGATGGCGATCTGGATAACCGGCTCGGGGAACTTGATGCTTTCCAGCGCGATCGGATGATCCGGGTCGCACACGGTGTGACCCGTGTTCACGTCGTTCAAGCCGATGACGCCCACGATTTCGCCGGCGTAGGCCTCGTCGATGTCCTTGCGGTCGTTGGCGTGCATCTCGAGGATGCGGCCCACGCGCTCGGATCGAGTGCGGAAGTCGTTGGTCTGCGGATCGCGGTAGGCAACGAGCACCTGCGACCCCTTCTTCAGCACGCCCGAATAGACGCGGAGGAAGGTCAAGCGCCCGACATACTTGTCGGACATGATCTTGAATGCGAGCGCGGTGAACGGCTCCTTGTCGTCGGGGCGGCGAACCATCGCCTCCTCGGTTCGAGGATCGACGCCGCCAACCTTGCCCGCGTCGCCCTTCTCAAGCGGACTCGGCAAGAACTCGACGACCGCGTCGATCATCGCCTGCACACCCTTGTTCTTAAACGAGGAACCCGAGAGGGCAGGGAAGACTTTGAGCGCGATGGTGCCGGCGCGAAGCGCGGCGCGGATCTCGTCCTCACCGATCTCTTCGCCCTCGAGGAAGCGCTCCATGATCGAGTCGTCGAAATCGGCGATGGCTTCGATCATCTTCTCGCGCCACTCGGCGGCCTGGGCGCGCATCTCCTCGGGAATCTCGACGGTCTCAGAGATCTTGCCGTCATCGGACTTGTAGATCGTGGCCTTCATGGTGATGAGGTCCACGTAGCCCGAATAAGCCGACTCAGCGCCGATCGGAATCTGGATAGGGGCGACGTTGGCACCGAGTCGCTCCTTCACGCGGCTGATGACGCTGAAGAAGTCCGCGCCAAGGCGGTCCATCTTGTTCACGTAGATCACGCGCGGGACGTTGTACTTCGTGGCCTGACGCCAAACTGTCTCCGACTGCGGCTGGACGCCGCCGACCGCGCAGAACACCGACACGCAGCCGTCGAGAACACGCAGCGAGCGCTCGACTTCGACGGTGAAGTCGACGTGGCCCGGCGTGTCGATGATGTTGACCTTGTACTGCTGGCTGTCGTTCTTGCCGTCCGCATCGTCAAATCGCGAGACGCGCCAGAACGCGGAGGTGGCGGCCGAAGTGATCGTGATGCCGCGCTCCTGCTCCTGTTCCATCCAGTCCATGGTCGCGTTGCCATCATGCACCTCACCCATCTTGTGCGAGCGGCCGGTGTAGTAGAGGATGCGCTCGGTGGTGGTGGTCTTTCCGGCGTCGATATGCGCCGCGATGCCGATGTTTCGGACGAACTGTAAAGAGTGGGAGCGTGCCATGGTTGTGTATTTCTATGTCGTTGAGTGTCAGATGGTCACCGAGTTCGAGTTCTGCAACAAAAAACCCCGGTCGACTCACGCGACTGGGGCGGCTTGGTTGCCGGGCGCTTACGCTTGAACCTGGGTGTCCGCCTCCGTCATGACTATTCCTCGGCACCTACTTCGCGCGGTTACCGATTCAATGGAATTATGGCTGATTTGGGGGCGGGAATGCAAGATTTGGGTCGAATGGCGGCGGTGAAGTCCCCCTGTCCGCGAGCGGACAGGGGGTGTGAGGCCGGATGAGCTCGGGTCGCCTTCGCGAAAGGCTACTTCCCGAAGATCCCGTCGATCCGCGTCATTGTCTCTTCGTCGAGCTTCTCCAGCACGCCAAGCGCGCCGAGGTTGTCTTCCAACTGAGACATCTTCGTCGCGCCCATGATGACCGACGTCACCCGCGGGTTCTTCGCGCACCATGCGATGGCGAGTTGCGAGTTCGTACAGCCGAGGTCCTTGGCCACCGCTTCGAATTCGCGCACCTTGGCGATCCGCTCGGGGGTGACGATCCCCTGCAGCCACTCCATGCCGGTGAGCGCCAGGCGGCTACCCTCGGGGATGCCATCGTTGTACTTGCCCGTCAACAGGCCGCTGGCGAGCGGACTCCAGGTGGTGGTGCCGATGCCGCAATGCTCTAGTGCCACGCTGAGGTCGCCCTCAAACTTGCGCCGCTCCACCAGGTTGTACTGCGGCTGCTCTACCACCGGTCGATGCAGTCCGTGCCGCTCGGCGTAGCGCCAGGCTTCGATAATCCGGCTCGAAGTCCACTCCGAGGTGCCCCAGTAGTGCGCCTTGCCGGCGACAATCATGTCGTGGAACGCGTGGACGATCTCCTCGACCGGAGTCTCCGGCTCATCGCGGTGGCAATACACGAGGTCGATCTCGTCCAGCTGCATGCGATGCAGCGAGCCGTCGATAGCCTCCATCAGCCTCTTGCGGTTGAGGGTGTTCTTCTCGTTTGGCCCCTCATGAAGTCCCCAGAAGAACTTGGTGGATACGATGTAGCTGCCGCGCCGCCAGCCGAGCTGCTTGAGCGCTTCGCCCATGACCGACTCGCTGGCCCCGCGGGCATACACCTCGGCGTTGTCAAAAAAGTTGACGCCGGCATCGTAGGCGGCCGTCATAAGCTCGGCGGCGGAGGCGATGTCGACTTGGTTGTGGAAGCTGACCCACGACCCGTAAGAAAGCACACTCAGTTGTAGGCCCGACCGGCCCATGCGACGGTATTCCATCACCTCCGAGTCTACTTGGTCAAGGCATTAGAGCC
>JANJUB010000075.1 GCA_024710805.1 Fimbriimonadaceae bacterium | reverse complement strand
ATAGATTTGCCACTTTGTTGGGGGGGGGGTGCGTGCCGCCCCCCGGGCGCGCCGAGGCTCGGTGGGGCTTAATGTGTCGGGCCCGCGCGACGAGCGGCCGCGCGGGCCAACCGAACCTATCGCACTCGGCGGTACGTGGTCGTGTCGAGCGGAGAATCCGCGGCGACTAACCGGAATCCGTCATTCGTCTTCGTTGACTTGTAGGTCACGCCGCCGATCACGATCTTGCCTCCGCGGTACCAACCATTCTTCGTCTCGCGACGGCCGTCGCGATAGACGAAGAGTGCCTTGAGGTAGCCCCGGTTGTCGATGGTGAGTTCCAGATCCGCGCGATAGCGCTGGCTGTAGCCTTCGAATCGGCCCTGGGCCCACGTCGGGGGAACATCCGGCGGTTGCGTCCCGCCTCCGCTACCCCACCCGCTGCCCGTGTCGGAACCGTGGCGTCGGTACTCCATCCAGTTGTTGCGGTCGTTCACCTGCTGCGCACGCAGACCATTGTCGATCTGGCTGACCTGGTACCACGTCTTCCCGATGGAGAACTGTCCGTTGCGATAGGCGCCAATCTCGGTCGCCCTTCGCCCATTGGCGTAACGGATGCTCGCGGTAACCACGCCCAGCGCGTTCACCTTCAGGTTGATGTCCGCGTCCATGCGGCGGTTGTAGCCGTCGAACTCGCCGACCAGCCAACTCGGCGGGCGCTGGATGATTGCGCCACCACCCGTGCCGCCCGAGCCCCAGCCGGACCCACCGGTGTCCCACCCGGAACCCCAGTCGATGTTGCCCAAGTTGGCGGGCAGCATTTCAAAGGTGTTGGTCGAGTTCTTCGACTCCCGGAACTGCAGCTTGTCGCCCATTCGGGTGACAATGAAAACCTTCCCTTCTGCGGAGAGCATCTTGCTTCCGGCGTCGTAAGTGCCGCGGACGAACTGGATGTCGCGGGTTCGGCGGCTGATGATCCGAAGCTCGACGCGGCCTCGATCGCCGAACCGCGCGTTGACGTCGGCATTCATCGCCTGGCTGTAACCCGAGTAGGTGCCGAGAATCGCCTGCGCGGCGGCCATAGCGACCATCGCGAGTAACGAACCGGCGAGGCTCAATCGCAAGACAGTGTGCTTCATTTTCATTCCCCTCCTTCTATGACGTCTGGTGGAGCTACATCGCACGGCGAAGAGGCGTCGGGTAGCATGGAGACGGCGCGCGGCCGTAGCTCAGTGGATAGAGCGTCTGCCTCCGGAGCAGAAGGTCGGAGGTTCGAGCCCTCTCGGCCGCGCCACTTTTTGAACCCAAAGTTGCTCATTTTGCCGGGAGGTGCCTTATCATAGAGGCATGCAACAACCGCTCCAAGCACGTTGGGTGGCCGCAGTGCCTACGAACGAGGGCCAACAGGCCGATTTGCTCTTGGTCGAACCGAACGGCGATGAGCATGCGGTCCGTTGTCTGGTCAAGCCCGACCGAAAGATCGACCTAGGCGGCCAAGCCCAGGACATCGAGTATCTGTGCGCCCGGTATGGAACCTCGACGGTGTTCATGACCGCAGGTCGGATGGTGGATCCTAGCCTCGGCTACTTCTAAAGGTCAGAGCGAGATCGTCTCTTCGCGGGCGTTCTTATCTTCGACATCACCGTGGCGGAGGAGCATCGTGGTGCCAGGAGGGACCTCGGGCAGGTTTGCCCTGACGAACTCGGCAAGCTCGCTGGCGCTACGCCCGTACAGCCAGATAAGGAATGTGCCCGCCCCGAAGTCATGACCATCGACTTCGCCGATGGGCTGCTTCGCGAGCGCATCTCGAAGGTCATCCTCGATTTCCAGCACCCGCTCCCGCTCGCTTTCGTCACCAAACGGCCCGCTAGCAAGCGGAATACACACTTGAACGAGGTGAGTGAACCGGGGCCTTTCCGGCTCCGGCTTGCCGCCAAACAGTCGCTTGAGGAAGCTCATGCGCCATTATAGTGCGAGCTTACGGCTACGTTTCCACGTAGTCCATATCTCGGTGGAAAGTCTCCGGCAAGATCCACACCGACCAAGCTGCCAAGACTAGCACGACTGCTCCGACCGCGGTGATCGCACCGATCGAACCCAACGCCGGCTCGAGTGCCCGCTTGCCGAGCGTCATCGGGATCACCATTCCCCGCACGAAGCTGGGTGCGGTGGTAGCAACCGTCCCGCGCAGATTCGTACCGAACACCTCGCCGGTGACCGTGACGAACACGGCCCAGAACCCGGCCCCCAACCCACCAAGGAACATGAGCCAGAAGAAGGTGTCCGCCGTGCGGGCGAAGAGGAAGATCGCCCCGACCGCCAACGCAATCCACGCGTAGGCCACCCAAAACGCCTTACGCCGACTCCGCAGAAGCTGGCTCAGTCCTCCAAAGAGAAGGTCGCCCAGGCACAAACCGAGCGCAGCGATCGCAATGACGTCGGGCGCGGGCTTCGGGTTGGGGATACCGAGCGCAGTCTGCACTTCGGGCGAGAACGTCATCATCAACCCGGCAAAGAACCATACCGGCGCGCCGCAGAAAATGGAAGCTAAGTAGCGACGGATTCGCTCGCCGGAGCCGAAGAGCATGCGAAGGTCGCCCCTCTTCACATCTTCGCGTTCCTTGACCTGCTCGAAGATGCCGGACTCGAAGACGCCGATCCGCATGAGCAGGAGCACGATGCCCATGCCGCCCCCGATGAAGTAAGCCGTGCGCCAATCGACGGCTTTGGCCAGCAACGGAGCAGCAATGGAACCCGAGACGCCAACCGTCGCGACAAACGTGGTTGCCCAACCCCGACGAACCGTCGACACTAACTCGGAGACCAGAGCGATCCCTGCGCCAAGTTCCCCCGCTAACCCCACACCCGCGACGAATCGACAAACGGCGTATTGCGGAACATCGACCACAAACCCGTTGGCGATGTTGGCGATTGAATAGGTGAGGATCGAACCGAACAACACCGCCAGGCGGCCCCGCCGATCGGCAATGACTCCGAACAAGAGCGCGCCAACGATGAACCCGCCCATCTGCCAGTTCAACAACGCTTCGCCCACGGACTTAACCTGCTCCGGGTTCAAACCGAGGCCTTCGAGACTTGCTTTTCTCACGGACGAGAACAACCAGATGTCGAACACATCGACGAAGTAGCCTAGCGCGGCCACGATGATTGCTAGCGTCTTTGAAGCGCCGCTGACCGATCCCCCAACTCGCATCTTCCCTCGCAATGACCTCTGGGTCATTCGTGGTGACGATTTTGCGGGCACTAAGGTGTCCGGGCCATCCGTAACATCCGAACGTCCGGGCTATACTCCCCGGAACTGCTTTTGGTGAGCTTATGGCCGAACAACCCGATCCCATGCGCGCATCCGTCCCCGAATCGCCTGGCAAGGCCGGTGCATTCACCCGCTTCTTGAACTTCGTGGAGTGGTTAGGCAATCTCCTCCCCCACCCGGTCACCCTTTTCGCGATCTTATGTCTCGTGATCCTCGGTGTCAGCTGGATTGCGGGAGCATCGGGCTGGGAGGTCATGGATCCCCGCCCCGAGGGAGCCAAGGGTCGAGCCGACGATGGAGTCATCCGAGCGGTCAGTCTCGTCAATGCGGAAGGCCTTCGAAAGATCGTCGAAAACCTGGTCACGAACTTCACGAGTTTTGTGCCGCTCGGAACGGTGCTGGTGTCGATGCTCGGAGTTGGTGTAGCTGAGAAGTCGGGGATGCTGGGTGCGGCGATTCGACTGCTGGTGCTCAAGGCACCGAAACAGTTGGTCACGATCGCCGTCGTGTTCGCTTCGGTTATCTCGAACACAGCGAGCGAGATGGGCTATGTCGTGCTGATACCACTTGCCGGTGTGGTTTTCTATGCCCTAGGAAGGCATCCGCTCGCGGGCATTGCCGCCTCGTTTGCCGGAGTCTCTGGGGGTTACAGTGCGAACATCTTCATTGGCACCGTCGATCCGCTGCTCTCGGGAATCACCCAAGAGTCGGCTCGGCTCATCGATCAGAGCATCACGGTGACCCCGGTCGCCAACTGGTGGTTCATGGCGTTCAGCGCCTTTGTCGTGACCGCGGTCTGCACCTGGATCACCCACCGCATCATCGAGCCGAAACTCGGGAAATACGATCCCTCGAATGCCGAAGAAGGAGCACTCGACACCATGCGGATCGAGCCCGTCTCTGCTGGCGAGAAGCGTGGACTTCGCTGGGCGCTCGTCGCGGGACTTGCGGTTGCGGCACTCCTGGTTCTGTCGGTTGCCCCCTCATGGGGCCCGCTCCGTAACCCTGAAGACGGCGACATTCTGAACTCGCCATTCATGCGGAGCATCGTTGCCTTCATTCTCGTTGCCTTTATCGTCCCGGGAATCGTTTACGGCCGAGTGACAGGCACGTTCAAGTCAGACAAGGACGTCATCGACTCAATGAGCGGGGCCATGAGTTCGATGGGACTTTACATCGTGCTCGTATTCTTCGCCGCCCAGTTCGTGGCCTACTTTAACTGGAGCAATCTCGGGTCAATCACCGCGGTGATGGGTGCCGACGCGCTGAAGCAATCCAACCTGACCGGACCGATCATCTTCATTCCGTTCATCCTCATGTGCTGCGTCGTGAATCTGATGATCGGCAGTGCCTCGGCGCTGTGGTCGATCACGGGTCCGATCTTCGTGCCGATGCTGATGCTGGTCGGCTACAGCCCTGAAGTGATCCAAGCCGCCTACCGGATCGGCGACTCGACGACCAACATCATCACGCCGATGATGAGTTACTTCGGCTTGATTCTGGCCTTTGCCGCCAAGTTTGATAAGAAGCTCGGAATCGGCACGCTGATCGCGACGATGCTGCCTTACTCGCTTTACATGAGCGTCATCTGGATTGCGGCGTTCTATCTGTGGGTGTTCGGCTTCGGCATGCCGGTCGGGCCTGGAACGGAGATTTACTACACGCCCAAGTAGCTGGAAGCTAGTTTCAGCGCGGGTTTGGTCGGCAGGGCGCGGGGAGTTTGGAATCCCAGCAAACCTGCTGTACAATCCTCTTGCGCCATGAAGAAAATCTGCATCTCGATCCTCGCGGCGACCTCAGGAACGGTCGCCCACGCCGTTGTTCCGGATACGGGTCCTGACGCTCTTTTCAGCTTCGTGGGCCGCGTGGGCGGCGCATCGGGCACCGCGATCATGTCGCGCGCGGTCATCACCGCCAAGCATGTTGGCGGCCTCACGTTCACTCTGGGCGGATCGAACTACCAGGCGGTCGCGCGAGTCGATCATCCCACGGCCGACATCTCGATTCTCAACTTTGGCGTCGACCTGCCGGGATGGCACACGCTGGGGAGTTCCGCTGACCTTGGGTCCACACTGACTCTCGTCGGCTACGGTGATACCGGTGTTCTCAATGGGGCCGGCAACGGTTACACCATCGTGGCGGGAGGGGGCATTCGGCGCGCCTCAACGAATCTGCTCCACGACCGGGTGTTCGTCACCAACTACGGACCTAGCATGCTGTCCTACTTGAATGTGAACGGCGATGCGGTCCTCGCGGCGGGCGATTCGGGTGGCGGATTCTTCTACAACGGCCGTCTCGTCGGGGTTAACTCGTTCATCTTCACGCTCAATCAGTCGTTGCCGAACTATGGATTCGCTTCGTTGAACGGGGGA
>JANJUB010000068.1 GCA_024710805.1 Fimbriimonadaceae bacterium | reverse complement strand
CGCCCATAATCTGCGCATGTTAGCCGCGCTCGTTGTCGCCCCCGCTCTCTGGCTCGTCCTCGATACTCCAGCGACGCGCTTCACCGAGAGCTGCCCCGTCGGGAACGGTCGACTCGGCGCGATGATGTTCGGCCAAGTGGCCGACGAACATTTGATCTTGAACGAAAACACGCTCTGGTCGGGCCGACCCCTCGATCAGAACCGAGAAGACGCCTGGCGTGCCCGCGAGCAAATCCTCGATCTTCTTCGCAAAGGTGACAATCCGGCAGCGGAAGCCCTACTGAATCAGACCTTCACCAGCGACGGTCCGGGCAGCTCGCACGGCAACGGCAAGGACGGGCCGTTCGGTTGCTACCAGGTGCTCGGCAAGCTCTCCTTGAAGCACCACATCTCCGGGGACAACCATCGCGACTATCAGCGCTATCTCGATCTCGAACGCGCCCAGGCGGTGACTCGCTTCCGAGTCGGCGAGACCATCTACACCCGGCGGCTGATAGCGTCTCATCCCGACCAAGTCATCGCCTACGAACTCCTCGCCGAAGGTCCGGCGAAGCTCAGCTTCGATCTTTCTCTCGGTCGCGCCGAGCGAGGCGCCGTCACCGCCGATGGGCGCGACCTCATCATGCGTGGGACGCTCAACGATGGGCAGGGCGGCGAAGGAATGCGATACGCAGCTCGGGTTCGACTCATTCCGGTCGGGGGTGGGACGGTCACGACTGCGCAAGGCTCGCTTCAACTCCGCGATGCCAAACGCGCGCTCGTGCTCATCTCCGCCGGCACCGACTATAGCGGCCCGATCAAGGGCAAGCATATGGGAACGAAGTACGAGATCGAAACCAAGAGCTTGCTAGACGAAGCGGCGCAGCGGACCTTTGCGCAGCTTGTTCAGCGACACGAACGCGACTACCGGTCGCTCTTCGATCGGGTGAAACTGGATTTGGGTGTGCCCAAGGCAGGCTCGGCCCAGACGCGGCTGCTGGCGATCGAAAAGGGAGAGCCCGATCCGGCGATGGCCGCCCTGCTGTTCCAATATGGGCGGTACCTGCTCATCAGTTCCTCGCGCGACGGCTACCTCCCTGCGAACCTGCAAGGGCTCTGGGCCGAAGAGCTGCAGACTCCTTGGAACGGTGACTACCACATCAACATCAATGTCCAGATGAACTACTGGCTCGCGGAAGTCACCGGACTGTCCGAGTGCCAACGACCTCTCTTGGCTCTCATCGAGAGCCTCGTCGATCCCGGACGACGCACCGCCAAGGCTTACTACAACGCTCCCGGCTGGGTCGCTCATGTCATCACCAACCCGTGGGGATTCACCGCGCCGGGTGAACATGCGGGCTGGGGTTCGACGCTCTCCGGCGGTGGCTGGCTCGCCCAGCACCTTTGGGAGCACTACGCATTCACCCAAGACCCGGCCGTGCTCCGTCGGATCTATCCGACCTTGAAGGCCTCCAGCGAGTTCTACCGGTCGATCCTGGTGCCGGATCCGAAGCGGGGGTGGTTCGTCACCGGCCCTTCCAACTCACCCGAGAACGCATTTAAACTGCCGGACGGGCGCACCGCGCACACCTGCCTCGGGCCGACGATCGACCAACAGATTCTGCGCGAGCTGTTCACCAACACCGTCCGTACCGCCCGGTTGCTCAAGGTTGACACTGCCTTTGCCAACGAGCTTGAGAAGACCCGCGATCGACTGGCTCCGCACCAGATCAGCCCAGACGGTCGCCTTCAGGAGTGGCTGGAGCCGTACGATGAGCCCGAGCCCCAGCACCGCCATGTCTCGCATCTATACGGTCTCCACCCGGGCGACCAAATCACCGTCCACGGCACGCCCGAACTCGCTGCGGCGGCGCGGAAGTCGCTCGAGCGTCGAGGGGATCGCAGTACCGGTTGGAGCATGGCGTGGAAAGCCAGCTTCTGGGCACGGCTCGGCGATGGAGATCGGGCGGAAAAGCTTGTGCGCGATTACCTCCGTCCGGTTGCCGATCTTGGATTCAACTATCGGAACGGGGGCGGTGTGTATCCCAACCTATTCGGGGCGCATCCGCCGTTCCAGATTGACGGCAACTTCGGGATCACGGCGGGGATCGCGGAGATGCTGCTGCAAAGCCACCCCGAGCGGGCGGGAGAAGACCCGACGATCCACCTGCTTCCCGCCCTTCCATCGGCCTGGCCCGAGGGTTCGGTCAGCGGCCTCCGAGCGCGCGGCGGCTACGAGGTGACGATCAAGTGGCAACAAGGCAAGATCGAGAGTGCCGAAGTGAAGCGGCTCGCGCGCGGGACCGGCGAGTTCTGGCTACGTGTGCCCGGCAAGGATCGGGTCAAGGTGACGCTTCGGCAGGGCCAGGTTCACCGGGTCCGGTAGAGGGAGCGCCCAGCGTCAGGTGGACCTGATGCGAGCCCGACTCCAGCTGTTGAAGCGTGCGCAGTTGAAGCAGTTCGGGGTGTTTGCGCACAAGTTCTGCGGTGTTAAGCAGGCTGCGCATGGCGGCAGCCTCGCCGCGTGCCTGTTCGAGCTTGGCTCTGGCCCGGAGTTGGGCTTGGATCACCTCCGCATAGGCGCGCTTGGTGTCTCCGATGAGGGTCAAATCGCGGATCGCGAGGTACTCGATGCCCATACCGTACGGCTCAAGCTGGCTTTGCACTTCCGATTTCATCAACTCGTCGATCTCGCCCCGTCGCTCGATGAGCTCGTCGAGACTTCGACTCACCACCTGCTCGCGCACGGCGAGTTGAGCAACCACATACACCTGCGAATAGGCATCGGACGACGCCGCGAACTTCACTTCATCACGGACGGACCGCAGAACGGCCACGCTTACTCGAACAGGGGCTCCATCTTTCGTCATCAGTTCCTGTCCCGAAACCTGAACCCACAGTTCGCGTGGGTCGAAGACCTCGACCTGCACGTTCTTCGTCCAATAGCGATAACGGCCCGTCTCGAGAATCCTCATGGGCTCGCCATGGACAAAGGCTGCCGCCTTCATGAAGGCGGGCACCTCGACGACGGTCGAGATCAACTCGACAAATTTCACAATCGCAAAGAGGGCGATTGTTCCGCTGATGACTGCTAAGAGGAATGTCTCCATAACCGCGCTTCTTTGTAGGGGGGATGGCGGCCAGTTCGCTCGATCTTGCGGGAGCCTTGCGGCCCCAAGGCTCGATCTAGCTAGCCGCCCGGAAGGCGGCAAGGCACGCCGTCCCACCCTGAGTTCGGGGTAGTAGCCCGGAGATCAGGGGCCAATTGACAACTGAAAACACAACCGCTTCTTCAGGTCCTGGCGACCCAGATCGCACGAAGGTTACCGCACGAGCTAGCGCTTCGCTTCGTCGAGAACGTACGCCAGAACTTCCGCCATCTTGGCCATGTGCTCGGTCGTCAGGCAGGGGTCGGTGCGCATGCAGATCGACGTCTCGCCGATCTGTCGGGCAACGGGGAGCCGTTTAGCAGGTCGGAATCCCGTTCCGTCGAACGCCTTCTCCAGATAGATCTCGCTGCACGAGCCCACCTGGCACCAGACCCCGAATCGCGAATGCACTTCGTCACAAATCCGCTCGCGGGTCCAACCGTCCTTCAGAGTCTCCGGCTTGAGATACCCATACCAGCGGTAGTAGGCATGCTCGACATGTGCGGGGGGCATGGGCACATGGATCATCGGATGATTCGCGAAAGCCTCGTTCAAGACCGCCGCATTCGCCTGCCGCTGAGCCATCCAACCATCGAGCTTACGCAGCTGGACGCGCGCAATCGCCGACTGCATTTCGGTGAGTCGCCAGTTGGTGCCAAAGCTCTCGTTCACCCAGCGGAAGCCCTTCGGATGCTCGCGGTTGTAGACGGCGTCATACGACTTGCCGTGGTCCTTGTACTCCCACATCGTTCGCCACAGCCCCTCGTCGTTCGTGGTGACGGCTCCACCTTCGCCGCCGAGCGTCATGATCTTGTCTTGGCAGAAGGACCAAGATCCGATCTCGCCGATGCTCCCGACCTTGCGACCCGTATAGCTCGCGCCATGAGCTTGGGCGCAGTCTTCGATGACCGGAATCCCGAGCGCCATCATGTCGTCCATCTCGCAGGGCCAACCGCCAAGGTGGACGGGAATGATCGCCTTCGACTTCGAGGTCCGGACTCGCTCGATCGTCTCGGCACTGATGTTGCCGCTCTCCGGATCGAGGTCCGCGAACACCGGCTTGGCTCCGCGCATCACGACCGCCGTTGCCGTCGCCATGAAGGTGCGGGGCGTGATGATGACTTCATCGCCGGGGCCTACACCGAGCGCGATCAGCGCGAGCTCGAGCGTGACCGTGCCGTTCATGATCGCGATCGCGTGACGCGTCCCACAGTAGTCGGCGAACTCCGTTTCGAAGTCGCGCCCCTCGCGCCCCGTCCAATAGTTGACCTTGCCCGATTCGAGCACGCGGGTCACAGCTTGAACTTCGTCTGGCGCGAAGACTGGCCAGCTCGGAAAGTCGACTTTAGTGGGTGCGGTGGCTGCCATAAGCTCGGATTATACGGCCTCGCCTCGAACGGCCTTGAACGTCGCTTCGGTCACTTCGATCAGTTCGTCGTACGGGATCGGCGAGCCTGAGCCGTTCTTGACGGCCCGGATGAACGCGGCGAGCTCGTTCGCGTGACCCTTATCTTGCTGTCGCAGCGCCATGCCCTTGAAGCCGGGCCAACCGTAGCCCGTCATCTGCCGGAAGTTGTCGAGCTGCAAGATGCGACCGGCGGTGAAAACTTCGAGGCGCTCCTTCGGGAACGACTTGTCGCCATTCGCGAAGTAGTGCACGGTTCCCACCGAGCCGTCGGCGAACTTCAGCGTGACGGTCATGTTCTCGTCTTCGCGCTGGGCACCTTGGTCGATGCCGGTCGCCTGGACATCTACGATCAAGCTACCGGCCAGGAAGCGGATCAGGTCGACGAAGTGACAACCCTCGCCGATCATGCGGCCGCCACCGCGCTCAGGATCTTGCGTCCAGTGGTTGCCCGGGAGGGCACCCGCGTTGACGGTCATGATGAACGCCTTCGGAGCCCGGACCGAATCCAGCATCTCCTTCATCTTTTCGATATGCGGAGCGAAGCGGCGATTGAATCCGACCATCAGCATCGGCGAAGCCTGGGCTTCGTAGACTTCCTTGATCTGCGCGAGCTCTTCCTCGGTCAAGCAGAGCGGCTTCTCGACGAACACCCGCTTACCTGCTTTGAGGCCGTCGATGACCATTCGGGCGTGGGTGTTGTGCTGCGTCGTGATGATCAGTGTGTTGATCTCAGGGTCATTGAACACCGAGTCGAGATCCGTCGTCGAGTTCTCGAAGCCGAACTTTTTGCCCAGGTGGGTGCCGGTGACGCCGCCTTTGGAGACGATGGTCTTGAGCCGTGCGCCCGCACCAGCCATCGCCGGCAGAAGCGTTGCTCCTGCGAAGTTGCCTGCGCCGATCACCGCGACGACCGCCTCAGGCACGGCGGCAGGAGCCGGCTTCGGCAGAGCCACCGTTCGCTCAGGCTGAACGTCGAGCGGCGCCTCCGAATACTGCAGCACGATGCCCATGGCACCGCGGTCGCTGATCTTGCCGTAGCCCTCGAGCGCGTTATCGATGCTGTACCGATGCGAGATCAGGGGCTTGACATCCAGACCGCCGTTCGCCATCAGGTCGAGACAAGCCTCGAAGTTGCGCTGCTCGGTCCATCGGACAAACCCGATCGGGTAGTCCATTCCCTTGCCCTCGTAGTTGTCCTCGTAGCGGCCCGGGCCGTAGGAGCACGAAACTTGGAAGGTCAGTTCCTTCTCGAAGAAGTCGGCGCGGCTGAGCTCGAGGCCGACGACACCCACGAGAACGATGCGTCCACGCTTGCGGCACATGTGCGCGGCCTGGGTGACGGGCTCGTTGCTCTGGGTGGAGGCTGTGATGATGACGCCGTCGACGCCGCGGCCTCGTGAGAACGCCAAGGCGGCTTGCTCGGGATCTTCGCCCTTGCTGAGATCGACCGTCTCGGCGCCCATCTCTCGCGCCATTTCGCACTTCGCGCTGTCGAAGTCGATGCCAAGCACGCGGCAACCCGCCGAACGAAGCATCTGAACGGTCATCAGGCCGATCAGACCGAGACCGGTGACGACGACGCCCTCGCCGAGGGTGGGGTTTACGAGTCGGATGCCCTGGAGCGCGATCGCGGCGAGCGGGGTAAAGGCGGCTTCTTCGAAGCTCACGCCCTCGGGAATCTTGGCGCAGAGGTTCTGCGAAACCGAAACGACTTCGGCGTGGGGTCCGTTTGTGGCGACCCAGTCGCCGACTTGGAAGCCTTCGACGCCCTTGCCGACTCCGATGACCACGCCAGCGTGGCAATAGCCGAGGCCAAGTGGCTGGTCGAGCTTCGACTTGACGGCGTCGAGCGTCTGGAAGAGGCCATCGGTCTTAATCTTCTGAAGAACCTGCTTGACCTTATCGGGCTGAGCCTTCGCCTTTTGGAAGACGTTGGACTTGCCAAAGTCGATGAGCATGCGCTCGGTGCCAAGCGACACGAGGGTTGCACGAGTTTGAACGAGGAGTTGGCCCGATGAGACGCCCGGCGCGGGAACCTCAGCAAGCAACGTCTCCCCGGTGCCGAGGTTCTGCAGAATCTGCTTCACGGGCAGAGAGGATACCCTTTTGCCGGTATCCTACAGCCTATGACCACGCTCATTCTCGCCAGTCTGCTGCTCGGCCAATCCGGGCTGAAAGTCGAAGATATGAAAGTCGGCAAGGGCCCCGGAGCCAAGGCCGGCGATGTGCTAACGATGAGCTACCGCGGCACCCTTACGAACGGCAAAGTGTTCGACGAGACCGGAAAGAAGCCGCCGTTCACCTTTAAGCTTGGGGCTGGGCAGGTCATCAAGGGCTGGGATCAGGGCCTTGTTGGCATCAAAGCCGGCGGCAAGCGGAAGTTGACGATTCCCGCCTCATTGGCCTACGGTGACCGAGGGGTTGGGGAGATTCCCGCAAACTCGACGCTCGTGTTCGTGGTAGAAGCGCTGCGCATCGACGACCCAAAGGTGACCCCCAAGGTGGAAATCAAGGAGCTTCGGGTGGGTACGGGCCCAGCCGCCAAGAGTGGCAACAGCGTGACCATGCACTACATCGGCACGTTCATTAACGGGGTCGAGTTTGACAAGAGCATCGGCCGCGAGCCGTTCACCATCACGCTGGGCCAAGGCTCGGTGATTCCCGGGTTCGAGCAGGGCATAATGGGGATGAAGAAAGGGGGCAAGCGGAAGGTCACCATTCCCTATCAGCTGGCCTACGGCGAAGCCGGCCGCCCGCCGGTGATCCCGCGCATGGCAACGCTCGTGTTCGAGCTCGAGATGCTCTCACTCAAGTAGGCCCCGACTCCCCATCTCCTCGAATGGAGTCGTCTTCGAGGAGAGGAGGCACTGGCCCCCTGCATGTTGGAGCGCAGGGCCTCGTGCCTTGTGGCACTCGAAACCTGCGCCTACGAGTTAGACGTCAACCGCTCATTCCTTCATCCGGCTCCCCTTCGCTTACCCCAGGTACTCGAAAACATCGCTGATCGTGAACAACAAGGCCAGCAGCGTGACGGCAGCCAGGGCAGCGGCACTCAACGCAATGACCCGCATCGGCTTCTTCCCTTCGCTTTGGCTGAACACGTGCGCCGCGAGCAGGAACACCCCGATCGCAACCAAGATGCCCACTAAGCCTATCGAAAGCGCCAAGGACACCGTTGGGGTGACATCAGATTCGACTGCTTCCATCATGTCGCTTCGAACCTTGCAACGGGCCTCAGATCCGACTCCTTAAGAACGAGATAGGCGTCAAAGCCTCCAACGATCTCAACCACGTAGGCATAGCGCACGCCAGCGCGCTCAAAGATAAATGTGTTTGGGCCCTCCGGCAGGTAACCGGCGAAGCTACCGGAACCTCGGTGGGCTTGGCGGTTGATACTTACGATCGTAAAACCCTCTGGTGGACTGAGGGTTACCGCAAACCGTGCTTCTGAGCTGTACTTAAGGTAGGAGATCACGAGGACAGCAAAGATTCCGAAGACGACGAGAAGAGATACGCCAGGCGCGGAGGATCCGAACTTCTTCATGGTTGGGTTTCTTCCTTCCAAGAAGCTAACACATCGACTCGCTCGACCTCAGTCTTGCGATCCCGGTCGAGTTCGAACGATCGAGTCTCCACCCGGGTTGTCTGCCCCTCTTGCACGAGATAGGATCTCAGGTTCAGCGCGTAACCCAGTGGCTTTGCCGACTTATACACCAGCTTCCAGTTTGAGTCAGAGCTTCGCTTGCGCAAGACAAACCATCTTACGATCGGGAGCCCGGAGCCACGGTCTAGGCCAACAAGAGCCACGTTTGGGTGCGCAGGGCTTAAATAGGCGTCGTATCCTGACTGACCGGGGTAGTCGTAGTGTTCGCGGATCGCCTCGTACCACTCGGCCATCTCCGGCTGGACATGGCGCCTTGCCAACTCGAACTCGTCGCTCACAGACTCCAAGTTTCGACCGGAACGCGGCAATGGATTGGCTGTCTGAACCTGGGGCGGATCTGAGCCTTCTTGCGCAGCGGGGTCAGGGGAAGCGCACGAGAGCGAAAGCACAAGGACGCCACTCAACCAAACCGAGCGCCGGCACGAGCACGCCATGCTTCAGTATACGATCACGAGAAGCGCAGGGCCTCGTGCCTTTGGCACTCGAAACCTGCGCCTACGAGTTTGGACTTCGACAACTCACGGAGGGCAGGAGGTTGGTTCGTACCCCTGCCACCATCGCGGCGGGACAACGCAACCGCCGCCCTCAGGGTCTCTCCCCAACTGAATCTGGTGGGCGATGAGGGACTCGAACCCCCGGCATCCTCGGTGTAAACGAGGCGCTCTACCAACTGAGCTAATCGCCCGAAAACGAAACAACGGAACCCTTTCAGCCGTCTTGCCAATAATCCTACTGGGAAATCGGATTTCCTAGAGGATTGCAATTATTATGCGGGAGGTCTCACAATCATCGCTAGGACGCTCAGGATGAGGCGAACCCTTTTACTCGCTCTACCATGGATGGTGATGACAGCGGGTGCGCAGGAAGCTCTGCGCCCGGCTGAAGTCGTGATGACCCACCTCGGCAACGCCCAAGCTTGGCGTCAAGGTGATCAGTGCTTCGTCAACCCGAACGTGCTGATCGCTTGGAAGTGGCCCTACAGCTTTGTCGGCAATGAGGCGACGATTCAAGCCGAGGGGCGCACGGTTCGGGTCACCGGCCGCACGATCAACAGCCGCTTCCTTCTTCCGCTCAACGAAATCTACGACCAACTCGGCGTGGCCTATCAATGGAAGAAGGACCGCGACGTGCTTGAGGGTTGGTCGCGAGTTCGACGTATTCACTACGCCAACGGCCAGCTCGAGACCGATGCGACCGTAGCGGTCGAACCGACGACGCTCTTCCTCGCCAATCCCTCGCGAATCGTCATCGACCTCAAGGGCGCGCAGTTGGACGAGCGTTGCCAGATCGAGCTTCCTCCGAACGCCCGCGCCGCAAACTACGGAGTCGGGACCGTGCGGATCGTTGTCGAGACCGAGTCGAAGCCCAGTTTGGAGAAACTTGCTGCCGGGCGCAGCTTGGCGATGAAGCTCGAAGGTGAAGGCGTGGTGCAGCAGCCCGATGCTCCGGTGCAAACCGAGAAGCCGCCGGTTGTCGCTCCGGTTGGCCAGGTCAACGAAGTCGGCGCACTGCGGCAAGCCGCAAAGACGGAGTCTTCGATCACGCTGACTGCTCCGGTCTCCGGCACGCTGCCTGTGACGCCTCAACTCGTGCGGGTCGATCCGGTCACGCTTGAACTAAAACTTGCCAAGACGAAGCTCAAGGAGGGCGAGACCCTGCCCACCATCGACGGAGTCAGCGTCGAGACGATTGCCGACGAAACCGGTACCACCATGCGCCTGATCCTTGAGCGACCCATGGGAGTCCAGTTCGTTTCCACAGCGACTTCTCTCCAACTTATGTTGGTGAAGCCCAAAGTGGGCGATGGCAAGGTCGCCGGTAAGGTCGTTGTCGTGGATGCCGGACATGGCGGGCACGATCCCGGTGCGCGCAGCCCCGCTGGAGAAATCGTCGAGAAGCAGTTGAACCTGGCCATCTCACGGCTGATCGCACAGGAGCTTTCGCAACAAGGCGCGACAGTCATCGAGACGCGCACCACCGACGTCTTCATCGCCTTGAAGGAACGAGCCGAAATCGCGAACCGCAACAATGCGGCGTTCTTCGTGAGCACGCACATCAACTCAAACCGGGTGAACAACTCCTCGTCGGGAACGATCACGTTCTATCGGGGCGGCAATCCGCTGAGCCAGTTGCTCGCCGAATGCATCCACAACGAGATCAAACAGATTCCCGGCATGCCGTCGATGGGCATTTGGAGCGACACCCGGATCTACGACACCGGTTTTGCCGTCTTACGCTACAGCAAGATGCCGGGCGTGCTGCTGGAGTTGGGGTTCATCAACAATACGAAGGACCGCAAGCGTATGATGGAGAAGGATTACCAAGAGCGCGTAGCGCGAGCCGTGGCCAAGGGGATTCGGGTGTATCTAGGCGATGTCAAACCCTAAAGGACCAACTACCAAGACCCTGCTGATCGTCGCCCTCTGCGGCGTAGCGATCGTCGGAAGTCTGGCCGCATACGTCAAGCTCACGCCGGCCGATCGCGTACCCGAGAATCAGCGCCGAGCCGAGACTCCGGCAAAGCCCCGCGTCGAGCCCAACATCGATGTCTCGGTCCAGAAAGCCTCGGAAGGCCGGGTTTACGTTTTCGAGCCGTACTTCGATGGGAACGACCTGAAGTTCAATACGCGAATGGTGGATGTTCCAAGCGACACGCCCCCTGAAGTCTTCGCGCTTACATCCTTCCTTGATGCGAGCCGTATTCCCGACCCCAACACCCGCGTGCTCGGCGTAGATGTGCGTGCCGGGCTTGCCGCGGTGAGCTTCAACAGCGCTTTCGCTGGCGGCTACGGCACGACCGACGAGCAGGTGCTGATCGAGGGCATCCGACGTGTCCTTGGCCAGTTCCCAGCCATCAACGAGTTCGAGCTCTATATCGACGGCACCAAGATGGAGACGCTAGGCAGCGTCGAACTCAACGAGCCGATGCCGGTGATCAGGCTGACCATGAACGTCGAAGCGCCCAAATCACCAAACACAGACTGATCGCCGACCAGATCACAGCAGAGACGATCGCGGGAATCCCCGTAAGGCCCTGCAGAATCTGAGCGTCGTTCATCTCGATGGCGACCTGACCGATGCGCAGCGTGGCGAAAACCGCCTGCAAGGAAGCCAAGCCCATGAACAACCCAAAGAACTGAGCCGCGAACAGACGCGCATCACCCTTAAGTTTTGTGCCCGCCAATGCAAGGGCGACGACTCCGATCACTCCGCTGATCAGACCGATGAAGTCGCCCCGGACCCACAGCACCATCGCCCCGCCCAGCACCCATGCCATCGCGAGCAGCGCCGCACGGGCACCTCGATCGTTATGGGCAAGTGCGATGACCAATGCACCGAACGCCGTAGCCCCCACGTATCCGGCGGGACTGACCAGAAGCGCGTTCCCGCCAAAACCCGTCGTCACGCCCGAGCCGTCCTGAAAGACCTGAATGGTGACTCCCGTTCCGCCAGAGATCACGAATGCCAACGCATGGCCAGCCTCGTGGAGGTGGGTGTAGACATACTGCAGCGGAAGGGTGAGGAGAGCGAGAATGGGCACGACCCAACTCAGCACCACGACACTCGCACTGAGCAGGATCAGCTGTTGCCTTCGCGAGAGTGACTTACCCCGGCTCAACGCTCGGCTCCTTCCCGGTTCGCAACCGCACCCAAGCCGCCCAGCTGTACCAAACCACGACCCCGGCGAGAACTCCACAGGTCCACCCAAGCAGAACCTGGGACGGATAATGAACGCCAACGTAGATGCGAGAGACGCCGGTCAGCAGCGCGACCGCCATCCACACCGATCCGCGCCACCGGAACGCGAGCCAGAAGATCGTCGCTAGTGCCGCCATGTTGGCGGAATGGGCCGAGGCCGTGCCAAAGCTGGTCAACTTCCCGACCCTCAGGATCACGTCCTCCAGTTCGACACAGGGTCTCGCCATTTGGAACGTCCCTTTGAGGACGTCCGTGATCTCGTTCGCGATACCGACAGCCAATAGACCGAGAAACAGAGCCTTGCGCGTAGCGTTGCCGGCGACGAGAAGTCCAAGTGCCGCCAGTCCCAGCAGCACGCGGCCCTCGGTCATCTTGGTGGCATCGGAGAGAAACACGAACACCGGTGCCAGCCCATCCGGCCATCCGTTGATCCAGCGAAAAACTGCTTCGTCCATCAAGACTCCAGGAACGGGTTGGGCCGATCGCGCAGGGCTTCCTCCCAGAGGCGCTGAGCTTCAAGATACTCCCGTGGATCCAGCTCGACTGCCCCGTAAAAGCAGGTTGGCCGATCGAGCCGAACCGCCCATCCAGCATCACCGTAACTGTAGTGCCACCACTCGTCGCGACAGTTTGAGAATCCAACACTCAACATCACGTCGACGAGGATCATGCGGTTGCGCTGCGCCGTCTCGGTGAGGCCAAAGACGTAGGTTGGGCCGCCGTGTAGCCGGGTGAACGGAGAAGTGACATCGATCGGTTCGTTGTCAGGATCAACTAGGATCACATCGAGCGCGGCTCCCGTGCAGTGGCCTGGAGGCGACTTGCGGTTCGGAGGCGCGACCCAGCGATTCACGGTCCGCGTCAGTGCCGGGCCATCCCGCTGGGGGAACGCTTCCTTCGCAGAGCGCGACATGAACTCGTAGATCATCTGTTGACGCAGGAGGGGGCGCCAGGCATCGGTCACCGCCAGGTGATAATCTGCCGGCAGCAGTTGCGCCGCTCGTTCGACCATCTCGGCTACCGTCTTGCGGCAGTAAGGAATGGTCTGCGGGCGTACCAAGCGGATCGACGGAGCAATCTCGGCCAACGGCACCAACGGTTCCCCGCACTCGATAAGCGGCACCCGGTCAAGTGCCGCCACCGGCTCGGGGCGTCCCTTCGTCCGATCCCAACGCATCAGAACCGCAAGATGCCGAAGAGCGCGCCGATGAGTAGGGCTCCCACCACCTGGGCGGCGGAGTTGCGGCGTTTGTTCGCGACTTGCGGATAGTTGAGTTCGACGACGTCGTTCGCTCTCAGAGGCAGATCACCGGCTTTGCTGGCATAGACTTGAGCCAAGTTGTGCGTCAGTTTTCGGTCCTTTCCGTCGATCTGACGGATGACGTTGACCTTGGCGAGGTCGGCACGGGGAGCCGCTCCACCCGCGCCTTCGACGGCCTGAGCAAGGGTCAAGCCCTCGCGGAATGGAACACGCCGAGGCGTCATCACCGCTCCGGTTACGGTCACAAACGTCAACGAGGCCGCCTGCGGGACGAAAACTCGGTCTCCGGGCTGGAGGGGGGCGTCATCGGCGGTCATGTCGAGGTCGCGCACCTGTCCGGCGTGTTCGAGGCGAACCGCCTTCTCATTCGCGGCGGCCGTGTATCCACCCGCGGCAAGTACGAGGTCTCGGACCGTCATGCCATCCTTGA
Organism: Fimbriimonadaceae bacterium; assembly: GCA_024710805.1. Taxonomy (GTDB): domain Bacteria; phylum Armatimonadota; class Fimbriimonadia; order Fimbriimonadales; family Fimbriimonadaceae; genus JANJUB01. The sequence goes on along the minus strand of JANJUB010000068.1, from coordinate 3,539 downwards.
ATGGGATCGCCCCTGGTCGCTTGACCATCCCGGTGATCACCACATCCTGGGGCCGATCGACGAGTTCGAAGAACACCCGGTCACCGGCCCGCAGCTCGGGGTTGTGGGCCGTGTCTTTACCGTCATAGAGCTTAAAATTGACGATGATCTCCTTGCCATCGGCAGTCGTCACACGGACCTTCTCCATGTTCGCTGCAGCCGTAGGCTGGGCCACCTGCACGACGTCTGAGAGGCGCAGGCCCGCTCGCGGGAAGACTTCCCCGCTCTTCTGAACGGCTCCTCCATAGGCGATGAGCGCGGTCTTCGATCCGAGCACCTTGAGCCGAACGGTTGCCCTCGGCAGGATGCGCTGTTCGATCAGCGTTGCCGCGATCTTCGCGGCCGCAACTTCCTCGGTTAGCCCCGCGATGTTCACCGCGCCGATGAACTGCATCACGACGTAGCCATCTCGCGTGATCGGATAGTCCTTGTTCAGGCTCGGCTCCTCTTCGCAGACCACGGAGACCGAATCTCCGGCCTTGACCACCACCCGCGACTGCGATACCGCCACCGCGCTCAGAACGAGAGCCAAGAACACCCAAAGGAAGCGCATCATCACATCTTACAAGACGACCTAGCCCCCCTCGCAGATTCACCAGTTCCCAAAGCGACGATGGCGGCGATTCAAATCAGAAAATCCGCGCAATCCTACGGGTTCGCCAATCCGTCGGTCTATACTGAAAGGACATACGGCTGAGTGAACGTTCCTACAGCGTTCACTCGTCCTCGTGTTGTAGGGATTGAGGGAATAGGCATGCTTCATTCACATCGAGTAACACTCGCTAGATTTGGATTGGTGGGGGCCCTGGCGCTAGCCGCGATGGGTGCTTCAGCCCAAATGAATCGATTCGTCTATCAGGACCTAGGCGTCCTGCCGCAAGGGACTGCGGTCGTTCCGAAGCGTATGAACAACTCGGGCGTCATCGTGGGCTACGTCCCGCGGACAACGACCAGTGCGTCATTCCTTTGGGAAAGCGGGCTGATCTACGACCTTGGCATCTTGCCGGGACGCCCGGCTGCCCGATCAAACTGGGTCAACCGATTCAGTACGGTCATCGGCACGAGCGGGGTCGGTGCCAACGCGCGAGCGTTCGTCTGGGTCAACGGCACGATGAATTTCTTGCCCAACGGCATCGGAAATCTCGGCACCGAGGGCGTCGGCATCAACGATTCCAACACGATCGCCTACAACGTCGATCCGACCGGCAACTCAACCTACAAGAACGGCACGGTTATCGTCGGAACGCGGGTTCTTCCCGTACCGCCGATCGCCGGTGCGCTGAACATGAACATCACCGCGATCAGCAACCTGAACTGGGTCGCTGGCACCTCGCTGATGGATGATGGTTCGGTGAGCGCATGGAACTGGCGGATTCCCATGCTCCCTGCGGACACGTTCACCCCGACCGAAATCAACGCCGCGGATGATGCCTCCGAAGTCGTGACCGTCACCGACATGTCGGATAACGCGGGCAGCGGCGATGGCGCACCCCTCACGGTCGGCATGGTTGGCCCGTTCTTCAACGACGGCTTTGGCCGTCCGGTCTACCACTTCCCTCGCCCGTTCGTGGCGATCGGCACGCAGGTCGTTAACCCGCTGCTCCTCCCTGGCGATAACGTCGGCGAGGTTTACGGCGTCAACACGGCCTTCACCCTGGTTGGCCGATCGGGTCAGTTCAATCTTCAGAATGGGTTTGGCACCTACACCTGGCGCACCGTGCTGTGGTTCCCGATCTTGCCCGTCGAACCGTTCTGGGTTCCCTTTGAGATCGATCCCTACATGCCTCCGAACTCGGGCATCCAGCTTGAGAACGGCCTCGACATCAACGACCTCGGACAAGTGGTGGCCTCCTACACGAGGGCCGGCCAGCTTCGAGCCCTGCGTCTGAGCCCGGTCGTCACTCCGGCAACCCTGACGCTGGATCCCGAGTCGATCCCCGGCGGATTCACCGGCGAAGCAACCGTCGTGCTCGACAACACCGCTCCGTTCGGTGGTGCTTCAGTCAATATCACCGCCAGCAACTCGATCGTCGGCGTTCCTTCGAGCGTGACCGTTCCGGGTGGCCAGACGTCGCGCACCTTCAACTACATCACCTCGCCCGTAGGCAAGACGACCCCGGTGGTCATCCGCGCCGAGCGAGCCGGCTACATTGCCCAGAACACCCTGCTCGTCCAGCCGACGGCGCTCGACCGAATCACGGTCACCCCGACGTTGATCCCGGCCGGACAGCGAGGCAACGGTACGGTCTTCTTGGCCGGCCGTGCGCCAGCCAGCGGCTTCCGAGTCGTGCTATCCAGTTCGAACACCAATGCGGCAATCGTCGCTTCCAGCGTGCTCGTACCGGCAGGGACCAGCCAAGCCTCGTTCTTGGTCTACACCCTTCAGGTACAGGCCAACACCCCCGTCACGATCTCGGGCAGCGCGTTCAACGTCGTCCGCACGGCCAACGTAACGGTCATGACGCCATTCCTGGAGATCTTGAACATCACGCCGGACCAAGTCTTCGGTGGCCAAAAGGCTCCAGGCTGGGTACAGCTCTCGGCTCCCGCCAAGGCGCCGGGTGCCGCCGTAACCCTCTCGTCCAGCTCCCCGGGCATCGGCGCCGTCCCATCGACGGTGACGGTCTTGACGGGCACTCGCGTCTCGAGCTTCCAAGTCTCGACCGTGGTCACCCGGTTCAACATCAACGTTACGGTCACCGGTTCGTTTAACGGCCAAGTTAGGACGGACACCGTACTCATTCGCGGGGCATCGCTGCAGTCGATCACCGTAACTCCGAATCCGATCGTCGGCGGCCAGAATGGAACCGGTACGGCCTCGCTGGATTGGTTCTCGTTCACGGGTGGCTCGGTTGTAACGTTGGCGTCGACGCTCCCGTCGGTGCTCACCGTTCCGGGCAGTGTGACCGTCCCCGCAGGACAGACTGCCGCAGACTTCCCGATCACGACGGCTCCGGTCGTGTCGGCCACCAACGTGGTCATCACGGGCAACTATCTGGGCGTCAACCAGACGACCACGGTTCGCGTCGATCCGTAAACGGCAACGCTGAATAGAAAGAGGCCCGGATGCCAAAGTTGGCACCGGGCCTTTTCGTTGTGGGTGTGGGATGGGAGGAGCAGGATCAATCTACGGTCTGCGCCGACTCTCGATAAAGCCCATACAGCCCGTAGATGGACAACGCGAACACCACCACTGCAACCACGTGATACATAACCACAAGAGTTATCGCCCGAATCAGCAGGCGGCTTCCCTGCTTTGCTTACGGGGATGGCACCGAAACCCGCACGGATGCGGGGATCACGGAGATGGCGTTGCTGCAGATCGGCACGACGGCCGTCACGGGGTCCGGGCGCACCCGTGCAAATCCGCGCCGGTTCTGCGGTATCATTTCAACCTGCGTTGCCTCGCGCAACGCCCCCTCGGGCGGTTAGCTCAGTGGTAGAGCACTACAATGACACTGTAGGGGTCACAGGTTCAAGTCCTGTACCGCCCACCACCT